>CAZWGJ010000140.1:0-5162 GCA_964633375.1 uncultured Desulfovibrio sp.
TTTCTTTGAAGTCCGCTTCATTTGACTCAGCAGGAAGGAACGAATGTTCCTGCACCTTGTGTGAACGTTCAGTGAGCGTTTTCACTTGGCGCGAGGAGAGTTTCTACGCTGACAGCCCCCCTCTGTCAACAACTTTTTCAAATTTCTTCAAAGAATCTTCACCAAATCGTCTCTGGGCAGCCATTATGGCTGACCTGGCGCCTCACCTTTTTTTCATCGCCAGCGGCATATCCTGCTCCCAGAGCCTGTCAGTGCATCCCTGAACCAGGATGCATCATGCCTTCATCGCAATTTGCCTGCCGCCTTCACCATCGATTCACTGCTCCTTGATGACGCCGCAGCAAGGCTCTCCTCTGTCAAGAGAGCATCAAGACAGCTGGGCAGACCTTCTAAGGCAGCGCAGCATCCTCAGCTTCTTCTTGCAGGCTGCCTGCTGCACGCTGCGCTTCGCAGGCCCTGCGCAATCCCCGTTTTCAGGCACATTGCAACCCTTGCAAGTGTACTGTATATTCTAAGGATCAGTTTTCATTTTTACGTCTCTTTTTGCGTTTCATGTTACGTCTCATGTTACGTCCCTTAAGGCAGCAAGGAGTATTTCATGTCCAGCGACCGATCCAAAGCGTATACAGCATCAGGTGTCAACATTGAGGCGGGCAATGCCCTGGTCTCCTCCATCAAGAATGTTGTTGCCTCTACTCACACCAAGGGCGTGCTCTCCGACATTGGAGGCTTCGGCGGGCTCTTCAGGCCTGACATCAGCGGCATGAAGGCTCCGGTCCTGGTTTCCTCCACCGACGGCGTCGGCACCAAGCTCAAACTGGCCTTCCGCTTCAACCGCCACAACACCGTGGGCATCGACCTGGTTGCCATGAGCGTCAACGACATTCTGGTGCAGGGTGCCGTGCCCCTCTTCTTCCTGGACTACTTTGCCACCGGCAAGCTGGATGTTGACGTCGCCAAGACCGTCATCAGCGGCGTGGCCGACGGATGCAAGCAGGCAGCCTGCACGCTGCTCGGCGGCGAGACGGCCGAAATGCCCGACATGTACGCCGAGGGCGAATACGACCTGGGCGGCTTTGCCGTAGGCATCGTGGACAGCGACAAAATCATCGACGGCTCCGACATCAGCGTCAACGACTGCATCATCGGCATAGGCTCCACCGGCGTCCACTCCAACGGCTTCTCCCTGGTGCGCAAGCTGCTGGACCAGTCCGGCCTCAAGGACGACGATCCCTTCCCGGGCGAGGAGAACCGCACAGTAGCAGATGTGCTCCTGGCTCCGACTGCCATTTATGTTGATGTCATCAAGTCCCTGCTGCGCGACACGCCCATCAAGGGCATGGCGCACATCACCGGCGGCGGCTTCTACGACAACATTCCCCGCGTCCTTCCCAGCCAGGTTGAAGCCCACATCAAATTCGGCACCTGGGACATTCCCCCTGTCTTCAACTGGCTGAAGAAGGAAGGCAAGCTGAGCTGGCCTGAAATGTGCCAGATCTTCAACACCGGCATTGGCTACATCCTTGTCGTCTCCAAGGAATACGTTGCTGACACCATCAACCGCATCCAGGCCTTCAACTACAAGGCATGGCAGATCGGCACCATAGCCATACGCTCAAACGATGCCGCGGAACAAATTCAGATTGACTTTGCAGGACAGGAATAACCTGCTCCAGGGCTAGTAGTTATGTCACATACCCGTTTTGCTGCCGTCCTGGCAGTTCTTCTCCTTCTTTTCACGGCATTCGGATGCCAGCAGCGTCCGAGATCGACAGCTGATGTGCCCAAGATTTTCAGCCCCCGCTACTCCATTGCCGTCATGCCCTTCACCCAGCCTGTAGAAACGGCTGAGCTTATTGCAGGACAGCTGCCTATCAGCCAGGGACGTGTCTCCACAGACCAGCTCATGCTTTTGGATGCCGATCTCAAGAGCAGGCTCCTTTCCAAGAAAAACTCCAGGGTCTTCTCCTTCCCCAAGGTGCAGCCGCCCTTTGACAAGGCAGGCACCTCCTTCCACGCTTCTTCCCAGCCACAGGGACTGTCTGCCTGGGTCAATCTTGGCAAGCAGACAGGCAAGGACTTCATCCTGGTGCCGCAGATCATCAACTGGCACGACAGGGAGGGCTCCAAAGCCGGCGTCACTGAACCCGCCGAGGTCCAGGTTGAGCTCTACCTCATCCGCACCGATTCAGGCACTGTATACAACCACACTGTATTCCAGGAACGCCAGGTGGGCCTGACCAGCAACCTGCTGAGCATGGGCGAGTTCGTCAAGCGCAGGGGTGCATGGGTCACGGCACGCGACCTCACCAATGAAGGCGTTGACTCCATGCTGACCCGCATGGGGCTTTAAAAGCCTGCCAGCACTGACTTTTACAAGGCTGCCACTCCCAAAGGGGCGGCAGCCTTTTTGTTAAGATAGAAAGGAACAAGCCATGATTGTGCTTCCCGCTGTAGATATCAAAGACGGCGCCTGCGTCCGCTTAAGACAAGGCAAGGCCAACGAAACCACCGTCTTCTCCCCCGATCCCGTCGCAGCCGCCCTGGCATGGGAACGCGAGGGCGCCCGCTATCTGCACCTCATCGATTTGGACGGTGCCTTTGACGGCGTTCCCAAGAACAAAAAGCTCATCCAGAGCATCTGCTCCGGACTGAACATTCCGGTGGAGCTTGGCGGAGGAATCCGCACCATGGAGGCAGCCCGCGCCTATCTGGACGCCGGCGTCACCAGGCTGCTCATAGGCACTGCCGCCATTGAGGATCCCGACCTCCTTGCCCGTCTCTGCGACGCCTTCCCCGGCAAAATCGGCGTCTCCCTGGATGCTGAGAAGGGCATACTGAAGACCAGGGGCTGGACCAAGGACTCTGGCGTGCGCGCCACCGATGCCATCCCCAAGCTGGTTGAGATGGGCACGGCCTTTATCGTCTATACAGACATAGAGCGCGACGGCATGCAGCAGGGCGTCAATCTCGCCGAGATGGAAACCATCTGCACCCTTTCCCCCGTACCTGTCCTTGCAGCCGGCGGCGTTACCAACATGGGCGACCTGCAAAGACTCTATCCCTTGTCTGTCAACGGACGCCTGGAAGGAGCCATCAGCGGCAGGGCCCTGTATGAAAAGACCCTGGACCTTCATGAAGCCAACGCCTGGCTCGAAGAGCAGGAAGCCCTGCGCAAGAACTAAGCGCCGGTCCCCTGCGCCTGGCACTGCTGCCAAAGCCTTCTTTTTCAGCTTGCCAAGTGCACAGTGGAGATGACGACCAGAAAACGGCCCCAGGATGGAACAGCACTGTTCCCTTCTGAGAGCCGGCGACCAACTTCCTGTCTTCCGTTCAGAGAGTACACGATGCCCTCTGAACGGAAGACTGTATTCTGCGCAGCCAGATGCCATACCATAAACCACAAGAAGAACGACGCAGACGGCGCAAGACTATGCAGAGGACCTCACAAGACCCATGGCAGCAGCAAAAACTATTTTAGTGCTGCCCGGCAGCACCAGCACAGCCTGCTCAAGGAAAAGGCTGCCGCCTGACTTCTTTGGGGCAGAGGATGCTCTATATCTTGAGCGCATAGGACACAGTGCTGCCTTCAGCCTGCGCTGCGAGGCAAGATGGCTGCTGCACCAGGGCTTGAAGCATCTAAACCTTTCAGCGCCTCATACAACGCTCAAGCACACAAGAGAGGGCAGTCCATACCTCAGTCTGCCTTATGCAGCAGTCTCGTTTTCCTATGCCGATCACGCAGTCTGTCTGCTGGCGATCGCTCAATGCGGACAAGCTCAGGCAGTACATGTGCCAGGCATAGGCATCGACTGGGAAAAGTTGCGGCTGGATCATCTGCCGTTCATCCCGCAAGAGCCTGATGCAGGGATGACTGCGCCTGCAAAACTCGATCAAAAGGACTGCATAGCAGCTGCAAGGGAAAAGCTTGTGCAGTGGTGCCGCCTGGAGGCAGTCTGCAAAGCAGCGGGAAGCGGGCTTACCAGGGAGGCACTCCTTGAAATGGATGCAGGCAGCGAACTCTCCGATGAAGCTCACGATGGAATGCACGATGCCGGCACAGCCTTTCTCTCAGGCAGACCGTACACATGGAAGACAGTCCCTCTTCCAGGAAGGTCTCATGTCTGCGTCATTGCTGCCGAGGGCATAGACAGCCTGGGCAGCGTAGAGATCGTAGAAGTGTAGAAACCGCTTGCACACACAAGAGAAGGCAGACCACATCTCAGTCGGCCTTGCCCTGCAGCCTCTTTCCTAAAGCCGGTCACTCAGCCTGCAGCTTGTGCTCGCTCAGTGCGGACAAATTCAGGGAATGCCGATGACTGGCATAGGGCTCGACTGTGAAAAGAGATGCCCGCACCTGCAAGGCAACTGGATGCGGGCTTGCCAGGGAAGCCGTCCTTGAAATGGAACCAGGCAGCGAACTCCCCGATGCAGCGCACGATGGAACGCACGATGCCGGCACGTCCTTTCTCTCAGGCAGACCGTACACATGGAAGACCGTCCCTCTTCCAGGAAGGACTCAGGCTTACGCCATCACAGCAGAGGGCATAGACAGCCTGGGCAGCGTAGAGATCGTAGAAGTGTAGAAACCGCTTGCACACACAAGAGAAGGCAGACCACATCTCAGTCGGCCTTGCGCTGCAGCCTCTTCCCTAAAGCCAATCACGCAGCCTGCATCTTGTGCTCGCTCAGTGCGGACAAGTTCAGGCAGTGCATGTGCCAGGCCAGCCACCAACTGTGGAAATGGGATGTCTGCCTCTGCAAAGCTCGATCAAAAGGACTGCATGGCAGCTGCGCAGGAAAAGCTTGTGCAGTGATGCCGCCTGGAGGCAGTCTGCAAAGCAGCGGGAAGCGGGCCGGCCAGGGAAGCACTCCTTGAAATGGGTGCAGGCAACGGACTCTCCGATGCAAGGTACGATGCAGCGCACGATGCCGGCCGTACACTTAGGCGGAAATCCCCATTCCAGGACGGACGTATGCCAGCGTCATTGCAGCAGAAGGCATAGAGAGCTTCGACAGCGCAGCGAGTGTAGAGGTGTAGACGATGCTGCCAGAACCTGAGACGTACCTTTTGCCGCAGGATATGAGAAAAGCCCCGGAGCTCTAAAGCTCGACGGGGCTTTCAAAAGAATCTTGGCAACGACCTGCTTTCCCACATGAAG
>CAZWGJ010000141.1:0-5145 GCA_964633375.1 uncultured Desulfovibrio sp.
AAGATGTCTTTGATCTCTTCAATGCGGGCTTTCATCTGACGGGCAAGTTTCAGCGTATGTGCATCCAACAACTTCGGCATGACGGGGTACCTCTGCTTTTTTTTAGGCGCTGGCTGTTTCGGGCATGGTCAGGGCAAGCTCTGAGCCCTGCAGGACAAGGCGCGCCCTGCCGCCCTTCTGCAGGGGGCCGAAGAGCAGGGCCTGGGCGAGCCTGTCCTCCACCTCGTCGCGCATGAGCCGGCGCAGGGGGCGCGCCCCCATGGCCGGGTCAAAGCCCTTTTCGGCAAGCCAGGCAAGGGCTTCGTCTGAGACTGTCAGCTCGACGTGGCGGGTTGCCAGGTTTTCCAGAATCTGGGCCAGGAACTTGCGCACAATGCTGATCATCATGTCGCTGGTCAGGCTGCGGAAGGGGATGAGGGCGTCCAGGCGGTTGCGGAACTCAGGCGTAAACGTGTTCTCCACGGCCTTTTTGGCGCGGCCTGCCGCATCCTCCGCAGAGAGGCTGCGGGTGAAGCCCATGGAGGCGGTGTTCATCTCAAAGGTGCCGGCATTGGAGGTCATGATGATGATGGCATTGCTGAAGTCGGTCCTTCTGCCTTCGTTGTCGGTCAGGGAGGCATCGTCCATGACCTGCAGCAGGACGTTGAAAATGTCGGGATGGGCCTTTTCAATTTCGTCCAGCAGCACGACGCAGAAGGGGGACTTGCGCACGGCCTCGGTCAGAAGGCCGCCCTGCTCATAGCCCACATAGCCTGGAGGCGCGCCGATGAGCCTGGAAACGGAGTGCTTTTCCATGTACTCGCTCATGTCGTAGCGCAGAAACTCAATGCCCAGCACGTCGGCCAGGCTCTTGGCCACTTCCGTCTTGCCCACGCCTGTGGGGCCGTAGAACAAGAAGGATCCCTGGGGCCTGCCGGGCTGCCCGAGACCTGCCCTGGAGCGCAGGACGGCGCGGCAGATTAAGCGCACTGCCTCGTCCTGCCCGAAGACGCGCTTTTTGAGGCTTTCCTCCAGGCTGGCCAGGCGCTTTTTTTCCGAACCTGAGACTGAGCGGGCAGGGATGCCAGCCATGCGGGCCACGACCTGCTCTACGTCCGCTGTTGTGACCCTGGGCCTGCGGGCTGAGCGCTTTTTGGGGGCGGCTTCCTTTGCGCCTTCCGTCTCTTCTGCCTGCTGCTCCGGCTGAGCCTTTTTGCCTGCCTTGAGGTAGACGCAGGCGCCGGTCTCGTCCAGCACGTCGATGGCCTTGTCCGGCAGGAGCTTTTCATGAATATGTCGTGCAGAGAGTTCCACTATGCTTTGCAGCACGCTGTCGCTGTAGGTGACCTGGTGGTAGTCGGCATAGCGCGGGGACAGCCCCTGGAGGATTTTGAGGCATTCCTCATGGGACGGCTCATTGAGCTTGACGGCCACAAAGCGCCGTGAGAGCGCCTTGTCCTTTTCAAAGTGGTTGCGGAACTCCTCAAAGGTTGTGGAGCCCATGCAGCGCAGCTCCCCGCTGGCAAGCAGGGGCTTCAAAATGTTGGCGGCATCCAGGGCGCCGCCCGAGGTGGCGCCGGCGCCGACTATGGTGTGGATTTCGTCAATGAAGAGGATGGCGTCCTTTTTTGCCTGCAGCTCCTTGACGACGTTTTTGAGGCGCTCCTCAAAGTCGCCGCGGTAGCGCGTTCCGGCGACAAGCAGCCCCATGTCCAGGGAGTAGATGCTGGATTTGGCAAAGCGCGCAGGTACCTCCCCCTGGGCTATGCGCAGGGCGAGCCCGTTGGCCATGGCCGTCTTGCCTACGCCCGGATCCCCCACAAAGAGCGGGTTGTTCTTGGTCCTGCGGCAGAGGATCTCAATGGTGCGCTCAATCTCCCTGGTGCGCCCGACCAAGGGATCCAGCTTCCCTTCTTTTGCCAGGGCCGTCAGGTCCGTCGTGAACTCTTCCAGGGCGGACTGCTTCTTCTTGCCTTCCTCCCTGCCGCTCCCGCCGGCTGCGGCTTTTTCCCTTGTCCTTCCTGCGCCTTCCTCGTCGTAGCTGTGGGAGACAAACTGCTGGGCCTCAAGCAGGGTCACGCCCTGGCTCTGCAGGTAGTAGGAGGCATGGCAGTCCTCATCCTGCAGGATGGCCACCAGCAGGGCGCCCAAGTTGGCCTCCTCCCTGCCGGCATTGTGCAGGTTGCGCATGACCCTTTCGCCGAGCTTGCCGATGTTGACGCTCTGCTCCGGCTTGCGGACCTTGCCCTCAGGAAGCGTCTCCATGAAGGACTGGAAGAACTCGGACAACTGCTGGCGCAAAAGGGGGATGTCGACGCCCACGCCGCGCAGGAGGCTGCGGCCGCGCTCGTCCTCAGTCATGGCAAAGAGGATGTGCTCGACAGAAAAAATGCTGTGCCTGCGCATCCCTGCATCCAGGATGGCATCGCGTATGATTTGGCGGGCAAGTGGTGTAAAATGCATAAGGCTGTCCTGATGTCCTTCACCCTGCGGGAGATCCTTCCTCTATTCTTCCTCTATGGTGCACAGAAGGGGGAAGCCGTTCTTCCTGGCTTCGCGTGCAACCTGCAGCCTTTTGGTGGCTGCCACTTCCTGCACATAGGTGCCGACCTTGGCAATGCCCTCTGTATGGACCTTCAGCATGACGGCTATGGCCCTTTCCTCGGTCATGAAGAAGATTTCCTTGAGGATCTTCACCACAAAGTCCATGGAGGTGTAGTCGTCGTTGTGGAGGTAGACGGCAAAGAGGGGCGGCTCCTTCAGGGACGGCCTGGTCTCCGTCTTTTCGTCTGTGTCCATGGTGGCGGAAGGTGCATGCGGCATTTTTTTTGGCCTCGCAGTCGGTAAAGGCAGTTTCAGCGGAAGGCAGGGGAGGGCTGCTTAAAAAAGGGCTTGCAGGGTGATGCCAAGTTCTGCGCAGATGCCTGCCCTTGCCTTGCCGTCAAAGACAAAGCTGGCAGCAGCTGGCAGCCCTTTTCCTGCCAGGAACTCGCAGTAGAGCGTGTGGTAGCTTGCCGCACTGACAGGGCAGCCTGCAAGGTGCAGCGCCTCCTCCATCTCCTGGAAGCTCTCCAGGGGGGCTTCTATTTCCACGCAGTGCATGAAGGGCAGGCGGTCCATGTCGACATGGACTTCAGCGCCATGGCTGTCTGCCAGGTGCCAGGACTCGCGGACCTTTTCATAGCGCGCCGTCTCCCTGTAGCCCAGTCTGAGCAGGACTGCATGCATGGTTTTGGCGTCGTCCACGCCAAGCTCAAGCTCCTCGCGGCGCTTGACCGGCGTGCCGCCCAGCATGAGCATTTTGGGCTCAGCCTTGAAGGTCAGCCTGGCGTCCGCTTTGTCCTTCCACCGGCGGGTGCGGAGGCGCAGCAGATGGCTCTGCGCCCTGAGGGATCCGTCCGGCAGGTCGTAGAGGATGTTGCTCTCAAAGTGCGGTCCGCCAAAGGGCTTGGCGCCAAGCTCAACAAGGAGCGGGCGCACGTCCGGGCTTGCGGCATTGAGGTACTTGCGTTCAATTTCTTCAGGCATTGCGTCCTCCGCGGCTGGTGCTGCGCCTGAAAAGCTTCTGCGCCAGCTCCACGATGGTCTCGACGCTTCCAGGCATGACGATGGGGGAGAAGCCTATGCGCTTTGCCTGGCTGGCGCGCTGCTCCTGGCAGGCGACAGGGCGGATCTGCCCGTTGAGGTCCGCCTCCCCGAAGAAGACGGCCCTGCCGGGCAGGGGGATGTTGTAGAAGGAGGAGAGGACTGCCGTGACCACGCCAAGGTCCAGGCCCGGGTCCTGCAGGTGCAGCCCGCCGCCCACCTTGGCATAGATGTCCACCTGGGAAAAGTTCAGGCGCAGGTGCTTTTCCAGCACGGCCAGCAGCAGGTTGAGGCGGTTGGTGGCAAAGCCTAGGGCAGCCCTTCTGGGGATGGAGAAGCAGGACTTGCAGGCCAGCGCCTGGATTTCCACTGCCAGGGGGCGCCTGCTCTCGCAGGCCATGACCACGGCCGTGCCTGCCAGGGAGGGGTTGCGGTCCTCCAGGAAGAAGGTGGACGGATCGTCCACGATTTCCATGCCGCAGCCGCCCATGCGGAAGACCAGCATTTCGTCGGAGGGGCCGAAGCGGTTCTTGGAGATGCGCATCAGCCTGAAGGCCTGGCGCCTGTCTCCTTCAAGGGAGACGACCGTGTCCACCATGTGTTCAAGGAGGCGCGGTCCTGCCAGGGTGCCTTCCTTGGTGACATGCCCCACCAAAATGCCTGAGATGCCAAGCCGTCTGCAGCCCTCGATGACGGTTGAGGCAACGGCGCGCACCTGGTTGACGTTGCCGGGCAGCCCGTCAACTGTGGTGCAGGCAACGGTCTGCACGGAGTCCAAGATGAGCAGGTCGGGCCTTGCCTCCGCCATGGCCTGCAGAATGTCGTCGCAGGCAGACGTTGAAATGGCCAGGAGGTTGTCGTGCAGGGCGTGCAGGCGCTCGCCCCTTGACCGTATCTGGGCAAGCGTCTCCTCGCCCGAGGCGTAGAGCACCCTGCGCCCTGACTTTGCCACCAGCCCCGCAACCTGCAGCAGGAGGGTTGACTTGCCTATGCCCGGCTCGCCTCCCGCCAGCGTCACAGCCCCCGGCACAAGGCCTGTGCCAAGCAGCCTGTCCAGCGGTGCAAGCCCTGAGGAAAAGGGATGGCGGCTGTCTTCCACAGCGTCCTGAAGGCGCATGACCTTGGGCGGCATCACCCCTGAGACGGCAGGGATGGGGCCGGTGCTGGAGACTTCCTCCTGAAGGGTGTTCCACTGCCTGCATTTGGGGCACTGCCCCATCCACTGGGGGGAAACGGCATGGCAGTTGGAGCAGATGTAGGTGATTTTTTCGGGCATAAGGCTTTAGGTGTGCTGCAGCAGGGCAGAAGGCGGCACAGGCCTTTTGCCCGTTCCTGCAGACTGGTGCTGCGGGGAGAATTTTGAAGCCGTATTTTAGGTTGCCCATGCGGTCTTTGTCAAAAAGAGATGAACTAAAAAGAAGGCAGCTTCCTGGCTTCTTGCGGTTTTGAAGCAGGAAGCTGCCTTCTTTTTAGTTGCGGCAAAAGAGGCAGCGAGCTTTTGGGGCGCCCAAAGGCAGCTCAAAGCTTCGGGCTTGTGAAAGCGGCAGCTTAAGGCTGCACGCTGCTTTCAGAAGGCTGCTC
>CAZWGJ010000142.1:0-5112 GCA_964633375.1 uncultured Desulfovibrio sp.
ACCGTGGAAGTTCCAGAGTCTACTTGAGCATAACCTCCGTACATATTGGCAGAAGAGCCTGTAAACTCTCCTGTGTTTATCTGTACGCTGGCATTATCGACCGCAGCAGTACCCTTACCATTCTTTGCATAGGAGCCATAGATGGTATCGCTCTTATCGCAGCCTGTGATGCTGTTCAGTATTACACTGCTGCTGCTTGTTTCTACAGTACCTGCTGACTCAGTACATACCCTGCTTCCGTATATTTTACTGCCCGTATCACCAATGGCATACGTTTTGCCGTTGGTGATAACTACAGTACTATAATTGGCACAGGCTTTATTGGCAGCTGCACCAGTTACATCGATAATAGCGCCATAGACTGTGTGGTAAGACCCGCCAGTCAGGCTGACTGTACTGTTATTTGCAGTACCATCTGTTCCTTTGTTATAGATAAAACCACCGGCAATTTCTCTTGCTTTTATATCACTTTTTGTAACTGAAACCGTATTGCTGCTGACCGTATTGCTTTTAATATCGCCGCTGAGGTCACTGGCATAGCCGGCGTATATATAGCCATTCTCCGCAAGTTGATGCTTCTCTGTCAGCGTTATCGTATTGCCTGATATCTCTGACTCTGTCTTTGTTTTTCCGCCATAGATGAATGTATAGTTTTTGTCAGTCGGCACCTCGCCGTTGAAACCGCAGCCAGTTGCAGTTTGGGCAGTACCGTCAAAGTTTTCAGCATAAGAAGCATCTGCTGAAGCAAGCGGCAGGGAACAGATGAATGCGGAGAAGAGAATACTGCGGCACAGCAGGCCTGGTTTATAGGAGTTTTTCTTCTGCTCTTTTGTTTTTGTATCTAACCTATTATAATCACTGTAAAAATATGGGGGGGGTATTTCTTAACATGTCAAAAAATCCTTTTTTACCACTGCATCATTCGCAATGGCAGAAAAACATGTATTTCCGATACACACGGCAGAAGTTATTTTGCAAACCATGCCAAAGGGTTGATTCCTTATATCAGTGTTCGCAGCAGGAAGGCAAGCAGAGATGAGCCAAGAAACGTCCTCGTCGTTCTCCTGACCTTCCAGCCAGCAGCTCGTCTGCTCCTGGACTTCTTCCAGATGCGTCTGCCGCAGATGTCTCTGTCATGGTCTTCTGTTCCGCACCTGATGCAGCCTGAGCCGCCGTGCAGGGTGCAGGCGCATTTGCCGCGAAGGCCTCTGGCGCCGGCTTTATGGTGCAGCCTGCCCCATGCGGACTGCTCCTGAAGCAGGAGCCTTCTGCAGCATCAGCTTGTCAGTCAAGTTTACATCACAAAATTATTTTTATATACCATGAAACAATCTCCTGTCAAACATAATGCAATTTTCTGCAAACCATATCTTTTTTGCCAATCAGGGCGTATTGCACTGGATACTTCCCCCATCCCCCCCCTTACGGACATAACCCTATTATGACCAGCGACACAGCCAAGAATTCCAATGAGACGAATACAGACAGCCCTGAGGAAGAGCAGGAGATAAATCTTGAGGCATTGCTCAAGAAAGGCTACCGCATTACCCCCATGTTTGAGCAGTACCTTCTGGTCAAGGCCAAATACAGGGACTGCCTGCTCTTCTTCCGCATGGGTGACTTTTATGAGCTCTTCTTTGAGGATGCCAAAATCTGCTCCAGGGAGCTGCAGCTCACGCTGACATCACGCAGCCACGACATTTCCTCCAAAACCATACCCATGTGCGGCATGCCCTGGCATTCTGCGGAGACCTATACCAGGCAGCTCGTTGACAAGGGCTACACCATTGCCATCTGCGACCAGGTGGAAGACCCAAGGGAGGCCCGCGGCCTCGTCAAGCGCGAAGTCACCCGCATCATCACCCCCGGCACCCTGATAGAGGACGTCAACCTGACTGCCAAAAGCCACAACTTTCTTGGTGCCGCCATCTTTGCCAAGGGCAGGGGAGCCTTTGTCTGGGCCGACATTTCAACAGGACACTGGAGCGGCCTTGAGGGGACAGAGCAGAACATCTGGCAGTGGGTGCTCAAATACGAGCCAAGAGAGCTGATTCTAGAGGAACAGTGCGCACTGCCTGCCCACTTTGACAAAGGCGCCATGCGCCTTGTCAGACAGGGCAAAAATGCCTTTGACATGCGCCAGTGCCTCGACAGGCTCTTTGCGTCCCAGAAGGTGGCTGACCTGGCCGCTCTCGGCATGCAGTCCTGCCAGCTTCTGCCAAGGGCGGCAGGCGCCCTCCTGGCCTACCTTGCCCAGACCCAGAAAACGGATGCCGGCCACCTTCAGCCCTTCAAGCCTGCCGACACCGGCCGCTGCATGATTATCGATGAAGTCACGGAACGCAATCTGGAGATATTCAGAAGGCTCAACGGCATGCGCGGCAAAGGAACGCTCATCAACGTCATGGATGACACCATCACCCCCATGGGCGGACGCCTTCTGGAGGACATGCTGCGCAGCCCCCTGCGCAGCCTTTCTGCCATAGAAGCCATTCAGGAAGCAGTCGCCTTCTTTGCCGCAGACGATGCGCTGCGCAAAGAACTTAGGAAAGCGCTGCGGGACGTCTCTGATATGGAGAGGATGGTTACGCGCATCACCCTCAACAGGACCTCTCCCAAAGACCTTGTCTCGCTGCGCAGCTCCCTGGCAGCCCTCCCCGCTCTCCATAAAATCCTCAAAAACATCTCCGCAGGCAGCAGGGATGCCGGCGGAAAGCCGGTCCTTCCCCAGTCCCTCAAAACACTGATCTCCAGCTGGGACAACATGTCAGACTGCGCACGCCTCTTAGAAAGCGCCCTCGCCGATAATCCTCCTGCCGTCATCACGGAGGGCGGACTTCTGAAAAGGGGCTACAATGAAGAGCTGGACAAGTGGCTTGAAATCGCCAACAACGCCGAAAAGATGCTGCACAGGCAATGTGCTGAGGATCAAAAAAGAGCCGGCAGCATCAAGCTCAAGCTCGGGAACAACAAGGTCTTCGGCTACTATTACGAAATTACCAAGGCACAGGATACCAGAGCTCTTCCTGCTGATTTTGTACGCAGGCAGACGCTGGTCAATGCCGAACGCTACACCACCCAGGGCTTAAAAAAGCTTGAGGATGATATTCTGCAGGCACACGACAAGAGCTGCTCCTTGGAGTACCAGCTTTTTTCGGCGCTGCGTGAACAGGCGGCGTCCTGGCATCCGCGCATCATGGCCATGTCTCAGACAATAGCCAGTCTTGACTACTGGCAGGGCCTTGCCAGCATGGCCAGAAAAAAGGGCTGGACAAGGCCCAGGCTCACAGAGGATGCCAACATCTTCATTCAGAACGGCCGCCACCCGGTGGTGGAGGATATGCAGGGCAGAGCCTCCTTTGTGCCCAACAGCTTCATCCTGGACGACAAGAGGCGCCTCTGCCTGCTCACCGGCCCCAACATGAGCGGCAAGTCAACCGTGCTCCGCCAGGTGGCACTGCTCTGCCTCATGGCGCAGGCAGGATCCTTTGTGCCGGCTGACAAGGCGCAGCTGGGCATGGTGGACAGGCTCTTTTCACGCGTCGGCGCCTCTGACAACCTGGCACAGGGGCAGAGCACCTTCATGGTGGAAATGATGGAGACTGCCCGCATTCTCAGGCAGGCCACAAAGCGCAGCCTCATCATCCTGGATGAAATCGGCCGCGGCACCAGCACCTACGACGGCCTGGCCCTGGCCTGGGCCGTTGCCGAGGAGCTGGCCACCAAGTTCAACGGCTCTCTGCGCACGCTCTTTGCCACCCACTACCATGAGCTGACAGACCTTGAGGGGCAGGTCCCAGGCGTCTTCACCATGAACATCGCCATCCGCGAGTTCAAGAAGGACATCGTCTTCCTGCACAAGCTGGTCCCGGGGCCTGCAGACCGCAGCCTGGGCGTTGAGGTTGCCAGACTGTCCGGCGTGCCGCAGAGCGTGGTGTCAAGAGCACGGGAACTTCTGGAACGCTTTGAGGCGCTGCGCAGCTTAAGCCATCAGGCCTTCCATAACTGCATGCAGAAAAACAGCACTGTGCTTCCCGGGCTGCAGTGCCCTGACAGCAAGCCCGCTGTCAGCAGGGCTGAACCAGGGCGTCCTGCACCAGGACAAAGGGAGCATCCCTTTGTGCAGATTATAAAGGACCTTGATCCCGACAACCTCACTCCCATGAAGGCGCTGGCGCTCATCATGGAATGGAAGAAAATCTGGGGGACGGACAGCGAAGAAGGCGGGGCAGACGCTGCCGAGCTCCCTGCCGAAGGCTCCGATGCCCAGTCCGAAGCCGCACCCGATGCCGCACCCGGCAGCAGTGGCCTGCAGCAGCAATAGGAAGGAGGGAGGCAAGCCCATGTCCATAGGCAGCTGTTTTTCCTGCATCCAGAACATAGCCGAGGAGCGCATACGCGAAGCGCTGGACCAGGGCGTCTTTGACGATCTGCCCGGCAAGGGGGCACCCCTTGCCGAGGTGGATGAAAGCGGCATTCCGGAGGATCTGCGCATGGCCTACCACATCCTCAAGAATGCCAACTGCCTGCCGCCTGAAATGCAGCAGCGCAAGGAAATCGCAAATTTAAGCGAAATGCTGGACAGGGACTGTGATGAAAGGCTGCGCGTCGAGCAGATGCGCAAGCTGGAGGCGCTCATCATCAGCTGCAAGACGCGCTCAGGACGCAGCCTCGCCCTGCACGCAGACGATGACGCCTACCTGGACAAGATCCTGGACAAAATCAGGGTGAAGCGCCAAGAGATAGCCAAGTAGAAATCCTGCAGCGCCGTTTTTGCCGTACTCTCAACATATTGCAGGCTGCGTCTGCTTTCCTGCAAGAGATCCGGAGCCTTTACAGCACAGCGTGCACGCTCTATATTCATAACCATGGCGGGAAGGCATCCTTTGCTGCCCGCTTGATGCCCGCTGCCCTCCTGAAAGGACTTTCAGGAGACCCGGCACTGTTTGGAGAGGAGGTATGAATGGCAGAAAAAGACATTTTCGAAAAGGAATTGGAGTCCTTCAACGATGTCTTTGCTGACATTGTCAATGTGACCATGTATGACGGCGAAGAGGTCGTTGAACCCGAGGCTCTGAGCGAGCAGGATCCGCGCGGCTTTTGTGACGGGGA
>CAZWGJ010000143.1:0-5050 GCA_964633375.1 uncultured Desulfovibrio sp.
GGATCTTTCATCAGCTCGTCGATGTCCTCGCCGGTGATGGTTTCCTTCTCCATCAGGGCTGCGGCTATGCGGTGCAGGGCATCCAAGTTGTCGGTGAGAAGCTTATGGCATCTGGCATGGGCTTCCTCAACCAGGACCTTGACCTCGGCGTCAACCTCCTTGGCGGTCTTTTCGCTGAAGCTTCTGTTCTGCACCCACTCCCTGCCGATGAAGACCTCCTGGTCCTTCTCGCCTATGCAGACCGTGCCGATTTTGTCGCTCATGCCCCATTCGCAGACCATCTTGCGCGCCAGGTGGGTGACGCGCTCAATGTCGTTGGAGGCTCCTGTGGTGACGTTCTTGAAGATGATTTCCTCTGCCACGCGCCCGCCCAGCAGGATGACCAGGTTGTTGCGCAGCCAGGATTTGGCATAGTTGTGGCGGTCCTCCCCGGGCAGCTGCATGGTGACGCCAAGGGCTCTTCCCCTGGGGATGATGCTCACCTTGTGGACCGGGTCGGAGTCAGGCAGAAGCTTGGCAGCCAGGGCATGCCCGCCTTCATGGTAGGCTGTGATGCGCTTTTCCTCATCGGAAAGGATGAGGGACTTGCGCTCGCGCCCCATGAGGATTTTGTCCTTGGCGTACTCAAACTCCTGCATGGTGACGCGCTTCTTGTTGGACCTGGCAGCCTGCAGGGAGGCCTCGTTGACAAGGTTTTCCAGATCTGCGCCGGAGAATCCGGGCGTTCCGCTGGCTATGGTGTCCAGGTTGACGTCAGGATCCAGGGGAATCTTGCCGGTGTGCACCTTGAGGATGGCCTCGCGCCCCTTGCGGTCGGGGGTGGGCACAACAACCTGCCTGTCAAAGCGCCCTGGGCGCAGCAGGGCCGGATCCAGAACGTCGGGACGGTTGGTGGCAGCCAGGATGATGACGCCCTCGTTGGCTTCAAAGCCGTCCATCTCAACAAGCAGCTGGTTGAGGGTCTGCTCGCGCTCGTCGTGCCCGCCGCCAAGACCTGCGCCGCGCCTGCGGCCTACGGCATCAATTTCGTCGACAAAGACGATGCAGGGGGCGTTCTTCTTGCTCTGCTCAAAGAGGTCGCGCACGCGGGAGGCGCCCACGCCGACGAACATCTCGACGAAGTCCGAGCCGGACATGGAGAAGAAGGGCACGCCTGCCTCGCCTGCCACAGCCCTGGCCAGCAGGGTCTTGCCCGTCCCAGGAGGGCCGACCAAGAGGCAGCCCTTGGGAATGCGGCAGCCAAGACGGGTGAACTTCTTGGGGTTGGAGAGGAACTCCACCACCTCGCGCAGCTCGTCCTTGGCTTCCTCAACGCCGGCTACGTCGGCAAAGGTCACCTTGTTCTGCGTCTCCTTCTGCGTAGTGTGCCTTGAGCGCCCGAAGGACATGATGCGGCCGCCGCCCATGCCGTTCTGCATGTCGCGCATGAAGTAGATCCAGATGCCCAGAAGAAAGAGCACCGGAAGGGCGGACAAAAGCATGGTGAAGTACCAGGGCTGGCTTTCCGGAGGCTCTGCCTTGATTTCCACGTTCTTTTCCAGCAGATGGGAAAGCATGGAGGGATCCTTGGGGGCAAAGCTGTAGGAGCGGGAGCCTGCACTGTCTATGGCAACAATGTCCTGCCCCTGTATGATGACAGTGGAAACCTGTCCCTGGTCCACCCTGTCCAGCAGTTCGCTGTAGGTGATGCTGGGCTGCTTGAGATCCTGCGACGGAGCCAGGAGCATGAGGGCTCCTAAGGCAAGGCAGAGCCAGAGCAGCATGTTGCGAGAGAGCATTTGGTTCATGTGTTTCCCTGTTGAACCTGCGGAGCAAAAAGCCCTGCCGGATTCAGTGAGAAAGGCCGGCCCTGATTTAAGGCGGGCTGCCTTCAAAAGCCTGGCGGAAGCTTAAGTCTACTGCGGCAGGACCTGCATGGCAAAGCTGCCGTCGTCAGACTGGCTGACGTCGTATTTCAGCACCTCTGCAATGTTGTTGTCCTTGTCAAAAGTCAGCACAGTAGGGCTGGCATTGCAGAGCTCTTTGGGGTCATTGATGTACTCGGAGGCTGAGACAATGATGGTGTCGCCTTTCTGGCAGGTCCTGGCAGCAGCCCCGTTTAAGATGCAGCAGCCGGATCCCGCCTTGCCGTGGATGACGTAGGTCGAGATGCGGGCACCGGTATTTTTGTTCCAGATGTAGACAAATTCAAGGGGGTATATGCCTGCCGCGCGGCAGATTAGGGGATCAAGCGTGATGGAGCCATGATACTCAAGGTCGCACCCTGTGACATGGATTCCGTGCAGCTTGGCCCTGACTATTTCAATCATGTGGGAAGATCCTGATAGAGGGGGATGGACAGATTGCCCCGGACGGCAATGCGGTACAATGATTGTTGAACATCTGCCCTGGGCAGTGAAGCCGTCCTGCAAAGGGACGCACTGCCAGCGTGGCGCCGCATGTCCTGCCGTCTGCTTTTTGCAGGGCAGGGACTTGAATCTGTGCCGGAAACGGCAGGACCTGGCAGCTGTCTTAAGGATAAGGACAATAGCTTGTATGTCAAATGCCCTGCATGGGAAAGGGCGGGGAGTGCGGAAGCTGCCCTGAAGGAGGCTGCAGGACGATCGGGCAGAAGCAGTGTGCGCCTTTGCAGGCTTTGCGTTTTTGGCTGATGGGAAATTGAAACTTATGCCAGGGCATGGTATCAGGATGCACCCTACAAAAGCTTTGTCCCATGCGCAGGAAGTGCGCTTCAAGGGGCAGGGCAGACACACAAGAGGAGAGAAGCATATGAGCGAGCAAGAAGAGTACGGCGCCTTTCTTGACCAGTGGCAGACAGACCCCCTAGGGGCGAAAAAGGTGCTGCTTGGCTACAAGGCGCTTCTGGAAGGCATGGAAGGAGTCAGCCTCTCCTACCGCTGCCGCCCCGGCGTCAGCTATTCCATCCGCGCCAGGGGCTGCGGGCAGACAAACCGCGAGCTTTTTGTGCTGGTGGACGTGGTTGACGACGAGCCTGCAGAGCGCTGGCTTTCCGTCTGCTTCTATGCCGACCTTATACAGGATCCGGAAGAGCTGGGGGACTGGGTGCCGCAGGGGCTTGGCGGCGAGGATGCCTGCTGCTTCAACTACGATGAGGAGAGCGCTGCCCAGGAAGCCTATATAGCCGACCGCCTGCGCGAGGCTGCCGCCAAGGCGTGCGAGAAGGGAGCCAAGTAGCTTGTCCGCCTTCATTGCCATAGACTTTGAGACGAGCGGCTACAAGCGCTTTTACGCCTGCTCTGTGGGCATGGTGCGCATTGAGGACGGAAGGCTTGCCAAAAGCTTTCAGACGCTGATCAGGCCGCCAAGCTCCCAGGTCCTGTTTACCGAGGTCCATGGTCTGACCTGGTCTATGCTGCGTTCCGCCCCAACATTTCCTGAGGCGTGGCCCTCCATGCTCAAGTTTATTGAGGGCGCCGACGGCTTTGTGGCGCACAATGCGCCCTTTGACAGGTCCGTGCTTTCAGCCTGCTGCGAGGCCTTTGGCTGCAGGGCGCCTGAGCTGCCCTTCTTCTGCACCCTCAAAGGCGCCAGGGCAGGCCTGAATCTGCCAGCCTACACCCTGGATGTCCTTTGCCGCTACTACCATGTTCCCCTGAACCATCATGAGGCGCTGAGCGATGCCAAGGGCTGTGCAGCGGTCTTTGTCAGGCTGGCGGAGCAGGGCGTCCCCTTGAAGAGCATGCAGCTTGGCAAGCCACGCAGATAGGATTTCATCGGGCTTTTCACTTGCCTTTGCAAAGCCCTTGCTTGCCTGAGCGCCACGCTCAAATCAACTTTTGGTCCGCTTTTTGCATTCTGAAGAGATGGCATCAATTCAGAAAGGCTGAAGCGGGCTTTTTTTGCGCCTGCAAAAAGCCGTGTTCCCTTGTGGTCCGGGCGGCCTGTACAGCCTGCATGGGGGGAAGAGGGGCAGGGAAGTGAACAGCATTGGGAGAGACATGGGATCAGGCAGGGCGCAGCCAAATTGTCAAAAAAATGGCGGAGCCTGCAGGATGCGGCATGGCATATTGTCCTTGCTGCACGCCCTGGCCTTTGTGGTCTTTTGCTGCGTGCTGACCCTCTTTCCCGGCGTCTCTTTGGTGCAGGACTGCACAAGGTCGCTTCTTTGGGTCTCCCCTTTAAGCCTGCAGGATGCCGCAGCCGGGGAAGTGCAGCAGCCAAAGTCCGGGGGAGGAGCGCAGGATGCCTCTGTCCTGGAGAAAAAGATCTATGCCCTGCTCTCCCCTGTCTATGGAGAAGACCATGTGGTGGTCCAGGTCAGCCTGCGGGAGAATGAAGAAGGAAGCAGGGCTGCCGGTCCTGGTGCAGGAGAGCGGCGGGCAGCGGACAGGCCGCAGTCCAGGACCATTGCCGTCATCATTGATGCCGCTGTGCTGCAGGGCATCCCCACCAGTGCAGAGGGGCTGCGCGCCGAGCAGGAGCGGCTCTGCACGCTGATAAGCCATGCAGTTGGGCTTGTCGGCACCAGCGGGGACAGCGTTGCTGTCAGCTTCATCCGTTTTCAGGAGAATGAGGCTGGGATGACGCCCCTCTGTCTGGGGCTTGCCTGCTGCTGCGTCCTTCTGCTGGCAGTGCTGTCTGTCTTAAGGAAGTTTGGACGGGGCGGCGGCAGCAGAAAGGCATCTGTCTGTCAGGATGGTGACAAAAGTCATATTTATGACAGAAGCGGGGCAGAGAGAAAGGCGGAGATGGTGTCAGGCTCGCAAAATGAGGCTGGCGGCCAGGACAGGGCTGGGAGTGCAGCCAAAGAGCCGGGAGCAGGACAAAGGGAAGCCGGGGATGGAGACGGGACGCCTGAGGAAAGGCTTGCCGGGAGGATGCGGAATGAGAGTCCGCAGGCCTGCGCCCTTATTATGACCCTGGTAGAGGACAAGGAGGCTGCAGCGCTCTTTAAGAATCTTCCGCAGAAGGTGCGCATCGCCGCTGCCTGCGCCATGATTTCGCAGGGGACGGTCAGGGAAGAGGTTTTGGAACTGGTGGGGCGGGAGTATCTTTCAGGGTACAATGCCGACAAAGACTGCCTGGCAGA
>CAZWGJ010000144.1:0-4991 GCA_964633375.1 uncultured Desulfovibrio sp.
ATGTGCAGGCAAAATAGGCACGCAGCAGACAAGGGGACACTACTACCCTCAATGTTATCAGCCCATCCAGCAGCTGCGTGAAGACAATCGGCGTGAAGATAGGCGTGAATATAATGAAGTGAAATCCAGAGTCTCAAAACGCAAGGCTGTCAAAAACGAAGTCGCGATAATGAGAGCAGAAGCTGATCGGGTGATTACTGACTATTACAGCGTGATTAACTCCTCTACGACACGCACTATGGCTGCGACCGAGGAAGCCGCACGACGCTATGACCAGCAGTTCAAACAGCTCATTAATGACTACAAAAGAGGCGCTATAACCGCTGAAGAACGCGACAAGCGCTATGCAGAAATCCGATCCGGACTGCAGGAAATTTCCTCCATTCTGCAGGAAAAATACAATGACATATCCACCAAGGATGCTGAATATGAAAAGGCTCTTCCGACAGCCGCCCCTGCAGTGAAGAAAAAACACAAGGATCTCAAAAACGGGTTAAAGGCCGCACAGATTGAGAAAGACCAGGTACGCATTTCCTATGATAGAGAGATTGCCGCAAGCGATGTCAGCCGCAACAAGGCAGCGTAAACGCCTGGCCATGTACCTCCCCATCCTGTACCTCTTCCTGCCGGCAGTTTTTGCTATGGGCAGGAAGGAGCAGCTTGCTTACATGCATCCGGTCTGCTGCGGTTATAGCGGCTCAGGACGCCTTACTGCCAGAAAGCAGATCAGCTCAAAGTCGTCCAGCCCCGAGACTGCGTTCACCAGGGCGGACGTGCCGCCTGCAGAGAACAGGCTGTCGATGTCGCTTTCCTCCTTGACCTCTATGACGGACCGTATGGCCTCGTTCAAAAGCTCCGACATGGCAGACATGTTGCGGCCGTCGTCCGTCTCGCGGTTGAAGGGCTTGTAGACCTCGGGGATGGGGCTGCTCTTTCCCCGGCACAGAAGGCGGATGTCGTCCAGCAGCTTCTTGGGGTTCAGGTAGTCGCAGACAATGCTGCCGTCGCTGCCGACATAGACCATGTAGAAGGGGTGGATCAGGTTGCGCTTGTCGGCATTGACGCTGTCTGCGACGTTTTTGAGGATGAAGACCGCCCCCTCGGGCAGGCCCTCAGCAGCAGGCACCACGGCGTGCAGCCCGCGCGGCCTGGCGTCCATGTCGCCATTGCGCTTCATGTAGTCC
This sequence comes from uncultured Desulfovibrio sp., assembly GCA_964633375.1. GTDB lineage: Bacteria > Desulfobacterota > Desulfovibrionia > Desulfovibrionales > Desulfovibrionaceae > Desulfovibrio. Next base: position 1,185 of record CAZWGJ010000144.1, read on the forward strand.
AGAAGGTCCAGGCGGAACTCGTTCAGCCCCAGGTCCATGATGGAGATGCCGTCGGACATCTCCTCGATGTCCACCACTTCCTCCTGCAGGCGCTCCAGCTGGGACTTGCGGTATTCCAGGCTGCCCTTTTCCTCGGGGTCCAGCGGGTTGTCGTCGCCCGTGGCGGTGAGGACGGTTATCTTCATGCGCGTCTCCACGCGCGCCTTCAGGTTGATGTACTCGTCAAGCGAGAGGTCGGGCCAGAAGTTGACAAGCTGGATGGCCTTGTTTTGGCTTCCTATGCGGTCGATGCGCCCGAAGCGCTGGATGATGCGGACAGGGTTCCAGTGGATGTCGTAGTTGACAAGGTAGTCGCAGTCCTGGAGGTTCTGCCCCTCGGAGATGCAGTCCGTCGCAATGAGGACGTCTATCTCCGCAGTGCTGTCCGGCATCAGCACGGCACGGTCCTTTGAAACGGGAGAAAAGCAGGTGAGCACGTTGTTTAAGCTCGCCTTCAGGCCCTTGATTGTGGTGCGCCCCTCGATGCTGCCGGTGATGACGCCGGTGTCCAGCCCGAACTTCTCCTTGATGTGGCGGCTGACGTGCTCATAGAGGTACGCAGCCGTGTCTGAGAAGGCGGAGAAGACGAGCACCTTCTTGTTGCCCGGGTTGATGGGATGGGCAATCTTTTCATCCAGCAGACGCAGAAGCTCCTGCAGCTTGGCGTCGTGCCCGGGCGTCACGGAAGACACCATCTGCGCCAGCTCCTTAAGCACCTCCTCATCCTGCTTCAACTCTGTGCGCCAGCTCTTCCAGTCCATGTCGGCAAGACTGATTTTGACCTTCCTGCCCACGGCAAAGAGATCGTCGTTCTCATCGTCCATGTCCCAGTCAAAGCCGCCCGCCTCGACTGCGGAAATGACGGCGTCTGCGCCATGTGCTGCGCCGGGCTTTGCCTGCGCAGCCTCATAGCCGTCAATGGAGGCTATGGTTCCTGTGATAAGAGCCTTGATGCGGTTCAGGGTCAGCGCAAAGGAGTTGACCGAGCTTTCCAGGCGCTTGAGCAGGTTGATGCTCATCAGCCGCTGTATGCCGCTCTCGCGCCCCATCTGGGTTAAGCTCTCGCCCTTGTTGTGGGTGAGCTCCTTGTACTTCTTCAGCCTGCTGGGGAAGATGTGCCTGGACGGCGTATAGATGCACAGGGAAAGCTGCGTGAGCCTGGCGTAGATCTCGTTGTAGCCTGCGGCATTCTCCAGGTCCGTCAGGCTGGGGCGCAGGGAGACAGGCTTCAATCTCTCAGGGAAGGTGCCTATTTTGCTGGTGTCGTAGTACCTGCTGATGTGTCTGCGCGACCTGGCAATGGTCACGCTGTCCAGAAGCTCAAAGAAGTCAAAGTCCAGCGTGCGCAGCAGCGCCTCTGTGGACCTCTCCCCTCGGGGCAGCCTGCTCCATGCCGTAAACGCCTTCTGAGCCTGCCTGAAGATGTCCTCCAGGCTCTTGGACGTGTTCAGGCACTGGTCCAGGTTTTCAGCATGCCCCTCATAGGCCAGGGCAAGCTGGTTTCGCAGGTCCGTGAAGCGGTTGTTGACAGGGGTTGCCGAGAGCATCAGCACCTTGGTCTTCACGCCTGCCCTGACAACCTTCTCCATCAGCTTCTGGTAGCGGTTTTCCTGCGTCTTGCTGTGGGTGCCTATGCCGTTGCGGAAGTTGTGCGACTCGTCGATGACGATGAGGTCGTAGTTGCCCCAGTTCAGGCGCCCCAGGTCCATGCCGTTGGACTGCCCGCCGCTGCGGGACAGATCCGTGTGGAAGAGGACGTCGTAGTTTAAGCGGTCTGCCGCTATGGGGTTGTTGACGTAGTTGTCCTTGTAGGTGTTCCAGTTCTCTGCCAGCTTCTTGGGGCAGAGCACCAGCACGGACTTGTTGCGGTTCTCATAGTACTTCACCACGGCAAGCGCCGTGAAGGTTTTGCCAAGGCCCACGCTGTCTGCCAGTATGCAGCCGTTGTACTTCTCAAGCTTGCTGATGATCGCAAGGGCTGCGTCCTTCTGGAAGTCGTAGAGCAGGCTCCAGATTTTGCTCTGCTTGAAGCCTGTCGCCTCATTGGGAAGCTCGTCCTCCGTGATGCTGCCCAGAAACTCGCTGAACACATGGTAGAGCGTCATGAAGTAGATGAACTCAGGGGAGTTTTCCGCATAGACGGTGCTGATGCCCTCAATGACGGCGTCCGTGACGTCCTGCATCTTCTCACTGTCGTTCCAGACCTGGTCAAAGAGCCGCATGAACTGGAGGGCGTGCGGGGCTTCCATGCAGGTGACCATGTTGTAGACGCTGCTGCCCCGCTCGCAGCCGATGTCCGCCGTAGTGAAGCCGGCAAGAGGCAGATAGGCAGTCTGGGCATCCTTGGTGCCGACTGTCATGAAGCCTGACATGTTCTCATTGCTTATGTTGGACTTGAAGCGCGCCTTCCTGCGTATCCAGTCGGCACACTCCCTGGCAACGGCGCGCTGGGTCATCTCATTGCGCAGCTTGATCTCAAAGTCCGTGCCGTACAGGCTGGTCTCCCTTGAGAGGCGGGGTATGTAGAACTCCCGCTTCTGCTTTGAGGCCTTCTCCTTGATGAACGTCGGGGACGTAAAGAGGAAGCGGAAGCTTTCAACACCCTCAAGCTGCTTTTTGAGCTCCTTGTAGGCGTACATGGAAAAACAGGCTGCCGCCACACAGACCCTGCTGCCGCGTTTCATCTCCGTGCGCAGGTCGTCGCGGACTGTGCTGGTAATGTTGTCTAATATCTTCACGTCGGTCACCCGTGCCGGAAAGCAGCCCGGCAAGCGCTTAAGGCATCAAAGAAGAGGAAGCATAAGGCAGATTAGACCGTTCAGCCAAATACTTCAATGCGCCAGCTGCAGCATCTCAGTGCCGCACGTCCTGCAGCCAACGGCAGGGGGAGATGCACGGCATCTCCCCCTGCTCTCTGATCCTTTTGCGTCAGGATGCACGAACCCCTTGCTCAGTCATTCCTGGGCAGTGCATCACCAGCAGCACATGTCGCTGTCAGACAAAACGTAGGTGGCTTCTTCCCAGACGGGGAACTCGCAGTCCTCGTCTTCATCGTCGTCATGGTAGTAATACGTGTGCTCAGAGGCATACATGAAGCAGCTTTCCCTGTGCACTTCGGCATACAGATAGGCGGCAGCCAGGTTGAGCTTGGTGCTGCCGTAGTCCATGTACTCAAGCCACTCTGCGTCCAGGAAATTTCCAAACTTGTACCCCAGCCCGGCAAGCTCCTTCTTCAATGCCCACCAGTAGGGTCCGAACTCCTTGTAGTGCTCCGGCTTTTCCTTAAGCAGCTTGGAAATCCCCTTGGAATAGCCTTGCACCCAGTCCTTGTGCTCTTCCTCCGTCTCTTCGATAAACCTTTCAATCTGGTCTTCGGGAATCCTGTAAACCTTCATAGTCCTCTCCTTTAAGGGGGGAATCGAAATGGTGTTGATCATCCTCTGCAGAGCGTCTTCCGCGCAGGATGACCGCCCTTCCAAACTCCTTACGTTAAGCCGCCGCTCTTTGCAAAGGCTTTGCCCACTCTCCAATCCGCCTGGAAGTCTGAGCCATGCCATTTGGTGGAGCCGGAGAAAGGACCAGGACCGGCGGTTCATCGAGCTTCCCCTGCACTCTGCAGCCATTTGGTGAATAGGTGCCCTAGACAAGCGGTCTGTTCAGCATCGTCCTGCGCAGTGCCCTGTACAGATTCTGTCTGCCATGCTTTCCTCCGTGCCCTGTGCCCCAGTGCCAAAAGCCATGTTCTATCTACGTCATTCATGCTGATAT
>CAZWGJ010000145.1:0-4939 GCA_964633375.1 uncultured Desulfovibrio sp.
CGCACCTGGATGCGGCTCTGTCCTCTTCCCTTGTTGACCAGGATGAAGGGCATCGCCTTTTGGAGGCCCGTCATGCTGACGTTCTTGAAGGCGACGTCGAACTCGTAGTCGGTGGTGTCGTCGCCGGTAAAGTAGGCGGCACCCTGGCACTTGCCTTCATAGATGCCGGCATTCACGCTCAGCTTGGCGCCGCTGGCGCCCCTGCTGTCGGTGCCTGGCGTGATGACGACGGAGGTCTTGCCAAGGTCTATGTAGCCGTAGTGGATTTTCTCGGCGCCCAGGCGGATGTCGTAGTTGATGTCAAAGCTGTCCTCAGCAGCTGCCTCCTTTGCTGCTGCGTCCTTTGCAGGCTGCGTTTTTGCCTTGGCGTCTTTTTTTGCAGCAGCATCCTGTGACGCAGCCTGGGTCTTCCTGGGATCTGCCTTTGCGCCGGCATCTTTGCCGTCCCTGCCTTCGGCGTCCTTCCCTGCCTCGCCGCCGCTGGCTGCCTCCCTTTCCGGGAAGATGTCGGCCATAGTGATCGAGGAGAGGGGCTTGTGCTTGTACTGGGGCGGATTTGGCGTCGCCCCCACTGCCTCCGGAATGGCGTGCCCCAGGTCTACAAAGTCGCTGACAAGGTCCAGGAAGACGACGGGCTTGGACCAGTCGGCAACGCCGCCCTCTCCCTTGAAGACTGCGTCGGAGGCCCTTGCCTGGATGCGCGGGCAGGAGAGGTGCTTGGTGTCCAGGACAAAGTCTATGCAGCCGTTGTCCAGGTAGTCCAGCGCCTGCATAAGCCCCGGTGCAAGGCCGCGGGCAAAGTCCAGCCAGCGGGTCAGGCTGGCCCTGCGGATGTCCACCCTGCCTGCCAGGGTGGGGTTTGACTTGTCGGCAAGAAGAACAGTCTGTATCTGCAGGTTGTCGTTGCCCAGCCTGAAGGGCTCGATGGTGATGCCGTAGAGGGTGTTTTTGCCAGGCTCCGGGATGAGGTCTGCAAAGGACATCGACAGGCCTGCTTTTTTAAGCTCGCCGGCACGTCCGCTCAGCTCCCAGGGGATGATGTCGCCGTCATAGGCTATGGTGCCGTGCAGCTTCCAGCTGGCGGAAAGCTTGCCGTTCTTCCCTGCAAGTTTGACCTCAGTCTGTGCAGAGAATCCCATGGGCGTCATGGCATAGGCTGCCTTGAGCTCTCCTTTGAGCGAGGACAAAGGATCGTGCGGATTGAAGGAAACAGAGCCGGAAAAGCCGCTGAGGCTGGCTGCAAAGGAGGCTGTCTGCGTCTGGAAGGATGGTATCTCGAGGGTGGCTGCTATCTTGTCAAAGCTTTCCAGCGGTGCATTGGTTAGGGAAAGCCTGGCATTGAGGCCGACCAGCCTGGCATAGGCGCCGTCCTTGTCGGCAAAGAGCACCTGGGCGTTGTGCAGATCAAGGGAGCTGTGCGTGGGCAGGTCGCCCAGGTCAAAGAGCGCTGCGCCGGGCGTTTTCCTGTCAGCTTTCAGCGCCTCTGACAGAGCCTGCTCTGCCAGTGCCGTCATCTCGGCAAAAGTCATCGGCACGCTTCCGTAGATGGTGGGATCGTCCAGAATGACTTCCTGCGGCACAGGCTTCATGCGCAGCAGGGAGAACAGGCTGGGAACGAAAATGACCGATCGGGCTTTGAGCGTTATCTCCTTTGTCGGATGAATTTCCAGGTTGTCCAGGCGCAGTCCCAGCATGGGCAGGATGCGCAGCTGGGCATTGGAGAAGCTGGCATTGAACTCCGAGTCCTCCATAAACTTCTGCACTGCGTACTGGGTCAGCCTGGTGCTGTTCAGCTGGATGACGATAAGGCAGGCCAGAAAGAGGGCTGAGATGCCCAGTACGACGGCTGCCGCCGTGCGCACTATGGTTGTAAAGCAGCGCTTCAGAGGCTCGGAAAGGAAAGACCTTCCTGCCTTCTTTTTTCCTGCGTCCTTTGGCTTTTCTGCCTTTTTCTCTTTTTTCTTCCCAGGGAACTCGGGAAGATGCGGGGGGAAGGAATGCGGCCCTTCCTTGGCAGGCTTATCTGCCTGCCCTGTCTGCTGTGCGCTGGACGACGGCTCCAGCGACAGTTTGGACGATGCTTCAGACGACGGTTCAGGCGACGGCTCAAGCGATGGCTCGGACGATTGCTCAGACGACGGCTCGGACGAGAGCCGGCAGGCTGACTTCAGCTGCCTGCCTGAAGAGCCTGGCACAGCCTTGCTGAAGGCGTCCGCAGCTGCATCCCCGGCGGCCTTTTCAGGTGCAGCCTTTAAAGTGCCCTCAGGTGCTTCGGCAGGGGCGTCGGCAGGGCTGTCCGCAGCACTGCCCTCCAGCACGCCCCTTGAAGCGTCTTGCAACGTATCTTCAAAAGATAGTTTCATATACCGTAAGTTCCTGAGGATGAAGAATTGCCCTGCCAGGACAGGCCGTAAAGAAGGCGGTCAGTATAGGTGACAAAGCAGTGTGAGGCAACAGCCGCAAAATGGGGTCCGCAGGCAGAAAACAGGGCGTTTTTTTAGGGCATGCCATTGCAGCGCAGCTTGCCCCGCAGCCTCTTTTAGGGCAAAGTGCCCCCCGATACTCTTCTTTTGCCCTTCTCTTTTCCGGTTCCTCATCGTCCGCAGCATCGTATGCTTCAACGGGCGGCCTGGGACTTGGCAGCTGCGCAATAAAAGGCAGCCGGAAAGGGAAGGCGTGAGGAAAAGCAGGGAGGAAGAAGCAGGCATGAGCAGCAAGAAGAACAAGCAGGACCTCAACCCCTGTCTGGTCGTAGCCGACAAGGACGGCAATATCTATGACGAACCCGATCTCTGCATGGTGGTGCGCAGAGGCTCCCAGTGGGGCACGCCGCGTCCGGATGAGCTGACGCCCCTGCCCAAGGAGAGCGAGCTTTTCCTTCTGCCGGGGCGCAGGGCGATAGGGCTTGATCCCGAGACAGGGGAGACAGTGCAGCATGAGGCGCTGGCTGTGGCTGCCTTTGCTGCGCCGGGCTACACGCTTTCAGCGCATCCTGCCTATGAGGCTGAGCCTGACGCCCCCATGCTGCCGCTTTTTGCCTACGGCGCCGTGGGCTATGCGGACGGGCGCTTCTGGATCTGCGCCAGAAAGGTGGACGAGGACCAGAGGCAGCAGTTCAGGCACATCCCTGCCAAGCGCATCGACGACAATGTGCGCAGGCTGCTGAAGACGTATCCCAAGAACCGCCTGGTCGATCACATCCTCAACGACTGCGTGCGCCGCTACGACTGCCCCGCAGCCAGAAATTTTGCCCTGGGGCGCTTTGAAGCCCCGCTGCCGACCTCAAGGACCTGCAACGCCCGCTGCATAGGCTGCATCTCCGAGCAGGGGGAGGACTCCCCCATTGCCGTGACGCCGCAGTGCCGCCTGACCTTTACGCCCACGCCTGAGGAAATCGTGGAGGTCATGCGCATCCATGCGGAGCGGGAACTGAAGACGCCCATCTACTCCTTCGGGCAGGGCTGTGAAGGCGATCCTTTGATGAATGCGGACCTGCTTTGCGAGGCGACGCGCCTCTTCCGTGCAGGGGGCGGCAAAGGAACGGTCAACTGCAATTCCAACTCCTCCCAGCCCAAGGCAGTGGAACGCCTGGCGCAGGCCGGCCTTACCAGCCTGCGCGTGTCCCTCAACAGCGCCAGGGAAGAGGTCTACACCCGCTACTACCGCCCCTGCGGATACACCTTTGCCGACGTTGTGGAATCTATTGACGTCGCCAGGAAGAACGGCATCTTTGTGTCGCTGAATCTGCTGTTTTTCCCGGGCGTCACCGACACCGAGGCCGAGCTTGCCGCCTTGAGCAGGCTTGTCGGGGAGCATGGCGTCAGCATGATCCAGTGGCGCAACCTCAACATCGACCCCGACTACTACCTGTCTTTGCTGGACGGGCTGGAAATGGGGCCGTCCATGGGGCTCAGGGCTTTTATGAAGCGCCTGCGCAAAAACTGCCCCTGGATACGCTACGGCTACTTCAACCCCTATGTGGGGGACAAGGCGGAGCTTTCAGCACCCATGCCGGGAGAGTGGTCCATGCCTGAGCCAGAGGACAATGCCGCCTGCTTAAGCCCTGAAGAGGAAGAAGCCCTGCTGGGCGATGAAAAGTCAGAATAGGAGACGATATACGATGCGTATTCTTGTTATAGGCGGCGCCGGCTACATCGGCTCCCACAATGTTCATGCCCTGATTGAGCGCGGGGACGAGGTCGTCGTCCTGGACGCCCTGACCACGGGGCACAGGGCCTCGGTGCACAAGGATGCACGCTTTTACAAGGGCGACCTGCGCTCAGCAGCAGACCTGGACAAGGTTTTTTCCGAAAACAAAATTGATGCGGTCATGCACTTTGCTGCCTTTTCCCTGGTCGGCGAGAGCATGGGGAAGCCTTTGAAGTACTTTGACAACAACGTCGGCGGCATGCTGTCACTTCTGCAGGCCATGGTGCGCCACGGCGTGGACAAGCTGGTCTTCTCCTCCACTGCCGCCGTGTACGGCGAGCCCAAGTCCATCCCCATCACCGAGGACGATCCCAAGGATCCCACCAACCCCTATGGCGAGAGCAAGCTCATCATGGAGCGCATGATGCGCTGGGTCGGGGAGGCAAACGGCATACGCTCCGTCATCCTGCGCTACTTCAACGTCGGCGGCGCCCTGGAAGACGGGAGCATAGGCGAGGACCACAGGCCTGAGAGCCATCTCATCCCCTTGATTCTGCAGGTGCCCTTAGGACGCAGGCCCTTCATCTCCATCTTTGGCACGGACTATCCCACGCCGGACGGATCCTGCATCCGCGACTACCTGCATGTGATGGATCTGGCAGACGCCCATCTGCGCGCAGTGGACTACCTGCAGGCAGGCGGAGCCTCAACTGTCTGCAACCTGGGCAACGGCCAGGGCTTCTCCGTGCTTGAAATGGTGGAGGCAGCCAGGCGCGTGACCGGGCATGAG
>CAZWGJ010000146.1:0-4911 GCA_964633375.1 uncultured Desulfovibrio sp.
CTTAAAAGAACTTGGCTGGCCCGCCGCCCCTCAAAGGGGGCAGCGGGCCGGCTCTGCTTTTTTATGCAGATGCTGAAGACGCCCTGACTCTCAGGCTTAGACTCTCAGGCACTCAGGAAAAGACGCTGAAAAGATGCTCCGAATAAGGACCCGCTTCATGCCTACTTATCTTTTCAAGGAAAAGCTCATTCAAAAAACGCTGGGAGCAACGGCAGGACTCTCTCTTTTGGCTCTCCTTGGCATCGTCATCTTCCTCTTTATGGAAGGCCTGCCCCTGTTCACCCATTATTCCCTTTCGGACTTTCTGTTCGGAGAGCTGTGGTACCCCACTGAAGATCCAGGCGTCTTCGGCATCTTTCCCCTCTTCTTAGGGTCCATCGCCGTTACGCTTCTTTCCTCTGTCTTTGCCATCCCTCTCGGCGTCCTGACGGCAATTTACCTCAACGAAATCGCCCATTCCAACACCAGGCGCATCATCAAGCCCTTCATCGAGCTTCTTGCAGCCCTGCCCTCAGTGGTGCTGGGCTTTCTGGGCATGGTTCTCCTGGCTCCCTTCCTGCAGGACGTCTGCGGCGCCGACACCGGCCTCAACCTGCTCAATGCAGCCATCGTGCTGACCATCATGACGGTGCCCACCATCTGCTCCATTTCCGAGGACGCCCTGCACGCCGTGCCTGACGCCCTGCGCGCAGGATCCCTGGCCCTTGGCGCCACCCACTGGCAGACCATCATCCGCGTCGTTCTTCCTGCCGCCCTGTCCGGCATAGGCACTGCCGTCATGCTCGGCATGTCGAGGGCCATAGGCGAAACCATGGTCGTCCTGATGTGCGCCGGCGGCGGAGGCGGCCTGCCCGACTCCCTCTTTGCCCCCATCAGGCCCATGCCCGCATCCATTGCTGCAGAAATGGCTGAAGCACCCTATGCCTCAGACCACTACCACGCCCTCTTTGCCATCGGCATCCTGCTTTTCCTGCTGACCCTTGTCTTCAACATCATAGCCAGCCGCATTGCTGAAAAGCACCGCCAGGCAGGCTCATCCAGCCTGTAGGGGAAGGACTATTATGGCTTCACAAAATACTCCGGCCTATTCAGCGGCGTCCCGCCACATTCAGGAAAAGATCGTCTTTTTCTTCCTCCGCATGGTCTCTGCCCTCAACGTCCTCGTGCTGGCAGGCATCTGCGCCTACCTTCTCTGGAACGGTCTGCCTGTCTTCTCCTGGTCCTTTTTGACAGAGCCCCCGCGCAGCATGATGACCGAGGGCGGCATCTTCCCCTGCATAGTGGGCACAGCCATCCTTTCCCTGGGCTCTCTGCTCATCGCCTTCCCCCTGGGCGTGGCATCAGCCGTCTACCTCAATGAGTACGCAGGCAGAAGCCGGGCAGCCGGCATCATACGCCTTGGCGTCAACAACCTGGCAGGCGTCCCCTCAGTCGTCTTCGGTCTGTTCGGGCTGTCCTTCTTTGTGACCTTCTTAGGACTTGGCGTGAGCATCCTCTCAGGCGTGCTCACACTGGCCATGCTCACGCTTCCGGTCATCATCTCCACCTCTGAGGAAGCGCTGCGCAATGTCCCGGACACCTACAGGGAAGCCTCCCTTGCTCTGGGCGGAACCAAGTCCCAGACCATCGCCCGCGTGGTGCTCCCCTGCGCCATCCCGGGCATGCTGACAGGCTCCATCCTGGGCGTGGCGCGCGCAGCCGGCGAAACGGCAGCCATCATGTTCACGGCAGCCGTCTTCTTCACGCCCAAAAACCCGTCCTCCCTCCTGGATGCGGTCATGTGCCTGCCCTACCACATCTACGTCCTCTGCACTGCCGGCACTGAAATCGACAAGACGCGCCCCCTGCAGTACGGGACAGCCATCGTGCTCATCATCCTGGTGCTGGGCATGAACACAGCAGCCCTGATAGTGCGCGACAAGCTGCAGAGAAAATACTAAAGCGCGCTGCGGCAGGGACCTCCCAAACTAAACCTCTGCCACGCTTTATACGCAGGAATCCGAACCTCAGGCCAATAGGCCGCGGGTTCGGATTTTTGTTTTCTGCATCGTGCCTCTGCTGCAAGGATTGTGCGGCAGTCTTAAGGCAGAATGCTGTGCCAGTGGCTGGAGACTGTCATTCTATGCCAAGTGAAGGTCCGGTCTCCGAATGGTCTTGCATTTTGCCAGACAGTACTTGCTCCTGAAAGCAATGCCCCAGTGCAGGATAGTCCGGCTTTCGCTTAAAAGCTTTTGGTCGTACTTTTGCCTTTCAATTTGTGCCAGAGCCTCAGCACATTCATGTTCAAGAGCATTCGGACTGTCTGCCCTTTTTACCTCAATGACAGCTGAGCGGCTGCTTTTTTTATCCTTTATATCATCGACTACGATATCTGCAAAACCATGACCTTTTTCTCCGTTTGATATAGGCTCATATTTATGAAGATAGAAAATAGCATGGATAAAAGCATGGTAATAGTCTTCTTTATAGGCATCAAAAACGCTGACAGTATCAAGTATTATATCAGAGAGGATATTTGTCACCGCTTTTTCATCCCCAGCCCAGAAGGCAGTAAAGAAGGACGTTAAGTCCAACTTGGTAATGGCCTCATTGAGCCATCGGTCCATGTCTCTGGCAAAGATCGTGCGAATCTCTTTATTAGGTATGTGCAGCTTTATCAAATCCGTGTCATGATCCTGCTGGCTGTCCGGGAGCTTGGTGAGGTAGCCGGTGAGATAAAGCAGCGTCCAAAGCGTACTTTCAGTAGACGTAAGGCTGTCATAGGTCATAGAGTCCGCGATCGTGGTCTCTATGCACCCTCCCTGCATAAGCGTTGAAAGAGCTTTTTCAATAGGCCATTCTCTTTGGCTGATGCATTTCCTGGTAATGTCATTGCTGCTGGTATTGCTCCAGTATGCCAGCGGTCTGGCCTTTGGGTTTGCCCCCAAATCAGCTACATATTTCACGACATCCCAGGGGCAGTAGATCTGCTGGTCGCTGCCAAAGCAGTAGCCGTTATACCAGGCACGGATCTCATCTGCCTTATGGGAGAGATTTTGTTCAGCCAGAAGAGTCTCTACTTCCTCAGGTGTAAAGCCAAATTTGTCAGCGTAGAGGACATGGTCAATGCCATAGCAGTCGACATGATTGAGCCCTGTATATACGCTTTCCTTGGCAATACGCAGGCAGCCAGTCATCACGCTAAAGGCGAGTGAAGGGTTGGTTTTGAAGCCAGTTTCCAGCATGTTGCCAATAAAAGAAACAAGCCTGTCATAATTCTGCCCAGCCTGTACACTGGCTAGGGGGGCATCGTATTCGTCAACAAGAATAATGGTTTTCTTATTCCAGTGCTGATGCAAAGCACAGCTTAAAGTCAGAAGGACGTCTGATACAGCTGCATAGCTGGCAGTGCCGTCCATGAGAGCACTCAATCGTTTTTTAGTCGAATCAGGAATCTTATTGCTTTCCAGCAGGTAATTATGTTCCAGGCAAAGACGTGAGGCAAGAGAGCAGAAGCGGTCATAGGATTCAGTGTATGTTGCCGAGCTGGCTTTTATATCCTTCAAAGAGCAGAAAATAACTGGATTGCTGTTCATCCAGTTTTTGCAAATTTCTTGTTCATACGAGATGGCAAGTCCGTCAAAAAGTTCCTTGGAAGAATGCGTTACATCAAAGAACTCTCTTAACATTATCATTGTCAGCGTCTTGCCAAACCGCCTTGGACGCGTGAAGAGAAAAACTTTTGATCTCATCATTGATTCAACGATGTCTTTAATGATTGACGTCTTGTCGACATAGTACAGGTTGTTCTCTCTGACTTCCCTGAAATCCTCATTACCTGTAATAACTGTTCTTCCAGACATTGTGCACCTCTGCATTTATTGTAGTTACGTATTCATACGTTAGCCCTCATCTCCTTATATGAGGGCTGAATGGCATAGATAGTGCTATGAAGACTGACTGTAACAGCATGTCAAGTGCCCACGTACCACCATCTGGTGCAGGGAGAGGAAACTTTCTATGCCAAGAGAAGGTCCGGTCTCCGAATGGTCTTGCATTTTGCCAGACAGTACTTGCTCCTGAAAGCAATGCCCCAGTGCAGGATAGTCCGGCTTTCGCTTAAAAGCTTTTGGTCGTACTTTTGCCTTTCAATTTGTGCCAGAGCCTCAGCACATTCATGTTCAAGAGCATTCGGACTGTCTGCCCTTTTTACCTCAATGACAGCTGAGCGGCTGCTTTTTTTATCCTTTATATCATCGACTACGATATCTGCAAAACCATGACCTTTTTCTCCGTTTGATATAGGCTCATATTTATGAAGATAGAAAATAGCATGGATAAAAGCATGGTAATAGTCTTCTTTATAGGCATCAAAAACGCTGACAGTATCAAGTATTATATCAGAGAGGATATTTGTCACCGCTTTTTCATCCCCAGCCCAGAAGGCAGTAAAGAAGGACGTTAAGTCCAACTTGGTAATGGCCTCATTGAGCCATCGGTCCATGTCTCTGGCAAAGATCGTGCGAATCTCTTTATTAGGTATGTGCAGCTTTATCAAATCCGTGTCATGATCCTGCTGGCTGTCCGGGAGCTTGGTGAGGTAGCCGGTGAGATAAAGCAGCGTCCAAAGCGTACTTTCAGTAGACGTAAGGCTGTCATAGGTCATAGAGTCCGCGATCGTGGTCTCTATGCACCCTCCCTGCATAAGCGTTGAAAGAGCTTTTTCAATAGGCCATTCTCTTTGGCTGATGCATTTCCTGGTAATGTCATTGCTGCTGGTATTGCTCCAGTATGCCAGCGGTCTGGCCTTTGGGTTTGCCCCCAAATCAGCTACATATTTCACGACATCCCAGGGGCAGTAGATCTGCTGGTCGCTGCCAAAGCAGTAGCCGTTATACCAGGCACGGATCTCATCTGCCTTATGGGAGAGAT
>CAZWGJ010000147.1:0-4871 GCA_964633375.1 uncultured Desulfovibrio sp.
TTGTGCGTACCATCCCCAGTAATTGAGGATGCCGGCAAAATATCATAGTGGTGGGGTTCCCGAGTGGCCAAAGGGAACAGACTGTAAATCTGTCGTCATTGACTTCGGTGGTTCAAATCCACCCCCCACCACCACCCTTTTACAAGGGCTTTGCAAACTGCCTTGGCTGTAGGAGACGTTAAGTCGGTGACTACGGTGTGGTAGGAACTTCCTTCCAAATAGGGACAGGAAAACGGTTTATCGCCTGCATGCGGGAATAGCTCAACGGCTAGAGCATCAGCCTTCCAAGCTGAGGGTTGCGGGTTCGAATCCCGTTTCCCGCTCCACCGTCTTCCAAAGTCATAAAACCCTACAATAAGCCAAGTTGTTCCCTGGTAGACAGGGACTGAACTGCAAGCGTCCGCAGGTCATTCTCTTGACCGGCGGTTCGTTTGTCGATCGGATAACATCCAATATCAACTTTACTCCCAGGGAGACGTACAATGGGCAAGGAAAAATTTGTCCGCAGCAAGCCTCACGTCAACATTGGTACCATCGGCCACATCGACCATGGCAAGACCACTTTGACTGCTGCCATCACCAAGATTGCCAGCCTGAAGAATTCCGGCAGCTTCATTCCTTTCGATGAAATCGATAAAGCTCCCGAGGAAAAGGCCCGCGGCATAACCATCTCCACCGCTCACGTTGAGTACGAGACCGCTACCCGTCACTACGCTCACGTTGACTGCCCCGGCCACGCCGACTACATCAAGAACATGATCACCGGCGCAGCTCAGATGGATGGCGCCATCCTCGTTGTTGCTGCCACCGACGGTCCCATGCCTCAGACCCGTGAGCACATCCTGCTCGCCCGTCAGGTCGGCGTGCCCGCCATCACGGTTTTCCTGAACAAGTGCGACCTGGTCGACGATCCCGAACTCCTTGAGCTCGTGGAAATGGAAGTCCGTGAACTTCTGAGCTCCTACGACTATCCCGGCGACGACATTCCGATCATCAAGGGTTCCGCTCTGAACGCCCTGAATGCCGACAGCCTCGACGACGATGCCTGCAAGCCCATCTTTGAGCTGCTCGACGCCGTTGACAGCTACATTCCCGAGCCTGTCCGTGAGCTCGACAAGCCCTTCCTGATGCCCATCGAAGACGTGTTCTCCATCTCCGGCCGCGGTACCGTTGTTACCGGTCGTGTGGAAACCGGCGTCATCAAGGTCGGCGACGAAGTTGAAATCGTAGGCATCAAGCCCACCGCCAAGACCACCTGCACAGGCGTTGAAATGTTCCGCAAGCAGCTGGATCAGGGCGAAGCCGGCGACAACATCGGCGTCCTTCTCCGCGGCACCAAGCGTGATGAAGTTGAGCGCGGCCAGGTGCTCGCAGCTCCCAAGACCATCACTCCCCACAAGAAGTTCAAGTCTGAAGTGTACGTGCTCTCCAAGGATGAAGGCGGCCGTCATACCCCCTTCTTCACCGGATACCGTCCTCAGTTCTACTTCCGCACCACCGATATTACCGGTATCATCCAGCTGGCTGACGGCGTCGAGATGGTTATGCCCGGTGACAACAGCACCTTCACCGTTGAACTCATCAACCCCATCGCTATGGCTCAGGGCCTGCGCTTCGCTATCCGTGAAGGCGGCCACACGGTGGGCTCCGGCGTGGTGACCGAAATCATCGAGTAGTATCATGCGAGTTAAAATTACCCTCGCTTGTACTGAGTGCAAACGTAGAAACTACGTTTCCTTCAAGAACAAGAAGAACACCACGGAGCGTCTTGAACGCAAGAAGTACTGCCCGTGGGATAAGCGTCACACAGTACATCGCGAAGTTCGATAAACATATCTCTCTGGGGGATTGGGTCTGCTAATCCCCCAGCAGTGCAGGGCAGTAGCTCTAACGGCTAGAGCGGCGGTCTCCAAAACCGCATGTTGGGGGTTCGAATCCCTCCTGCCCTGCCATTTTTTACACCTTGAGTTTGCCATGGCTACAAAAACCACAACGACACAGCAAAAGTCTCAAGAACAAGTTGAAAAAACACCCAACGTCTTTCAACGTTTCTTCACCTATGTTGAGAACTCGAAGGCTGAGCTGCGCAAGGTGACGTGGCCCACAGCAGCTGAAACCCGCAAGGCGACCTTTGCGGTTCTCGGCTTCGTGGCAGTCATGGCGCTGATTCTCGGACTTGTTGATCTTGGACTGTCGTCTCTCATCAAGTCGTTCCTCTCCTAAACCGACGGAAAGGACAACCAATGGACGAAATAATCATTACAGAAGAGGAAGCAGTGCAGCCGCGCAAGCGTGCACGCTGGTACCTTCTGCATACCTATTCCGGTTTTGAGCAGCGGGTCGAGAAAACAATCAAGGAAATCATTCGCAGGGGTGAGGACAATGGCCTCATCCATGATTGTTTAGTCCCTGTCGAGCGGGTTATCGAGCTCAACAAGAACACAGGCAGCAAGCGTACAGCCACCCGTAAGCTCTACCCTGGGTACGTAATGGTCAAGATGGAAATGGAGCCCCATTCCTGGAACCTTGTCCAGAACATACCCAAAGTAACCGGATTCATCGGTGCAAAGAATGACCCGACCCCCATCAAGGATGATGAGGTTGAGGCCATTTTGTCGCGTGTAGAAGAGGGCAAGGAAACTCCCCGTCCCAAGTTCAACTTCGAGCTGGGCGAGGAAGTACACATCATTGACGGTCCCTTTGCCAGCTTCAACGGCGTCGTCGATGAAGTGAACTACGAGAAGAACAAGCTGCGCGTGTCTGTGTCCTTCTTTGGACGCCAGACGCCTGTTGAACTTGATTTCGTGCAGGTTTCCAAGGAATAAGCCGGCAGCAACAGGGTCAGCAACATATACAGACCATGCGTCTGTCTCTACGTTAAGGATATTATCTCATGGCCAAGAAAATTGTCGCCAAAGTCAAGCTGCAGATTCCCGCTGGGGCCGCTAATCCTTCCCCGCCAGTAGGTCCTGCACTGGGTCAGCATGGTCTGAACATCATGGGCTTCTGCAAGGAATTTAATGCCCGTACACAGGATCAGAAGGGTATGATCATCCCTGTGATCATCACCGTCTACGCTGACCGCTCCTTCACCTTCATCACCAAGACTCCTCCGGCTTCCGTCCTGATCATGAAGGCCTGCAAGCTGGACAAGGCCTCCGGTGTGCCGAACCGCAACAAGGTCGGCGTGCTCACTAAGGCACAGGTTGAGGAAATCGCCAAGGTTAAAATGCCCGATCTGAACGCCGCTTCCCTGGAAGCTGCCATTAAGACCATCGAAGGCACCGCCCGCAGCATGGGTGTTGACGTCAAGTAGACTTGCGTCTTTTGACATTGTTATCAATAGCACTGCCTGGGGGCTCACAGTCTGCACCAGGCAGGAGATATCCAAAGGAAACAACAATGCCCAAGCACGGCAAAAAAATGAACAATGCGCTCAAGGACATCCGTCCTGAGGACCGCTTCTCAATCCAGGACGCAGTGAGCAAGTCCCTCGCCGCCTCCTACGCCAAGTTCGATGAGACGGTGGACGTAGCCATCTGTCTCGGCGTTGACCCCAAATACAGCGACCAGATGGTCCGCGGCGCCTGCACCCTTCCCAACGGCCTGGGCAAGAAGGTCCGCGTGGCCGTCTTCTGCAAAGGCGAAAAGCAGGCTGAAGCCAAGGCTGCCGGCGCCGACTTCGTAGGCGATGAGGATCTCGTCAACAAAATCAAGGACGAGAACTTCCTCGACTTCGACGCTGCCGTCGCCACCCCCGACTGCATGGCCCTGGTCGGCCGCATCGGCCGCCAGCTTGGACCCCGCGGCCTGATGCCCAACGCCAAGACCGGCACCGTCACCATGGACGTCACCAAGGCTGTGACCGAACTGAAGGCCGGCCGCGTCGACTTCCGCGTTGACAAGGCAGGCGTCCTGCACGCCCCCTTGGGCAAGGTGAGCTTCGGCCCCGACAAGATCGTGGGCAACCTGAAGGCTCTGCTTGACACCGTCATGCGCCTGAAGCCCGCAGCTGCCAAGGGCACCTACATGATCAGCATGTCTGTCTCCACCACCATGGGCCCCGGCTTCAAAGTGGACATGGGACAGGTTAAGAAATTTCTTGAAGGTCCCGCCAACTAGCTTTCAGCTGGCAGTCCTTCAGCTGCAGGCCTCAAGGTCTTTTCCTTCGGGCGCTGCAGCAAAGGGAGAGTTTCTCTCCCTCGGCAATGGAATGAGGAATTCGAGTCGAAGACGGCCGGTTGTCCCTTATGGGATCTAAACCCTGCCCAGACTTACGGCTCGATTCCCCCCTCTGGCAACCCTAACGTGAGGAGATTCACGTGGATAGGTCTCAAAAAGCGGCGATTATCGAGGCTATGAAGGCTAAGGCTGATTCAGCCTCTATCGCTGTCATGACTGAATTCAAGGGTATGACGGTGGAGGAATCGACCGACCTGAGAGTGGCACTGCGCAAAGCAGGTGGCGAATATCACGTCATTAAGAACACTCTGGGCCGCATCGCTTTCACCGACAGCAAGCACGACGTTATCAAGGGCGAGTTCCATGATAACACCGCTGTTGCCCTCGGATTCGATGATCCCGTTGAGGTGGCCAAGGCGCTCAGCAAGTTTGCAAAGGACAGCAAGACTCTGATCCTGCGCGGCGGCAGCATCGACGGCAAGCCGATGACAGTCGCTGACGTGGAAGCATTGTCCAAGCTGCCCAGCCGCGAGCAGCTGCTCGCACAGCTGCTTGCCACCATGAACGCCGTGCCCACCAACTTTGTCGGCCTGCTGGCCAATGTGGTGCGTGGACTGCTCTACGCCCTCAAGGCCATCGAAGAGCAGAAAGGCAAAGCTGCTTAACTTTACTCTCAGCAAGAAATTTTT
>CAZWGJ010000148.1:0-4849 GCA_964633375.1 uncultured Desulfovibrio sp.
CCCGGCTGGGACTGCCACGGCCTTCCCATCGAACACAAGGTAGAAGAAGAGCTCAAGGGCAAGAAGAAGGAGCTTCCTGCCCACGTGGTGCGCAAAATCTGCCGCGAGTACGCCCAAAAATGGATTGACGTGCAGCGCAAGGAATTCAAGCGCCTCGGCGTCATCGGCGACTGGGACAACCCCTACCTCAGCATGCGCCCTGCCTTTGAGTCCGCCACCAGCATGGAGCTGGCCAACTGCGTTGAAAAGGGCATGGTCATCAGGGCCAAGAAGCCCATCTACTGGTGCGGGCACTGCCACACCGCCCTGGCCGAGGCCGAGGTCGAATACAAGGATGTGACCTCCCCCTCCATCTACGTCCGCTTTGCCCTGAAGGATGAAGGACTCCGCAAGGTCTTTGCCAAGGCCGATCCCAGCAAGGCCTACGTGGTCATCTGGACCACAACTCCCTGGACCATTCCGGACAACATGGCAGTCTGCCTCAACAAGGACTTCATCTATGCCCTGGTTGAACACGACGGCGCCCAGTACGTCCTGGCCAAAGAGCTGGCTGAGAAGTGCGCTGCCGAATGGGGCTGGTCTGAATTCAGCATCATTGGCGAGGCTGAGGGCCAGGCTCTTGAGGGCCTTAAGGCCACGCATCCCCTCTTTGACAGGGAGTCCCCCATCACGTTGGGCGACCACGTCACCCTTGACGCCGGCACAGGCTGCGTCCACACCGCCCCCGGGCACGGTCCCGAGGACTATGAGGTCGGCCTGAAGTACGGCCTTGAAATCTACTCTCCCCTGGATGATGCAGCCCGCTTCCTGCCCACCATGCCCTACTTTGCCGGCATGAACGTCTTTGAAGCCAACCCGCACGTAGTTGAAAAGCTGCAGGAGGTCGGAGCTCTGCTTGGCCAGGCGCCCATCAACCACTCCTATCCTCACTGCTGGCGCTGCAAGAACAAGCTCATCTACCGCGCCACCACCCAGTGGTTCATCAGCATGGAGGCCAACGACCTGCGCAAGAAGGCGCTGGACGCCATCAACAACAAGGTCAACTGGATTCCTGCCTGGGGCCGCGAGCGCATCTACAACATGATCGCCACCAGGCCTGACTGGTGCATCTCAAGGCAGCGCCAGTGGGGCGTGCCTATTCTGGCGCTGCTCTGCGAGGACTGCGGCGAGGCCTGGAACGACGCCGCCTGGATGAAGGACATCAGCGCCCGCTTTGCCAAGCATCCCACCGGCTGCGACTACTGGTTTGAGGCAGGCATGGAGGAAATCGTCCCCGAAGGCCTCAAGTGCCCCCACTGCGGAGGATCCCACTGGAAGAAGGAAACCGACATCCTGGACGTCTGGTTTGACTCAGGCTCCACCTGGTCCGGCGTCTTGAAGCAGCGCCCGGAGCTCAGCTACCCTGCCGACCTCTACCTGGAAGGCTCAGACCAGCACCGCGGCTGGTTCCACAGCTCGCTTTTGCTGAGCCTTGCCACCCAGGGCATTCCGCCCTACCGCAACGTGCTGACCCACGGCTACGTGGTTGACGGCAAGGGCTTCAAGATGTCCAAGTCTGTGGGCAACGTCATCGCCCCGCAGGAAATCATTGCCAAGTACGGTGCAGACGTGGTGCGCCTGTGGGCTTCCTCCGTCGAGTACCGCGACGACGTCCGCCTCTCCGACGACATCGTGGCCCGTCTTGTCGACGCCTACCGCCGCATCCGCAACACCTGCCGCTACATCCTTGGCTGCACGGACAAGCTGACTAAGGCCGATCTGCTGCCAATAGACGAGCTCCTGCCCCTGGACAGGGCGGCTGTCAGCACGGCAGCCCAGATCTACACCTCAGTCCAGCAGGCCTACCAGAGCTACGACTTCCACAAGGTCTTCCACACCCTGCATGAATACTGCGTAACGGATCTCTCCATCCTCTGCATCGATGTGCTGAAGGACCGCGTCTACTGCTCGGCAAAGGACTCCAGGGAATACCGTTCGGCCATGACCAGCCTCTGGCATATCCTTGAGCTCTTTGTGCGCGACATAGCACCCATCCTCTCCTTTACGGCTGAGGAAATCTACCAGCACTTCCCTGTGGCCCTCAAAGGCGAAGAAAAGACGGTCTTTGCACTGAAGCCCGTTGATTGTGCAGGCTGGATCCTGCCTGAGAACACCAGGGCCGACTGGAAGACGCTGCAGGACATCCGCGGCGCCGTCACCAGAGCCATTGAGCCTTTGCGCCGTGAAGGCACTGTCGGCCACTCACTGGACACCAGCGTCACCCTCTTTGCTTCCGAGGAACTCCTGCAGGCCCTCACCCGCATCGGCTGCGACATGCGCGAGTACTGCCTGGTCTCCCAGCTCTCTGTTGAGCCTTATACCAAGGCCGGCGCCGATGCTGCAGCCGATGAGCAGGTGGTCGGGCTCAAGATTGGCGTCGAGCGCGCCAAGGGTGAAAAGTGCCCGCGCTGCTGGACCTACTCCACAGAGATTGGCAAAGAGGCATCCCATCCCGACCTCTGCCCCAGGTGCGCCCACGTCATGGCCCACCTGGAAGAGTGCGGCTGCAAGGACGCCTAAACCATGGACAGCCGCTGGAAATACCCGCTCATACTTGCTCCCCTGGCGCTTGCAGCAGACCAGGCAAGCAAATGGCTGGTCAATGCCTCAATTCCCCTCAACGGAGGCTTTCCGGTCATTGACGGCCTCTTCAACATGGTCAACATCCGCAACCGCGGGGCTGCCTTCGGCATGCTGAACCGGTCGGACATAGACTGGCAGGTGTGGCTCTTTTCAGCGGCAACAATCCTTGCAACCGTCGTCATCCTGGCCCTGATCCGCAAAAGCGGGCAGGCTCCGCTTCTGTGGTCAGGCTTCAGCCTGATCCTGGGCGGAGCCTACGGCAATCTCATAGACCGCCTGAAAGAGCACGCTGTAACGGACTTTTTGGACTTCTACTGGGGCGACCTGCACTGGCCGGCCTTCAACGTGGCGGACATCGCCATCTGCGTCGGGGCGGGCCTTGCCATCCTGGCCATACTGCTCGGGCACGACCAACGGGGCCTGCCTGAAAAGCAGTGACGCCCTTCATTCATAAGGACCTTCATCATGACTTTTGCCTGGTGGCACATACTTGTCGCCCTCATCCCTATTCTCCCCAACCTCTGGTCCCTGTGGCATATCTGGAGCCATGACTTTGGCGGAGACTTCCAGAAAAAGGTGATCTGGCTTCTCATCGCAGTCTTTGTGCCGATCCTTGGCGGTCTCTTGTACATCTTCATCGGACGCCTCAAGGCCGGTGCAAAAGTCAGAAAGCCCATCCAGAACTCTTAAGTTCCCCTTATGGGGGAGCTGCCTATTCAAATGCTGTTCCCTCTTTGCTGGAGAGTTACCGTGAACAAAGCAATTACTCCGATTCTTCTCCTCGCCGTCATGGCGACAAGCCTGACTGGTTGTGCCCAAAGAAATGATGATATGGAAGCGCAGATCATGCAGCACGATGCAGAGATCAGGCGCATGCAGCCTGCCCAGGCCGACACCAGGAACGAGCTGCAGACCATGCGTGAAGAGCTGCGTGAGCTGCGCGGGCTTGTGGCTGACTTAAAAAGGGCAGGCGGAGCCGGCCTGATTGTTGACAAGCTCAACCGTCATGAAGCAGCCCTGCATCAAATCGAAACAAGCATGGCCATGAAGTTTGACCTTGGCTCTCCCATTCAGGGCGGCGGCCAGGCAGCTCCTGCCGCTGCGGCAGCCCCTGCTGCCCAGAGCGCTCCGCAGACTGCCCCCCAGGCACAGACTCCTCCGGCTGTTGACTTCAGCTACGGCGGCTTGAACGACGGCGGACAGGGCGCTGCAGCCGGTGCCGCTGCAGGAGCTGCTGCCGGCGGCATGCCTACAGGAGGAACCTGGGGACAGGAAAGCCCCAAGCCCAAGCAGCCCGTTGCCCAGAAAGACATGAAGGTCGCCCTCTATGAGGCCGGCGTCAATGCCTACAACTCCCGCAAGTATGCAGAGGCACAGCGCTCCTTCAGCGACTACATCCAAAACTTCGGCCAGAGCGGCGACGCCAAGAAGACAGCCTCGGCGCAGTACTACCTTGGCGAATGCTACTTCCAGACCAACAAGTTTGCTGATGCAGCCCTTGCCTACGACACGGTCATCAACTCCTATTCCAATTCTGACAAGGCTCCTGCCGCCTACTTGAAGCAGGGCATATGCTTCAGCAAGATGAAGAAGCAGGCTGCCGCCAAGGCGCGCATGACTGAACTCATCAAGAAATATCCCAACAGCCCCGAAGCCAAGCGGGCCAAGGACTACTTGAAGAACAACAAGTAATCTTCGCAAGAGAACAGGAAGAGGATCGCAGGCACCATGTGCCTGCGATCTTTTTTTTCGGGTTCCATGCAAGCTCATCGACCTTTGAGCGGGTGGCTGAGCGGGCATTTGAATGGCGATCAGGGGGGTGGAGAGAATTTGTCGCTGCCCAATGGCGCCAGATTATGCCCCCCAGACTGTCCGAAAACTCATTTCCCACCCCAATTTGTGACGGGATTCCAGACGAAAATCTTCTTAGTTTGCCCTTTAAGCGCCTATTTGGGGCGGCTCCTTATGATTCAAAGGGAGTAAAATTTTTCGTCCAGAAAGTTTTCGGACACCCTGCCCCGCCTTCTCAACCTGGTTTTTACAACCAGTCACAGGGCAACAGCCCTTTTCGCATGGCGGGAGCAGCTTTTTGCCAGAGAGGAATCTGCTTCAGGCTAGAAGGAGTATTGGATAAAACAGGACCCAGTCACGCCTTCCTTTTGTCCCAGATAACCCTGCACTCCCAAATTGACGGTAAGCGGCAGATCCTTTGTGGGGACAAGTTCAA
>CAZWGJ010000149.1:0-4815 GCA_964633375.1 uncultured Desulfovibrio sp.
CCCTTATCTGATCCTGCCATTCCTGTGGCGAGAAGAGGAAGGAGAGGGAGGGGGCATAGGTCTCGGCCAGCACCTCGACGCAGCCTGTGGCGACCAGGTCCTTGAAGCTCTGCAGGACCTTGGGCGCATACTGCTGCATCTGCTCGATAAAGACGCCGGACATGGAGAAGCAGAACTTGAAGCGGCCCTGGTAGCGCTCTATCAGGCGCAGAAGCAGGTCGTTCATGGGCAGGTAGCACTTGTCCGCCACCTTCAGCATGATAGCCTTGTTTGCTTCCTCATCTTCGTACATGTGGTTGTGGCCGATGTCGAAGAAGGAGTAGTTTCTCAGGCGGAACGGCTGATGGACCTGGAAATAAAAGCAGACGGACGGCATATTAGGACCTCGCGACAAGTTCGTTGTAGATGCGGTTCAGTTTGACGGCGGCATTTTCCCAGCGGATGGACTTGAGCTCCTCCTGGCAGTTGCGGACCATGTACTGCCCAAGGGCAGGGTACGCCAGGACGGCGCAGATGCAGGCAGCCATTTTGCGGACGTCCCAGAAATCGACCTTCAGGGCGTTGGTGATAACCTCGGAGACGCCCGACTGCTTGCTCATGATGACGGGCACGTCGTAGACCATGGCCTCCAGGGGCGCGATGCCGAAGGGCTCGGACACGCTGGGCATGACATAGAGGTCGCTGGCAGCGTACATGTTTTCGACTTCATGCCCCTTGAGAAAGCCGGTGAAGGTGAAGCGGCGCCCCATGCGGTAGCGCGCCACGCGCGAGACCATGGAGAGCAGCATGTCGCCTGAGCCCGCCATCACAAAGCGGACGTTGGGCATGACCTTGAGCACCTGCCTGGCCGCCTCCACAAAGTATTCAGGCCCCTTCTGGAAGGTGATGCGCCCCATGAAGAGCACCTGCTTTTCGCCGGATTTGTTGGCCGTGTGGTAGAGGTGGGACGCCTGCTTGCGCGAGACGGCGTTGTGCACGACCTCGATTTTGGACTCGGGCACATTGTAGATGCGCATGATGAGGTTCTTGGTGAAGTGGCTGACTGCTACGACCTTGTCGGCAGCCTGCATGCCCTCATACTCAATGTGCGCCACCTCGTGGTTCATGCCCGATCCGCTGCGGTCCGCCTCTGTCGCATGGACGTGGACGACCAGCGGCTTGCCGGAAACCTGCCTGGCCAGGATGCCTGCCGGGTAGGCCATCCAGTCATGGGCGTGGATGACGTCAAAGCTGTTCTGCGAGGCAATGGCCTGGGCTGCCAGGGAGTACTTGTAGACCTCGGTCATGAGGTCCCTGCCGTAGCCGCCGTGCATGCTGATGACCTGCTCGCAGGGGCTGCCCTTGAGGATCTCGGTCTCGCTGCCCTCCGCCTTGGTGCGGTACCTGGTGTAGGTCGCATACTGCCTTTCATACCAGTTGGGCGTGGCATAGGCGGTCAGCATGGAGTCCACGACCTCAGTGTGCAGGTTTTTATGCCAGTAGTCGCTGGCATTGGTGTAAAAACGGGTGTTTTTGATGTCCTCGCTGACAGAGGCGACACGCGTCCCGTTGGCGCTGAACATGGTGAGCCCGCTGGTCTGGCTGGTGCTGCCGCCAAGCTTGGGCAGGACAAACAGAACCTGGGTGCCCTTTGCAGTCAGTGCGCGTACAATGCCCTCGCAGGCCGAGCCCAGTCCTCCGCTGATATGCGGAGGAAATTCCCAGCCAAACATAAGAACCCGCATGGAATCCTCCGATCTCTTAAGCGATCTCTTTCAAGGTGCTTTGGGGAGGCTTCCTGGTTCATATAAGGAAGCACTCCCGCTTTCATTGGCAAAACAATCAGCCGCCATTGGGGGCTGCAGGGCGGCTACTCTGCAGGAAGAAGCGGCAGGGCTAGGGACGCCGCCCAGGCTGCGTAGGCGTCCGGAGCGTTCTTGCGCAGCAGCATGAGCATTCGCAGCACTTCGCCTTCGCTCCAGGCCTGGGCGATGGTGCCGTCGGGGGCATAGGGGGAGGTCGCAGAAAAGATTTCCGAGATGTGCCCGACGCCGGCTTCTGCAAGATGCCTGGCAAAGAGCGGCGTCACCTCTGCCAGCAGCTTTTTGGCGGCCTTGTCCAGAAGGCGCTGCTGCCTGCCGGCATCCGCAGCACCTGGCTTTTTGCCGCTGCCAAGCCTGCAGCTTTTGATGAGTGCGTCCGTGTAGGGGCCGAGCAGCCAGGGCCAGACGGTTCCCTGGTGGTAGGCAGAGTCGCGCGACTTGGCATCGCCTGCGTACTGCGGCGCAAACAGAGGATGCGAGGGGGAAAGGGTGCGCAGCCCGAAGGGCGTCAGAAGCTCCTCCGTGACCTTGTCCACAACGCTCTTCCAGCAGCTCTCGGGCGCTATGGGGAAGGGCATGGAGACGGCCAGCAGCTGGTTGGGGCGCAATGCCCCGTCAGGGCCGCCGTCGTCGGCATGGAGCCAGACATCGTAGAGGGATCCGTCGTCCTTGACGAACTTGGCCTCAAAAATGGATCGCAGAGCCTGCAGGCTTCTGGCAGGGCAGGGATCGGGATCGCCGCGCTTCTTTGCCAGGTCGTGCCCGAAGGCCAGCGTGTTGTACCAGAGCGCCTGGATCTCCACCGGATAGCCGTACCTGGGGGTGACGGGCCTGCCGTCCACCTGGGCGTCCATCCAGGTCAGCTGCGTCTGCGGGGTGCCGACCTCAACCATGCCCGAGGAGGCCACGCGCGCAAAGGGCACGCGTCCCGCCCTGAAGGCCTCAATGACGGCATAGACTGCCGGTGCGCACAGGTCCATGAAGTCTTTGGCTTCCTGGCTGCGCCCCAGCTTTTTCAGCATGAGCTGGCAGTCCCAGGCAAACCAGAGGCTGGCGTCCACGCTGTTGTAGCCGTCGGCTCTGCCGTCGCTGGTGTAGGTGTTGGGGATGATGCCGTCCGAGGCGTTTTTGATCATGGCGGAGAGGACGTCCAGCCCCTCCTCCACTCTGCCTGCCAGGAAGGAGACGCCAGGCAGCGCAATGAGCGTGTCGCGCCCCCAGCTTCCAAACCAGGGGTAGCCGGCAATGACCATGGAATGCCCGCCCTGCGTTTTGGTCAAAAAGCAGGCAGACTGGGCGGCAAGGTACTTTTCAAGGGCAGCGCCCTTGTCGGACGCCTTTGCTGCCTTGGCCGTTTTGGAGGCAGCCTTTGCAGCCGTCTTTGCAGCCGTGCTGCCCGCGGCTTTGCCGCGCCTCTGCATTTCCTTGTCCCAGAGCGCCTCAAGCGGCTGGTGCTCTTCCAGGCTCGGCTTGATTTCCGCCGTCGAGGCGGACACGATCACGTCTTCGCCTGGGAGCAGATGGATTTCCAGAAGCCCGGGCGAGAAGAGATCCTCCGAAAAGTCAAAGCCCCTCTGCTGCTCGACAGGGTATTCCACGACATTGACCCATTCAGGGGAGGGCAGGAAGTCAAACAGCCCTGAGACCTGGACATAGAGCGGGGGAAGGGAGTTGTAGGGCTGGATCTTGAAGCCGTTGGCGGCGGAGTTGACGGGATAGGTCTTGACCTGCAGATCCATGTTGGCATGCGTCAGCGCATGGAAGGAGCGGAAGGCCAGCAGCGGCGAGATGCGCAGGGTGAGGCTTTCGGTGCAGGCCTTCTTCTGCAGGCTTTCGACATGGTAGCGCAGCAGGACGGCGTGCTGCCCGCTGATTAAGGCAATGCTTTTGGTGATGCGGAAGCCGCCTGCCTCATAGACGAAGGCGGGGCAGGGGGCAGGATGAAATTCCTTCAGGTTCTTCCTGCCTTCAGGATAGACGGTGTAGGGATGGTGCCTTGAGGACAAGGGATAGGCGTCTGATCTGACGGACAGCCAGTCTTCCGTGGCTGAGAGCAGGACGTGCCTGTCCATGCCTTCTACGTTGGCAACCAGAAGACCATGATAGCGCCTTGTGTTGATGCCCTCTGTCGTGGCTGAGGCGTAGTCGCCAAGACCGTTTGTCTCAAGCCATTCGCTGTCTGCGGAAGGCTTGAGGGAAGGCTGAAGCTGGGAAGCGGCTTTTTTTTCTGTTCGCATGGTCGGTACCCCTTTTCTTGCTCGTTTATGCCTGGATGCTGCTGACGTGCTGCCTTTTTTTGAGGTGGACAAATTGGAAGAACTGCAGGGAAACTGTCTGGAAAACGGTATGGGGGAAAAATAAAAAGGACAATGGATCGTGCCATGGTGCACGGCACGATCTGTTGTCTCTCAAAACACTGGTACACCCTGTGTAATACAGCAGAAATTATAAGTTTTATTGGCTTTGTGTCAAGGGAGCTGTGGCTGCATCATACGGAAGGAAATCCTGTTTAAGGCATTGGTTTTGCTGAAGAAAGCGTGCCGCATTTTTTTGGCGGCAGCCGCCGGCAGGACAGCGTCCGGGGCATCGCCTGCCCTGTCGTCCTGAACTGGGGAAGGCTGTCTGCGCCCTGTCTGTGACATTTGCCACATGAAGGCTGATTTCGTTGGAAAAGCACTTGATTTTTTCCTTCAAGATGCTTATTTAGCGGCATAGAATATCAACAGCGATGAAAAAGGGCATCTGCCGTTTTCATCCGGAACATAGGACACAACGATGGAAGCTGTCCTGCGACTGGTGCTTCCTGCTGAGCCCTAAGCTTTCTTTTGGCTCCCCCCGCTTTGGAAAGCTGTCAGCAGCGAGGTTTTCCAACAGTCGGATCAGAAAATATCCACCTGCCTCAAAAGCGCCTCATTTGCGTTTGCCACAAGGTTGCCGGCATAAGTCTGCCGTCTCCTGGTCTCTATCTTTGTACTGCTGATCAGCCGGGCGTGCCTTTGGCTTGCCGCGCGGA
>CAZWGJ010000150.1:0-4790 GCA_964633375.1 uncultured Desulfovibrio sp.
TGAAGAGGACGATGCCAAGGGCGATGCACAAAGCAATGCTGCCGGGACCTGCAATAGCCTGCCTGGAACAGAGGACGCCTCTGGCCAGCCTCTCAGCTATGCGCAGCTTAAAAAGCTGGCAAAAAGCCTTGAGGGGGAGAAGGACAGCAAGCTTCAGCAGCTCATCCCCCATGTCAAAAAGCTGCTTCAGGACGGCTTCTCGCCCATCATCTTCTGCCGCTACATCAAAACGGCCGAATACGTCTGCCGCGAGCTCGCCCAAAACTTTGCCAAAAGCGGCACGCTCAAGGAGTGCGTCACAGCCTGCGTCACCAGCGAGCTTGTGCCCCAGGCAAGGGAGGACGCCATCAAGGAGCTTGCCAAACATGAAAAGCGCCTGCTTGTCGCCACAGACTGCCTCTCAGAGGGCATCAACCTGCAGCAGCACTTTGACGCCGTCATCCACTACGACCTTGCCTGGAACCCCACCAGGCATGAGCAGCGGGAGGGCCGGGTGGACCGCTTCGGGCAGCCTGCCAGGGAGGTGCGCATCTTGACCTGGTGGGGCAGGGACAACGCCATGGACGCCATGATCCTGGATGTGCTCATCCGCAAGTACACGGCCATCCGCAAGGAGCTTGGCGTCGCAGTCCCCGTCCCTGGCGGCGCAGACAACATGATGGAGACGCTGGTCAAAAGCCTGCTCCTGCGCGGCGGAAAGACTGCGGAGGAAAAACCGGCAAAGCCGGCTGCCGACAAGTCGATGTGCCTCCCCGGAGTGGAACAGGCAGCCAGACCAGTCAAAAAGACGGCTGAGGACAAAAAGAAGGAGGAGCTCTCAAGACGGTGGGAAGAGATGGCTGCCGAGCAGAAGAAGACCTTGAAGACAAGGTTCAGCCAGGAGGCCGTCAAGGTGCAGGACGTGGCAGCCGCCCTGGCAGACATGCGGGACGCCTTAGGATCCGACGCCAGCCTGGCCTCCTTTATGACCGAGGCGGCCTACCTTCTTGGCGGAACGGCCCAGTCCCACAAGGGCAGAAAGGAGGAAGACTGCAGGACCTCCTACACCTTCCACTTTGAAGCGCACGAAAGGAGCCTGCATCCCGGGCTCACTTTTCCGGACAACAGCAAAAGCTACGTCTTCAGCCTGCCGGCAGGCCCCGCCCAGGTCTATCTCTCCCGCACCTCCCCGCTGGTGGAGGGCCTGGCCTCCTACCTTGCCCAGTCCGCCCTGGACGAGGACGCCTCAGACTCACTTTGCGAAGCGCCCCTGCTGCCGCGCTGCGGCGTCATGGAAGCAAAGGAAGCCCCCTGGATGCGCACCATGCTTCTGCTGCGCCTGCGCTATGCCCTCAAGGCCACAGGAGCGGTTTCCCATGAGAGCCTGGCCGAGGAATGCATCCCCCTGGTTTTTGACAAGAGCCCATCCCAGCCGCTCTGGCAGGACGATCTTTCCAGGGATGAGCTGGAAAAGCTCTTTTCTGCAGCCCCCTGCGGCAACCTGGGTGCAGCCTACAAGCAGAAGATGGCCGCAAAAGTTGTGGACGCCATGCCGGATCTTATGCCGCACATTGTGGACTTCCACAAAGCCCGCGCAGCCAGGCTTGAAGAGCAGCACAAGAGCGTGCGCGACGCCTCAAGGCGGGCGAACAGGCGCTACTCCAACAAGGTGGCGCCCTTAGGGTCCCCCGACATCCTGGGGCTCTTCATCTACATACCGTCCCTGTAGTGCATTTTCCGCTGCAAAGCCCGCCGACTGCCAGTCTGCTCAAAACCAAAAGCAAGGTACTTCCCCATGGCCGCAAAAGCTCCTTCCTTCCCCAACATCCAGATCTATGGACAGCTCTTCCCCCTTGACGCCCTGCGGAGCATTCTTGAGCGCGACAAGGACATGGGAAATCTGACCGACGAGAGCTACAGCCTTGTGGGCTGCCGCATCAAGGATGCCGTATCCGGCGCCTGGGAGCACATGCTCAAATGCTGGCAGGAGTTCAGCGCCCGCATGGACAAGTGCGGCACGCCCCAGGATCTGGGCAGGTCCCTTACGGAAAAATACCTGCTGCTGCCGCTCTTCAAGGATCTGGACTACGGCAGCCTCGACCATGCCAAGGAGGCGGAGCGCCTGCTGGACCGCGGGGAGGACGGCCTGGTCTCCTACCCCATCTCCCACTTCCGCTTTGAGTCGCCCATCCACATGGTCGGCTTCAACCAGAGCCTGGACACCATAGAGCAGGACGAAGCAAAGGCTGCGGCAGAGGACGGCGGGACGAAAGAAAGCGCTGGGGAGACTTGTGACGGGCGCCCTGTGCATCCTGCCAGAAGGCAGAGCCCGCACTCTTTGGTGCAGGAATTTCTCAACCGCTCGGACAGGCATCTCTGGGGCTTTGTCTCCAACGGGCTCTGCCTGCGCATCCTGCGCGACAAGGTCACCTTCTCAGGGCAGGCCTATGTGGAATTCAACCTGGAAGGCATCTTCAAGGACCAGTCCTTTACCGAGTTCTCCCTGCTCTGGCTGCTCTGCCACCAGTCCAGGGTGCATACCGAAAACCGTCCGCCCGAGCAGTGCATTTTGGAGCAGTGGTGCAAGAAGGGGCACTCCCTGGCCGTCAAGGCGCTCAACAGCTTGAGCTTCAAGGTGCGCGACGCCATTGAGGCTCTTGGCACAGGCTTTCTTGAAAGCAACAGGGAACTTCGCGACAGACTGGCAGACGGATCGCTCGACAAGCAGGACTACTTCAGGCAGCTGCTGCGCCTGGCCTACCGGATCATCTTCCTCTTTGTGGTGGAGGAGAGAAACCTGCTCCACGCCCCGTCTGCGACGGAGGAGGCAAGAAGGCGCTACCTAAGAAGCTACTCTTTAACCCACTTGCGCAGGCTCTCCCTGGTCCTGCCGCGCTCATCCAGGCACTACGACCTCTATGAAGGCTTGAAGCTTGTCATGGACAAGCTCTCGGCAGAAGAGGACTGCCCCTTTTTGGGGCTCACCCCCATGGGCGGCTTTCTCTGGTCAAAGCAGGCTGCAGCAAGCATAGCCGACGCACGGCTTTCCAACAGCAGGCTGCTTGAAGCCATCCACGCCATCTCCATCATGGGAAGCTCCTATGAAATGCGCCCGGTCGACTGGCGCCATCTTGGCGCCGAGGAGCTTGGCTCCATCTATGAATACCTTCTGGAGCTGAAGCCAAGGATAGAGGGGGAGACAAGCTTTGCGCTTGAGAGCGACAGCGGCAACGACAGAAAGACCTCCGGATCCTACTACACGCCCACAGAACTCATAGAGAGCCTGCTGGAAAGCACCCTGGAGCCCGTCATGGACAGGGCTGAGAGAGCGGACAACCCTGAGGAAGCCCTCCTGAATCTCAAGATCTGCGATCCTGCCTGCGGCAGCGGGCACTTCCTGCTGGCTGCGGCAAGAAGGCTTGCCAAGCGCCTGGCAGCCCAGCGCACCGGCGACAGCGAGCCTGCGCGGCCTGCCTGCATAGAGGCGCTGCGCTCTGTTGCCGTGCGCTGCATCTACGGCATAGACATCAACCCCATGGCCATAGAGCTCTGCAAGTTCGGCTTCTGGCTGGAAGCCTATGAGCCGGGCAAGCCGCTCTCCTTTTTGGACCACCACATCATCTGCGCCAACTCTCTTCTGGGCACCACGGCTGACACCATCCTGAAGGGCATCCCCAACAGTGCCTACTGCGATCTGGGCAGCGACGATCCAGACGCTGTCAGCAGGCTGCGCGCCCTGAACAAGGAGCAGTACAAGGTCGGGCAGGAGGGACTCCTGGATGTCTTCCAGCAGCGCTTTGACGCGGTGACAGAAACGCTGCAGCCGCTGAACTTGTCCTACAGCCCCAGCAACTCGCTGACGGAGCTGCAGGCAAAAGAACAGGCCTTCAAGGACTGGCGTTCAACAGCGGCATGGCAGAAGAAAAAGATGCTCTATGACCTGTGGACAGCAGCCTTCATCCTGCCGCGCTGCTTTCTGCCGGCGGAAAAGCCGCAGCTTCTCCCTGACGGCACAAGCAAAAACAGCGGCATCCCCTATGGTGTGACATGGGAGACCATCGTTCAGTTCGTCAACGGAGACACTGTGCCGCAGAAGCTGCTGGACGATGTCCGGAAGACGGCAGAAGAATACCAGTTCTTCCACCTTGAGGTCATGTTCCCTGAAGTGACAGAGAACGGCGGCTTTGATGCAGTCATCGGCAACCCGCCATGGGAGCATAATGAAATCAAGGAAAAGGAATGGTTTACCAGCCACAACAGGGAAGACATCGCCAAACTCCCGGGCATGAAGCGCAAGCTGGCCATAGACAAGCTGAGCGCCACCGACAACAGGCTGTACACCCTGTTTGTCAGCAGCCTGCGCAAGTCGAAGGCAATACGTTCTTTTATCTCCAACAGCACCCGCTATCCATTTTGCGGACAGGGACGCATCAACCTCTACACAATCTTCGCCGAATGGATGCGCAACGCCGTCAACGCCGAGGGGCGCATGGGCTGCATCGTGCCCTCGGGCATCTGCTCGGACGACACCACCAAGCTGTTTTTTGGGGACATGGTGGAGACCAAGAGCCTGATCAGTCTCTATGACTTTGAAAACAGGCTGAAAATCTTCCCTGACATTGACTCCCGCATCAAGTTCTGCCTGCTGACGGCAGGCTCAGGAGCAAAGCCCCTGGCTGACGAAACGCAGTTTGTCTTCTTTGCGCACGGCACAGGCGATCTTGCGGATGAGGAAAAGCGCTTCACGCTCTCTCCTGCCGACATAGCCCTCTTAAATCCCAACACCCGCACCTGCCCCATCTTCCGCTCAA
>CAZWGJ010000151.1:0-4784 GCA_964633375.1 uncultured Desulfovibrio sp.
GCTTCCCCTATGAAAATCAAAAGAGACCAGTACCTGGACGAGCTTGTCAGCAGGAAGCACAACGGGCTCATCAAGGTGGTAACTGGGCTACGGCGGTGCGGCAAAACGTATCTTCTCTTTACCCTCTTCAAGGAGCACCTGCTGGCAGAAGGCGTTGATGAAAAGCACATTGTAGAAATCGCCTTTGACGCCTTTGAAAACAGGCAGCTTCGCGACCCCCAGGTGCTGTTCCCCCGCCTGAAAGAGCAGCTTCAAGGCGACGTCATGCATTATGTCCTGCTCGACGAGGTGCAGCTGCTGGGAGACTTTGAGGCCGTCTTAAACAGCCTGATCCGCATGAAGAATGTGGATGTGTACGCAGCCGGAAGCAATGCCAGCCATCTCTCAAAGGACGTGATCACAGAGTTCAGGGGGCGCAGCGACAAGGTGCCTGTGCACCCGCTCAGCTTTGCCGAGTTCATGTCGGCTTACCAGGGCACAAAGCAGGATGGATGGCATGAGTATTTGACCTACGGCGGGCTGCCGCAGATTTTAAGCTGTACAACTCCGGAGCAAAAGAGCGCCTTTCTGAAATCCCTTTTTGAGGAAGTCTATATTCCAGACATTATTGAGCGGCACAACATCCGCAGCAAGGCTGCACTTGAAGAAGTTGTGAACCTTCTTTCCTCTGCCGTCGGCTCGCCTGCCAATCCAGAAAATCTCTCTGCGGTCTTTAAGGTCGCCAGGAAAAAGGCAACCAGCAGCACAACCATCAAACGATATATTGACTGCCTTTGCGACTCCTTCCTGATTGACAGCGCACCACGCTATGATGTGAAAGGCAAAAGGTCTGTCGGGACTTCAGCAAAGTACTATTTCACAGACATGGGGCTGCGCAACGCACGGCTCAACTTCAGACAGACTGATGAAGCACCCTGCATGGAAAACATCATCTTCAACGATCTGAAGAGGCGGGGATTTGCTGTAGATGCCGGCGTCGTCACCCGCTATGATACGAATGAGAAGGGCAGATTGACTTCGTCTGCAACAAAGGCTCCAGGCGCTATTACATCCAGTCCGCCTGCACCATTTCGGATCCAGCAAAGAGGGAGCAGGAACAGCGGCCGTTGAGGCTGACCGGAGACTTCTTCAAGCGGGTCATCATCACCAAAGACACGCCGGTTCCCCATTACACCGAGGACGGCATGCTGGTCATGAACATCTATGACTTCCTGCTGAATGAAGGCAGCCTGGAAATCTAGCGGGAAGCCGTTTTTTGCAAAAGGGGCTCGTCCTCTGAACCGTCGTGGTCCAGCAAGGACAAGCCCCTTTTTAGTTGTGATGCAGACCGGCCTGCCTCAGGCAGGCTGCCTCCCTGCCCTTAGGCAAATATGTCGTTCATGCTGTAGAGCTTTCCGGCACTCTGCCCTGCCAGCCACTGGGCGGCACGCAGGGCGCCGCCTGCAAAGTTTGCACGGGACTCCGCCCTGTGCGTCACCTCTATGGTCTCGCCAGGCCCCATAAAGTACACCGTGTGCACGCCGACGACGTCACCGCCGCGGACTGCCATAATGCCAATCTCTTCCTTGGGGCGGGGACCTATGATGCCGTCGCGGCAGGAAGTCCTCACCTTGTCAAAGTCAAAGCCCTTTGCATCGGCAATGCACTCGCCCAGACGCAGGGCCGTCCCGCTGGGGCTGTCCTTTTTCCTGTTGTGGTGGATTTCCGTGATGTCCACGTCGTAGTCGCCGCCAAGGCTTTTCACGAGCTGGGGCAGCACCTTCTGCAAAACGCTTATGCCCACGCTCATGTTGGGCGACCAGAAAATGGGCGTCTCTTCGGCAAAGGCCCTCAGCTGGTCGAGCTGCCCGGCAGCAAAGCCGGTTGTGCCAATCACCAGGGCCACCTTCTTCCTGGCTGCCACCTCTGCTGAATGCAGGCTGCATTCAGGGCAGGAGAAATCGACGATCACGGAGTCCTCGGGGCAGGCAGAAACGACAGTCTCAAGATCGTCGCTGATGACGCAGTCCACAGGAACGACTGCCGGCTGGTATTCAGTGCGCTCCACCATGCCGGCCAGTGCCAGCCCGCTGTTTTCCAGCACCATATCGCAGATAGTCTTGCCCATGCGCCCGCCGGCGCCGACAACAATAACTGGTAAACTCATAGCATGCTCCTTTGTCCTTTTTTGTCAGTCTGACCGAAGGTTCCTGACTGAACGTCTCAAAAATCTTCCCTGCTGCAAGGCAGCTATGCTTCAAGAAGCGCCCTGAACGCTGCCTCGTCCAGTACCTTGATTCCTAGTTTCTGCGCCTTTTCAAGCTTGGATCCAGGCTTCTCGCCCACCACAAGGTAGTCCAGCTTCTTGGAGACAGAGCTCACGATTTGGGCGCCTGCCTCCTCTGCCATGCGCTGCGCCTCACCCCTGGGGATGGAGAGCGTCCCTGTGAAGAGCATGCGCGCACCCAAAAGCGGACCAGCCTTCTTTTCGGCAGGCTCCTCTTCCTTTGGCCACAGCCCAAGGCTCCGGAACTTTTCAAGCATGGCCCTGTTGCTTTCCCCGGCAAAGAAATTGACGATCGACTGCGCCATCTTGGGGCCTACGCCGTTCAGGACAGTCAGATCCTCGCAGCTGACCTTCATCAGCGCATCCATGGTGGCAAAGTGCTGCGCCAAAAGCCTGGCTGCCTGCTCGCCCACGTGGTGGATGCCTAATGCCGAGAGGAAGCGCGTCAGCGTCGCCTCCCCCCTGGCGGTCTCAAGCGCCTGCACAAAGTTTGCGGCCAGCTGCTTGCCCATGCGGTCAAAGCCCAGAAGATCGGCTTCCTTCAGGGTGAAGAGGTCAGCCGGCGTCTTCACCCTCCCGGACTGGACCAGCTGCTCAATCCACTGGCTGCCTATGCCCTGGATGTCCAGACCCGAGGAGGAGACAAAGTGGATGATGGAGCGCAGGCGCACTGCCGGACAGGAGATGTTGTCGCAGACCCAGGCAGCCTGCCCGGGCTCGCGGTGCACCTTTTCCCCGCAGGCAGGGCATGTCTCGGGGAAGGTCCAGGGAAGAGCGGATGCCGGGCGCTTCTCAGCCACCGCCCGCACGACCTCGGGGATGACGTCCCCTGCCCTCTGCACGACAACGGTGTCGCCCACACGGAGGTCCTTGGCCCTGACCTCGTCTTCATTGTGCAGGGTTGCGCTGGAAACAGTCACGCCGCCCACCTGCACCGGCACAAGCCTGGCAACAGGCGTCAGCACACCTGTCCTGCCGACCTGCACGTCTATGCCTTCCAGTATGGTCTGCGCCTGCTCTGCAGGAAACTTGAAGGCAACGGCAAAGCGCGGCGCCCTGGCAGTGAAGCCCAGCGCCTCCTGGGCTGCCAGGTCGTTCACCTTGGCAACTGCGCCGTCAATCTGCATGCGGTAGCTCTCGCGTTTGCTGCGCACGCCCTCGACATAGGCCTCAACCTGCTCCATGCCGCGGCAGATCTGCCCTCCGGGCGGCGTTGAAAAGCCGTAGCCGGCAAAGAGCTGCATAAGATCGCTGTGCTGCGTCCTGGCAGCCACCTTTCCCCAGGAGACGGCGCCCATGCTGTATGCCAGAAACGTCAGCGGCATCTTGCGCGCCTGGGAGACGTCCAGCTGGCGCAGGCTGCCGGCTGCGGCATTGCGGGGATTGGCAAAAAGCTTCTGCCCCAGAAGCTCCCTTTTGGCGTTGACGGCAGCAAAGTCGTCCTTGAAGATGACAACCTCGCCGCGCACCTCAATGAGCTCCGGAAACGGTCCCTCCCCTGCCAGGTGCAGGGGGATGGAGCGTATGGTGCGCGCCTGTTCCAGCACGACCTCGCCCTCTTCGCCGTTGCCTCGGGTTATGGCATTGGCAAGCACGCCGTTTTCATAGACCAGCTCCAGGGCAAGCCCGTCCAGCTTGGGATCGCACCAAAATTCCATGGGGGTCTCGGGAACGGCCCGCACCATGCGGCCGGCAAAGTCATGCCACTCCTCAATGCTGAAGACATCCTCCAGGCCGTACATGCGCACCCTGTGGGCATGCGTCTTGAGCCCCGGCAGCAGCCCGCCGCCCACGCGCAGCGTCGGCGAGTGCGGGGAGCGGAACTCGGGATGCTGCTTTTCAAGGGCCGTCAGCTCCGCAAACAGGGCGTCGTAGGCTTCATCGGAGATCTCAGGCGCATCCAGTGTGTGGTAGAGCCTGTTGTGCCGCTCAAGCTCGCGTACAAGCGCATCCATGCGCTCCTTGATGCCGGCTGCCTCGTCTTGCCCGCTTTTTTCCTGCCCTGCGCAAAGCAGCAGGGAATCCTCTTCAGGAGGAAGGTGCATGTCTACCTCTCTTATCAGCCATAAATCCCGACCACCAAAAGGACGGCAGCCACCTCGCAGGCAAAAGCAGGAGAGTGGCCTCTTGCGCCGCATCGGCACTGTACCTGAAATGCCGCCTTCCCTCAACAAGGCCGGCAGGAACGCCTGCCCGCTGCAAAGACGGGGGCGCTGCTCTGGCGTCTCCCGCGGGCATCCCTCAACTGAAGGGCAAGGAGCTGCGCAATGCCGATGTCCGGCTCCGGCATCGTACTGCAAAAAGCTGTGAAGAACCGAGACCATGACAGGGATAGAAGGCAGGCAGCGGCAAGCTTTAAGTCCCTGCAAAGAGATTGCAAAGCAGTCAGCCAATAAATTATGCTTTGCCAGTGTCTGTGGTTGCTGTTCCATGAGAGCACTGCGCTAAGCTGAATGACAGGCGGGTAAGAACATGTGTGCTGTACGGATAAAAATTGGCGGGACCTCATTCCGTGAAA
>CAZWGJ010000152.1:0-4784 GCA_964633375.1 uncultured Desulfovibrio sp.
AGCTGGTGGATAAATACGCCAAAGAGGGTGATGCCACGGTCAGCGAATCCGTCCTTCATCACATCGAAGAGGAATAAGTCGAAAACGAACAAACAGCCGTCCGACAACCGGGCGGCTGTTTTATTATCCAAGCAATTGGTAACAATTGGCCATTCGGTCAATTCACGTTTTCCCCATTGCGTTGAATTCATTATCAGCTATAATTTAACCATTCTATTGGCATCATTATAAGATTACGAAGAAAGCACAAACAGCAGGAAAATTCCAACGTCAATTTTATATAATAATGAATACGAAGGTATTTTAGAGAGGAAGATCAGGAAATGACAGATTTCGCTCCTGGCATGAGAGCCGTCATTCGAGACGAAGAATGGGTTATCAAGAAAATCGAGAGAAACAGCCTTGACAACGAGACGCTTTATTGCACGGGGGTTTCTCCGCTTGTTAAAGATAGAGACGCGGTCTTCCTTTCCGACCTGGAGGAAATCCAAGTCGTAAACCCGGCCGAGATCAAACTCGTCGCCGACAACTCACCCCTTTATAAAAAATCCCTTCTTTACTTAGAGAGCCGTTGGCGTCAACAGATCCCGACAGACGCGAATCTTCACATTGGGCAGGAAGCGGCGATGGATTTATTGCCGTACCAGCTTGATCCCGCGAAGCTCTCTCTTCAACGTCCCCGCCAAAGAATATTGATCGCCGATACCGTTGGCTTAGGGAAAACACTTGAAGCCGGGATTTTGATGAGCGAATTGATCGCCCGCGGCAAAGGGAAGCGGATTCTGGTCGTCACTGTCAAGAGCATGATGACGCAGTTTCAGAAAGAAATGTGGAACCGTTTCACGATTCCTTTGGTCCGCCTTGACTCCCACCGCATTCAGAAGATCCGCTCCTCGCTGCCTTCGAATTACAATCCGTTTTACTATTATGATAAGACGATCATCTCCATTGACACGCTGAAACGGGATGACGAATACCGCACCCATTTAGAGAACGCGAGCTGGGATATTATCGTGATTGATGAAGCCCAGAACGTCGCTGAACGCGGCGAGGGAACGGCGCAGCGTGCCACTCTCGCGAAGCTTCTCGCGAACCGCAGCGACACCATGATCATGCTTTCCGCCACACCCCATGACGGACGCGCGAAGAGCTTCGCTTCCCTCATGAATATGCTCGACCCGACAGCGATCGCGAACCCGGAAAAGTACTCTCCCGATGACATTCAAGGACTTTTCATCCGACGATTCAAGAAAGACGTTGCCGATCAAATTTCCAAATCCTTCCCGGAAAGGAAGATTTCTACAGAGGTTTGTCAAGCTTCTCCCGCGGAGGAGTACGCCTTTGGCATATTCGCGGAGATGCAGTTGGATATGGACTTAGACAAGCCGAAAGGAGCGGGACAGCTCTTCAAGACAAGCTTAGAAAAATCCCTATTCTCAAGCCCGGCCGCCTGTATCAAAAGCATTGATGAGCGGTTGAAAAAGCTGCGCAAAAAATATCCCGATTCCGAGATCAAGGATATTGCCCTGCTCTCCGAGTTCAAAGAAGCGCTTGAGAAAATCTCGCCGAACGATTTCTCCCGCTATCAGAAGCTGCTTTCGCTCCTGCGGGATGATAAAGAATATGGATGGGATCCGTCCAACCCCAAAGACCGCGTCGTCATCTTTACCGAACGCATCGAGACCATGAAATACCTCTCCGAACACCTTCGCGAAGATCTCGGCTTGAAGGAGGACGCCGTGCAGGAAATTTCCGGCAGCATGAGCGATATCGAACAGCAGCGGATCGTTGACGAATTCGGCCGCGCCGACTCCCCTGTGCGCGTATTGACAGCTTCCGATGTCGCTTCGGAAGGTTTGAACCTTCATCATTGCAGTCACAGAATGATCCACTTCGATATCCCCTGGTCTTTGATGGTGTTCCAGCAGAGAAACGGCCGTATTGACCGCTACGGGCAGGAAGAGCAGCCCGACATTCGATATCTGGTGATTGAAAGCAACAACGACCGTATCAAAGGCGATATGCACCTTATCGCGATCCTAATCATCAAAGAGGAGCAGGCTCGGAAAAATATCGGCGACCCCGCGCTGCTTCTCGAAGAGTTTGACGTCGACGCGGAAGACCGTGCCGTCAGAAAAGCCATCGAAAGCGGAGAAGGCGCTGAAGCTTTTGGAAAAAAGCTGGATGCCGGCGAGGAGAATTCCGATTGGTTTGAGGATATGTTCAACGAAGTCAACCAAGAGAATGTAAAAGCCGAGGAAACAGTGAAGACTGTCACCGATGAAACGCTCTTTTCCGATATCGACTACCTTTATAACGCCCTCCGGTATCTCAACAAGACGGAAAAATACCCCGTACAGAAACTTCCTGACGTCTCGGGCCTTGACATCACGCTTACGGAGGATTTGCGGCGGCGGCTGAAGGCGCTCATTCCCGAAGAGGCGCTGCCGAAAGAAGACGGCACGCTGCGGCTTTCCGATGACAAGAAGTTTTGCATGGAAGAAATGAGACGAAGCATGCAGGCATCGTTGGATGATTCTCCTTGGC
This sequence comes from uncultured Desulfovibrio sp., assembly GCA_964633375.1. Taxonomy (GTDB): domain Bacteria; phylum Desulfobacterota; class Desulfovibrionia; order Desulfovibrionales; family Desulfovibrionaceae; genus Desulfovibrio. The sequence continues at coordinate 2,548 of CAZWGJ010000152.1, forward strand.
CGAAAACACAGTATCTGTGGAAACTTCACCCGATCCTGTCTTGGGTTAACGATAAGGCGGGGCTGCTCTTCAAACGGGATGAGGCGCCGGTGATCGGCCTTCCCGGGAAGTTGAACGACGGCGAGATGATCTTCATCGTCTCCGGCAGTATGCCGAACAGGAAATCAACGCCGCTGGTTGATGAGTGGTTCGGCCTTTTCTACCGGGACGGTGAATACGTCGGCACGCTTTCAATGAATGATATCCGGCGGAAAAGCGGGATCGATGGATTTAACACGCCGAACACCCAACGCGTAACCGAAGTTGAACTGTCAGAAGCGAGCGCGCTGCGGGAGAATGTCGTGGCGCAGGCCCGGTCTTACATGCGCGAAAAGTATTCTGAATATCAAAACCGAATGCAGCCGAAGCTCAATGAGGAGTTGGAGAAACTTGCTTCCCTGCAGGAGCGGCATAAGATATACTACCAGGAAACACTGTATGACAAGCAGCGCAAACTCGACCAAGAAGAGCGCCGTGTGAATGACCTCTTCGACCGTTTTACCGAATGGGTGAAAGACTCATTGGAAATTCAGAACAACCCGTACATCCGGATTGAGACAGTACTGATTGGGGTAAAGCAATGAACATGGATCTGACGGGCATTACCAACCAAAACGAATACTACACCAACCATTATTTCGCGACTTTATTCGCCGAGAACGCGTCCGAAACCATCAGCGCGTGGACAGAAGCCGCAAAAGATTCCGAGGGAAGCAGTACGCCGTGGGCGCTCCTGCGGCAGGGCGCGCGGCAGTTTTACAACTTCCATAGCCGCAGCGCCCATTCCGTCACGAATCAGCAGACGCTCGCGAATATTCGAACGCTGGCCGACGGCTATCTCAAATCCCTCGGCTATCCCGAAGCCAAACCGGAAACGATCGCCATTGATAAAGAGCTTTCGGTTCCCGTTTACCTTGAGATGACGAAGCAGAACGGCGCGCCGCTTTTGTGGGTACTGCTCTGCGCCTCTATGGATCCCGACACCGGCATCCTTGAAAGCAATGTGTTCAACGCCGCGTCTTTGGAAGATGAATCGGGGAGCGCCGTCCGCAAGGGAATGCTGAGCGAGATCACGAATGAAGATCTCGTCAACAAGATCTTTTTCGGTCAGGCCGAGGCGCCGCGCTTTGCCCTGCTGATCGGCATGGATCAAATCGCCCTCATCGACCGCAACAAATGGAACGAGAAACGTTACCTCCGCTTCGAGATGTCGGAGATCTACGCCCGGCATGAAACCACGACCTTTCAGGCCATGGCGGTCCTGCTGCATAAAGACTCACTCTGCCCGGACGACGGCAAGGTATTGCTGGATGATCTGGATGACGCGAGCCGAAAGAACGCGTCCGGCGTCTCGGAGAACCTGAAATACGCCCTGCGTGAAAGCATCGAGCTGCTCGGCAATGAAGTGCTTTACGATATGAAGACCCGCCTCGGACGGGATCTCGAAGCCGACCCCGTGGACGCGGGGCAGCTCTCCATTGAGTGCCTGCGCTATATGTATCGGATGCTCTTCGTCCTCTTTATCGAAGCCCGGCCGGAGCTCGGTTACGCCCCGATGAAGGCGCAGCCGTACCTCTCCGGCTATTCGCTGGAAAGTCTGCGCGATATCGCGGACAGCATCCGCGAGGATGTCGAGGAGGTCGGGGAGGGTTACTACCTGCATGAGACGCTCACGAAGCTTTACGACCTCATTTACAACGGCTATCCGAAGACCGAAGAGGAGATGAAAGCCGCGGAGACGAGCGAATCCCTCAAAGGGATGTTCATCGTCCCGCCGCTTAAGGCGCACATCTTCGATCCCGAATACACGAAGATGGTCACCAATGCCAAGCTGCGCAACAGCTGCATGCTGCAGATCATCGAACGCATGAGCCTGACCCGCAAGAACGGGAAAGAACGCCGCAGACGGATCTCCTACGCGAATCTCGGCATCAACCAGATGGGCGCGGTCTATGAAGCGCTGCTGTCGTACCGCGGCTTCATTGCCGAACAGGACCTCTATGAGGTCAAGCGCAAGAAGGACGATGTCGATGAGCTGAATGTCGGCTACTTCGTCCCCGAGTCGGAACTCGATCAATATGACGAGGACGAACGCGTCCGCTATCAGGACAATGAGCGGAAGGGCCAGCTGCGTATGTACGAGAAAGGCACCTTCATCTACCGTCTCGCCGGGCGCGAACGGGAGAAGTCGGCTTCGT
>CAZWGJ010000153.1:0-4768 GCA_964633375.1 uncultured Desulfovibrio sp.
CAGTACCTTGTCGTCCGTGACAGAGACAACAATCGTGCTGCCGCTGTTGAGATCAAGCGCGCCGCGGCAAAAGAAGAACTGCCAAGGCTTTTGGAAGAAGCCGTCAAACAGGGCAAAGATGCCGATTACACCCTTCCCCTGCGAAAGAAGTTCAGGAAGGTTTCCCTCTGGGGCATGGCGTTCTGCAAAAAGACCTGCCTGCTCAAGGTTGAGGACCTCTCCGGACTCCCTGTCCCTTCTGATGATCCCTTAAGCATCTCCTGAAGGCCGCTGGAAGCAGGATCTGCAGCCGCTGCAGAACCTGCACATCAAGGCGCCGGGCGCACAGTGCACAGACAATAAAGAAAGGCAGGCACCCCTCAGCATGCGGATGCCTGCCCATAAATTCCCGGAGCCTGAGCTTTTCAGACCCTGATCTTATCTGCTGCCTCAAAAGAGGCTCCTGCTACTTGAGCCCCTTGTAGGTGTAGCCGGCAGCTGCCACGGCGTTCTTGATGTCCTCTTCAGACACGTCCTTGGAAGTCTCCACCACGGCCTGGCAGGCATTGTGGTCGCAGACGGCGCTGACAACGCCGTCCAGCTTTTCCAGGGCTTCCTTCATGTGGGCTTCGCAGTGGCCGCACATCATGCCTTCAATAGCGACAGTCTTTTTCATGGTCTTCCCCTCCTTCAGGGATTGTTCGTTTGTGATCTGGTCCTTCATGGCCGGCTCGCAGGGCCTGGCATCAGCCTGGGCAGTGCAGGCACTGGCATCCGCAGGCTGCTCTGCAGGCTGCCAGCCCATGGCTTCCTGAAAGCTTCTGCCAAGGACCCTGGGGCCGGCAGCATGCCTTCCGTCATGGCCGGCATCACGGATATTGCGGAAATTGAGGCGCAGGGCATTGGAGACGACGCAGAAGCTTGAGAGGCTCATGGCGGCTGCGCCGAACATCGGGCTGAGCGTCAGCCCGAAGCTGGTCAGGGCCCCGGCAGCCAGCGGGATGCCGATGATGTTGTAGATGAAGGCCCAGAACAGGTTCTGGTGGATGGTCGTCAATGTCGCCCGGCTTAAGCGTATGGCGCAGGCAACGTCCTTGAGGCTTGAGTGCATGAGCACCACGTCGGCGGCATCCATGGCAATGTCCGTGCCGGCGCCAAGCGCCATGCCGGTGTCGGCCGAGGCCAGGGCCGGGGCGTCGTTGATGCCGTCTCCGACCATAATGACCGCCCCCTGCTTTTTCAAGGCGCCGACAACGCGCTCCTTCTCATCCGGCAGCACGCCTGCCACCACTTCCTCAATGCCGGCTTCCTGGGCGGCGGCCCTTGCCGTGCGCTCGGTGTCGCCTGAGAGCATCACCACGCTGAGCCCCATGTTTTTGAGCTCGTTCACTGCCTCGCGGCTGTCCTCCTTGAGGACGTCGGCAACGGCGATCAGTCCAAGGAAGCTCGTCCCCTGTCCAAAGAAGAGCGGCGTCTTCCCCTGGTCGGCAAGAGCACAAGCCTTCTTCTCAAACTCCTCCGGAATGCTTGCCCTGGCCGACACAAACTTCTTGTTGCCGCCAAAAAGCGGCCTGCCGTCCAGTACGCCCAAAAGGCCAAGGCCAGGCTCTGCCTTAAAGTCCTGCACGCCATCAGGAACTGCGGCGCCCTCTTCTTCAGCCTTCTTCACAACGGCCAGGGCCAGGGGGTGCCCGCTTCTGCTTTCAAGGGCTGCTGCAAGCTCAAGCAAGGCCTTTTCATCACCGCCTGCTGCAATGATGTCCGTCACTTCAGGCTGCCCGCAGGTGATGGTGCCGGTCTTGTCCAGCACCACAATCTTTGCCCTGCCTGTCTCTTCCAGGGAGGCTGCCGTCTTGAACAAGATGCCCTGCCTGGCGCCAAGACCGCCTGCAACCATAATGGCAACAGGCGTTGCCAGGCCAAGTGCGCAGGGGCAGGAGATGACCAGGATGCTGATGCCGCGGGCAAGGGCATAGCTGAACTCCGCCCCCAACAGCAGCCAGACGACGGCGGTCAGCAGGGCAATCGTCATCACCACCGGCACGAACACGCCTGAGATGCGGTCGGCCGTCTTGGCAATGGGCGCCTTGGTGGCGGCGGCGTCAGCCACAAGCTGGATGATTTTGGCAAGCGTCGTGTCCTGGCCTACGTGCGTAGCCTGGCAGCGCAGAAAGCCCGACTGGTTGATGGTGGCGGCATGGACGCTGTCCCCCGCCGCCTTGTCAACGGGGATGCTCTCGCCTGTAAGCTCCGCCTCGTTGACGGCGCTTGTGCCCTCAAGGATGACGCCGTCCACCGGAATGTGTTCGCCCGGGCGCACCACAAAGACGTCGCCGGCACGCACCTCTTCCGCAGGAACCTCGACTTCCTGCCCGTCCTTTACAAGGACAGCCGTCTGCGGCGCCAGGCGCATGAGGGAGCGCAAAGCATCCGTGGTCTTGCCCTTGCTTTTGGCTTCAAGCAGCTTGCCCACGGTGATCAAGGCCAGAATCATGGCGGACGACTCAAAGTAGAGCTGCCCCATGTACTCCTGCACCTGAACCATGTCCCCGTCGGCAAGGCTCCTTGTCATGGCAAAGAAGACTGCCAGGCTCCATATGAAAGACGCGCCGGAGCCCAGTCCCACCAGGGTGTCCATATTGGGGGAGCGGATGAGCAGCCCGTGCAGGCCGTTGACAAAGAACTTCTTGTTGATGATGAGAATGCTTAAGGCAAGAAGCATCTGGCAGAGCACAAAGCCCATGGCATTGCCGGACAAAAAGGACGGCAGAGGCCAGCCAAGCATGGTGGTGCCGCTTGCCAGATACATGAGGGGCAAAAGCAGCACGATGGACCACACAAGCCGCTTCTTCAAGATCGGGGACTCCCTGTCTTCCAGCATGCTTTCGGTCATAGAGGGGGCGGCTGCCTCCCCTGCGCTCTTGCCTGCGGCAGACATGGGGCTGGCGCCGTAGCCTGCAGCCACGACCGCCTGAACGACCTGATCATTAGTGGCTTTTCCCTCGACAGCCATGGTGTTGGTGAGCAGGCTGACTGCGCAGGAACTGACACCCTCCACAGCCAGGACAGCCTTTTCCACCCTGGCGGAGCAGGCGGCGCAGCTCATTCCTGTAACAACAAATTTTTCCATATTGCATCCGCTTTTCTTTAGCCTGCATTGAATGCAGGGCAAATACATCGACAATACGGCTGTATAAAATGCTGTTTAAGTACAGATGTCAAGTGCACAAGTTCAATCCCAACTAGTCTGCTGTCAAAAGGTTTTTTGCTCAGGACGATGCAAAGTACAGATCTGGAACAGTCCGGTTTTCGCCATGTCTTAGGCAATGCAGCGTCTGTGTTTTTAAGGGCGGCTTTTCTTCACCGGCCTTTCAGCGCCTGCTGCCCTTGTCCCTGCCAGGGGCTTTGCAGCAGGTCTTCAGCGGTTTTTGAGGGGCATCTTCCCTACAGCTGCACCAGCCCAAGCCCTGCGGCAAGCAGGATGAGCATGAGGCTTGCCCCGCAGGCTGCATAGGCCCTGCGGTCCCTTAAGGAGAGGACTGCGCCGATGGTGGCAATGGCAAAGAGGAAGGGCCAGTCAAGGATGGTCAAAACAGGATAGGCGCCAAAAAGCAGCAGGGAGCTCACCACAAAGCAGATGACGGCATAGCAGCCAAGGTAGAGCACAAAGTGCCAGGCTATGCGGCCAAGAAGCCCGCAAAGGCAGAGCCTCTCCGGACTTGTGCAGGGGGTGTCCTCAGGTGCTGCAGGCACCAGCTCAAGCAGCCTGTTGCAGCGGATGCGGTAGCGCAGCTCGGCGTAGGATCCCAGGCACCCTGCCATCATGCTCAGGACAAGCGGCAGCAGCAGCACGCCCGGCTGCGTCCAGGTCAGCTGGGCGCAGATGGGAAAGAGCAAAAGGAAGGTCAGCCCGCTGAAGGGCTGGATGATGCTTCCCATGGCGACGACGTCAAGCCACAAAAGCTCCACGGTGATCCCAAGGGGTATGGCGAGATCCCAGAGATTTGTAAAATACCCTGCCAGCAGGCTCAGGGCCAATGGGCGTTCAACAAGGCCTATTATGAAGGAAAAGCGGAAGATGCCTGTCAGGACAAAAAAAAACAGCAAGGCAGTCCTGCAAGGAAGAGCTCAGAAAAGGTGTACATCGGGCGCACTCACTGTTTCAGAAGGAACGGCGCGGAAGTCCAGCGCCGTGCACTGGCTGTGCAGCAGCCGGCGCAGATTGGCTATGTCGTCGTCGGACAGGGCGACATGGGGGTAGATCTGATGGCGCCCCTCGGAGTAGTGGACATTGCCAATGTTCAAAACCGGAATGGCAACGCCGTGCTCGGCTGCAGCCTCGGCGTCAGCACAGTTCTCAAAGAGCACAAAGCTGTCGTCGCCTGCCTTCTGCAGCTCGGCGGCAAGATCGGCAACGGTCACAAAATGCACTTCTATATGGCGCGACACGGCAAGCAGCATGATCTGCTGCCGCATGTCATCATGGGCCAGGCTGTCGTTGACGACAATGAGATGGCTGGCGCCTGTATAGGGCAGCCACCCCTCTATGACCTGGCCATGAATCAGTCTGTTGTCCACGCGAAACCACATAGCTTCATTCCTGCCGCAAAATACCCTGCCCTGCGCCGTGCATAAGTCTGTGCACGGCTCTTCATGCCGGCCCGCTGCGCCTTTAAGACCGGCGGTTTTAGGACCGGCGGTTCTTCAGCATGGCGCCGGCAACGACTATTCCCTTGATGCCGGCGTCGCTGGCCTCCTGCGCAAGATTCTGCAGGGGCATTGACCTTGC
>CAZWGJ010000154.1:0-4743 GCA_964633375.1 uncultured Desulfovibrio sp.
CCTTGAGCTTGTTCTGTATAATATTGCCTGGCGGACAAGGTCATTCATGTTGCGCATGATAAATCCTCTTCAATGATGATGGTAGTAGGCACTGTTTTGAACATCGTCCGGGATATGGAGGTTGGAATTGCTCCCAGGCTGGCCTCAGATGCGGTGGCAGTGATCCACGTGCGCATTGAGGATTTCAAAACAGTATTTTAATTCCGGTCTGTTGAAATTTGTCTGGGCGGGAGCGCTTCCCGCATGCTGCATGGCTGACTGCGAAGCCCGCAGTTCTGCCTTGACCGGCCGTTTGAGATACTGGGAAAGGAGCCTTTCCAAATCGGGCAGGGACTTTTGCAGGCGGTCTGTCTGGTGGACGCTTCCGCCTTCAAGCACAACGCTGCCTGCTGTCTGCTCTGTGCAGCTGAAGCCGCTGAGCAGGTGCGTTGCAATGGGGGATTTTTCCAGTGTGCCGACCCAGGCGGTAAATTTTGCCATGTCCAGGGATTCGGCAGGTTTTTCTGGCTGGGGAGCGGCAGCAGGCTTTGGCGCAGCCTGCGGCTGCACAGGGGCGCTTTGGACGGCTGCAGCAGTCTGTGCAGTGCCTGATGTCGGTCCGCTCTCAGGGTGCTGTGTCTGCGGTGCTGCGGCAGGCTGTACAGGAGCAGCCTGTGCTGGTGCAGCCTGCGGTGATGCCGCCTGTCTGGTTTGGGCAGGGGAAGCTGCTGGTGCCGCAGCATTTGTCCTGGACGTCTGCGCTGCTGTCTGTGATGCAGCGCCTGCCGCCTGTCTGGGCTGTCCGCCTGCACCAGCATAGCCTTGTGCCTGCGCTGGAGCCTGTGTCTGGGGGCGTGCCTGCTGCGGTGCCGGCTGAGCCTGTGCTGCACTGTGCTGCGCCTGCATTCCCTGCGGGCTGCCGGACGGCATGCCGGCGGGGCTGATGCCTGAGGCGCCGTCAAGTTTTCCTACCATTGCTGCCGGCAGGAGGCGCGGCAGCATGGCCAGATTGACCAGCGCCATCTCCAAGGCTGTTGCCGGGTTGGGGGAGATGGCTATGCTTCTTTGGGCTTCCAGGATCATCTGCCAGGCAGCATGCAGAAAGGCAGGAGTGAACTGCGGGGCAATGCGTTCCAGGAAAGTCAGTTCGCTGTCAAGTATGCCAAGCCTTTCCACAGTAGCTTTGTCGCTGGTACGCAAAAGGAAGAGGGCGCGTATTTTGTCTGTCAGTTCCTGGACGAAGAATCCTATGTCTAAAGCTGTTGAGACAAGATCCCTGGTTACAAGAGCCATGTCAACGCAGCTGCCCGAGACAAGAGCGTTGAAGACTCTTTCCAGGACGTCCTGTCCGGCAATGCCCAGCACTGTACGGACGGTATCCGTGCTCAGTTTGTCACCACCGTAGGAGAGCACCTGGTCCAGCAGGGACATGCTGTCCCTGGCTGAGCCGGCGCCTCGGTGCGCTATCAGGCGGACCGCTTCCTCGTCATAGGGGATATTTTCCTTAGAGAGTACTTTGCTCAGATGGGCAACCAGCGTTTCTTCCTTAATGTGCTGGAAGGAATAGACCTGGCAGCGGCTGAGTATGGTAACCGGGAATTTATGAATTTCTGTTGAGGCAAAGATGAAGACGACATGCGCCGGCGGCTCCTCAAGGGTTTTTAGGAAGGCATTAAAAGCCGGTTTGGAAAGCATGTGGGCTTCATCGATGATGAAGATTTTGTAGCGCCCCTCCAGGGGGAAAAAGCCTACTTTCTCGCGCAGTTCTCTGACGTTGTCTACACCGTTGTTTGAAGCGCCGTCCAGCTCGACGACATCGGGATACGCTCCTGCCGTGATGCGGCGGCAGGCGGAGCATTCGTTGCAGGGCTCTGCCTGAGGTGCATGTTCGCAGTTGAGCGCCTTGGCAAAGATGCGGGCTATTGTCGTTTTTCCGACGCCTCGTGTACCGGCAAAAAGGTATCCGGGAGCTATGCGATCCTCAACGACGGCTTTGGAGAGTACTGCCTTGATGAGATCCTGTCCGGCAATTTCATCAAAACGCTGTGGACGATAGCGTGTGGCGAGGGAGATGTGCTTCATGGATGTCTTAGAGGCGGTTCGCTGTCCGGAAGAAGATGCCCTGTTGATTAGTACAGCTGGCCGGAACTTTAGGTTCCGGCCAGCCTAAGGAAAGAAAGAAGAGAAAAAACTAGTCTATGGTGTACGGAGCCAGCCAGTCCTTGTACTTGGGATTCTGGCCATGGACAACCTTGAAGAATTCAGACTGCAGGTGCTTGGTGATGGGGCCTGCATGGCCTGCACCAATCTGGCGGCGGTCCACTTCACGGATGGGGGTGAGCTCGGCTGCGGTGCCGCAGAAGAAGGCTTCATCGGCGATGTAGACTTCATCACGGGAGAAGGGAAGCTCTTCGACCACGTAGCCAAGATCCCTGCCCAGTTCGATGAGGGAGGCGCGGGTGATGCCGCCGAGGGTGTTGGTGAGCGGAGGAGTCTTGATTTTGCCGTTGCTCACGATGAAGAGGTTTTCACCGGTGGCTTCGGAGACAACGCCGGAAGGATCAAGCATGATGGCTTCGTCGTAGCCGTCGTCAACGGCTTCAATCTTGGCCAGGATGGAGTTGATGTAGTTGCCGCCGGCCTTTGCCTTGGACATCAGGGTGTTGGGATGGATGCGGGTGAAGGAGCTGGTGCGCACGCGGATGCCCTGTTCCAGAGCCTCAGGTCCCAAGTAGGCGCCCCAGGGCCACACGGCGATAATGGTGTGGACGGGGTTCTTGCCGGGGAACACGCCCATTTCCTTGAAGCCCACAAAGGAGAGGGGACGGAGATAGGCGGCCTTCATCTTGTTGACGCGCAGGGTTTCGATGCAGGCATCGTAAATCTGCTCGGCAGTGTAGGGCAGATTGATGCGGAGGATTTTGCAGGAGTTGACCAGGCGCTGGGAATGCTCTTTCAGACGGAAGACGGCAGAGCCGGCATCGCCGCAGTCGTAGGCGCGGATGCCCTCAAAGGCGGAGTCGCCGTAGTGCAGTGCGTGGCACATGACTGACACCTTGGCGTCAGCCCAGGGGACCATTTTACCATCAAACCAGATGTAATCAGTAGTAACCATAATAATATCCTTATTCAGTCCCCCTGTTTGAGCTGGTTAAACAGGAAAGGCTTGGCATGAGGGAAATTGTATAAGGGAGTTGAGGTGGTCAGGTTGTGCGTTTTCTGCTGCCTGCATCAAGCCGGCAGCAGGAAGCGTCTGATGCGCCGCGGAATGAGGGATGCCCTGTCTAGAGAACGGTAATTGGGGGATCATGTCGCTGCTGCCGCAAGGGCAGTGAAACAGGGGATAAACCAGACGGCTGTCAACCTCTTTTGTACTTAATCTCTTGCTTTGGCGCAAGGGAGCAGAGCTTATGCCCTGCCTCTGGTGAGCTCCCTCTGGTGGCGGTAGTAGAGCCAGCAGAGGACGAAGGTGGTGACTATCCAGCTGATGGGATAGACCGTCATCAGGGTGATGAAGTTGGGCGTCCAGCTGAACACAGTGTAGACCCAGACAACGCGGATGGTGCAGATGCACACAAGGGTTGCCACAGCAGGAGGGAGCGAGCAGCCGTAGCCCCTCATGGCGTCGGAGACCGTTTCCATGATGACGTTGACAGGCTCAGGCAGGAGAATGAAGAGCAGGCGGGTGAAGCCGAAGTAGATGATGGCTTCATCGCTGCTGAACAGGCCTATCAGCTCCCGGCCGAAGAAGACGGCTGTCAGCACCAGGAAGCAGGTGGCAAGCATGTTGATGCCCATGGAGATCCAGGTGACGCGGCGGCATCTGGGCAGATTGCCGGCGCCATAGTTCTGGCTCACAAAGGTGGTCGTTGCCAGGCCGAAGGCATTGATGAAGCAGTAGACGGTCATCTCGATGGTGAAGGCCGCAACCGAGCCTGCCATGGCGGCAGGCCCCAGGCTGTTGATGGCTGCCTGGATGAGGAGGTTGGAGAGGGAGAAGACCATGCCCTGGATGCCGGCTGGCAGACCGATGCGGATCATGGTGCTGAGGTCTTCCTTGTTGATCTGCAGAAGCCTTCTGGGCGTCAGGCGCAGCTCGTCGTGAAGCAGGAGCTGCCGCCAGAAGAGGTAGACGGCAGCCAAAAAGTTGGCAAGGACAGTCGTGAGCGCCACGCCGCCGGCCCCCATGGAAAAGACCAGGACCACGACAAGGTTGGCAGCGGCATTGAAGGCAGTCGCCAGGACCAGCGCCACAAAGGGCGTTTTGGTGTCTCCCTTGCTTCTGAAGACGGCAGCCAGGAAGTTGTAGACGGCCATGAAGGGCATGCCCAGCAGAAAGACGCGCAGATAGTCGCTGGCAGGCTGCCTGACGGACTCAGGGACCTCAAGGCAGTCCAGCAGCGGGTCGCAGCCAAGCTCGCCCACTGCCGTCGTTATCAGGCCGAAGCCTAAGGCAAGGGCAAAGGCTGTGTGCACGGCGCGCCTTGTCCTGTCTGGGCGGTGCATGCCGATGTCCCTGGCGACAACGACGTTGGCGCCAAGGGAAAGCCCCATGCAGAGGCTGATGGCCAGCCCGATGATGGGGACGTTGTTGCCGACGGCAGCCATGGCGTCGTTGGAGACGAAGTGCCCCAGGACGGCGACGTCGGCGGCATTGAACATCTGCTGCAGGACGCCGGTGAAGGCCAGGGGGATGGCGAAGATGATGATTTTGTCCCAGAGGGAGCCTGAGAGCATGTCTATGGATTTTGTCGGCTTGGTTGA
>CAZWGJ010000155.1:0-4676 GCA_964633375.1 uncultured Desulfovibrio sp.
TATTTTCTTGCGGCAGGCGCAGGTCTTGTGTTTGCCGGGCACCTCTCGCCGCTGCTCTTTGCCTTTGCCCTCATCCTCGCCATCCTCTGTGTTGAAGCCGGCATGCCTGAAGCTTGCTGCCTGCTTGTCTGCGCCTTCTTCTTCCTCATCCTGCTTGGCAGCAGGGCAGATGCTGTGGCAGCAGCCAGGGACAGGGCGAGAGCAGATGCCAAAGAGCTTGGCGCTGCGGACAGTGCGGCAAAGAAGACGCTGGCCTACAGGGCAAGGGCCGAGCAGTTCTTCAGCTCCCTGTCGGAAAAGGAAGTCTCAGCCCTGGCCTTCAAGGCGCTGGCTGTGCTGGCGCTGACTGTCTTCTGCGCAACTCCGCTCTCGCTCATGGCGCAGGACGCCTCCCTGATCTCAAGCCGCACCCTTGCCCTGCTGACCCTGCTGGCAGGACTTGTGCTCTTTGTGCCCTTCAGCCTTGCCAGGGTGAGCGGGCTGCGCCTGTCCCTCTGCCTCACAGGCATTTTCTGCACGGCAGCCCTGGCGGCGCTCATCTACACCAGCCTTCTGCAGGTGGACTACGGCGTGCTGGACGCCTTCATCCTGCAGAGCGAGGAGGATGTGGCAAGGGCCTGGTACAAATTTGTCGACATCCCGGTGCTGCTGGGCATCGTCTGCCTGGTCGTCTTTTTGCTGGCAAGGAAGCGTCCGCTCTTGAGCCGCATCTTAAGCATCTGTCTTATTATGAACGTCTGCTTAAGTGCCTGGTACGGCGTGCAGGCTGCCGGCAGCAGCGGCAGCAAGGCAGCGGCAGATGAGGCGGCAAAAGCAGGCAGCTGCGCCATCGAGGTAAGCCGCACCCATCCCAACGTGCTGGTCTTCATGCTGGACATGTTCACAGGCGACCATATAGCCAAAATCCAGCAGGAGCATCCCGAGCTTCTGCAGGCCTTTGACGGCTTTGCCTGGTATCCCGACACCATCTCCGAGGCGGCCGTGACGGACATGAGCCTGCCCTCCATCATAGGCGGCCCCAGGCTTGCCCCGCGCAATCTGAAGGATAAGGACGGCGTCAGCCTGGAAGACAAGATAGATGCCGAAATCACAAGCTTCTTCTCCTGGCTGAAGACGAAGAACTGCACGGCCTCCATCCTCTCCTCAGGCGAGATAGACTTCATCAACGGCAGGCCCTACGCGGCGGACAAGATCATCCGGCGCTTTGCCGACGAAAACGGGGGCCTGGACGCAGACAAGCTGGAGCTTCTGCAAAGCCTCTTTGCGGCGTCCTACGGCATCTTCAGGGCTGCGCCCTGGTCCATGCGCCAGTATGTCTACTGCGAGGGGGACTGGCTCATTCCGGAGTCTGTCGGCTCCATCAGCCACATGACGGCAGTGGGGCACACCAGGGACCACTACCAGGTCCTGAAGAACCTGGCAGCCCTGACAAAAACTGACGACAGTGCAGGGCACTACACCCTGCTCAGCAACGAGCTGACGCACATGCCGTGGTCCGTCTCAAAAACGACGCTTGAGCCGGTTGAGACCGATCCCTGCCCTGAGACAAAGCATCCCCTGGACATGCTGGACGGAGTCATACCTGAGCACTACTACGCCGAGATGTCCGCCCTGAAGCTCATAGGGGACTACCTCGCAGAGCTGAAGCGCCTTGGAGCCTATGACAACACCATCGTCATCCTGGTCTCAGACCACTGCGAGGGCGACAGCCAGCCGCTCTCTGCCGTCTTTGGCGTAGCTGACCCCAAAAGGGCTCTGGAAAACGTCTATCCCGGGCGTCCCGGGGCGCTGCTGATGGTCAAGCCCCTGAAGGCGCACGGCGCTTTGCGCACCGACAACGCCCCCATGGCAAGCTCAGACGTCAGGGAGATAGTAACCCAGGCTCTGGAAGGCAGGACCTTTCAGGCATCCCCAGACCGCCTGCGCTTCCATGCCACAGGGCACTGGATGCGCGCCCGCCACGACAAGGACGCCTACCAGCTGAACTCCCTCTGGCAGATAGAGGGAAGCAGGCTTGAGAGAAGCCACTGGAAGGAGCTGCCCAAGGCAAAATAGCGAGCGGACAAGCCCTTTAGCCCACAAAATCCGCAAGGCCCCAGATGCACCCAAACACGCAGCCTGGGGCTTTTTCTATGCCCTGGCGGCACGGCATGGCGCTATAAGGCATGGGGCAGAAAGGCCATCATGGATGCCAAGACCAAGAGGACGATGCTCCGGAAGGGCTTGGCATGGGCACCTGCCAGCAGAAATCCCCGGCAGACAAGGGGGAAGCAGGATTGTGGGCAGCCGCTGGAAAGGAGCTGCCCCAAACAAAACTTGAGAGCTCGAAGACATGGGGGCGGAGAAGTGCCTCAAGGGGATCTTCAGACGCAGGCAGAAGGCGTGCTTAAGAGGGCAGAGCGTTCCTCAAAGGACGCTTCCAGGGGACGTGAGGAGGGCGGAGAGGATGCCCAAAAGCAGGGGGCAGCAGCCTTCCGCAGGCGAGGGGAAAAGACCTGATCCTGGCGCAGCCTGGCAGGGGCGGGACATGCCCCCTGGGAAGGGCATCATTTCTTCAAGCTCTACTTGAAGAAAGTATCCCTCAACATACTGAAATTCAAGTAGAATAATGTAAAGTCTTGCAAATGTCCTTCCTGTCGGCAGAGACAAGAAAAAAATGGCGCCATGGAGGGTCCATGGGAGGACTTTGGGCACCTTCAAAACATACGTATTCCAACGGTTCCACTAAAAAAATCCCCTGCCTTTTCCGCCCGCCAGCCCCTGGCCATGAGGGGGCAGGCAGGCAAGACAGGGGAAGCGAAATAGGATAAAAAAGACGGCATGATCCTTTAGATTGAGGCACCACTTTTAGACCCTTATGGAGACCCCTATGGAGACGGCACTATGCTGATTGCACACACCTCCGACTGGCACCTTGGCCAGAACCTCTACGACCACTCGCGGCTGGAGGAGCAGAAGCTCTTTCTGTCCTGGCTGGCAAAGCTCCTGGAGGAGCGCCATGTTGACGTGCTCATTGTCAGCGGCGACATCTACGACACAGCCATGCCGCCCAATGCTGCCAGGAAGCTGTACTATGACTTCTTAAAGACTATGCGCGACCTGCCGGGCGGCATCTGCCGCAGCGTCTTTCTGACCGGCGGCAACCACGACTCTCCTGCCGTCCTGAATGCCTCGGCAGAGTATCTTGCCTGCGACCACATCCACGTCCTGGGCAGGGCGCCTGAAAGCCTTAAGGACGAAGTCTTCTTCGTGCAGGATGATGACGGCAGACCGGCCCTCTGCGTCTGCGCCGTGCCCTACTTGAGGGAAGCGGACCTTGACCGCTCCTTCTTTGGCTCCGACCCGGGAAAAAGGAGCGGGGAGATCGCCGCTGCCGTGCTGGCGCACTATCAAGGCGTCCGGCAGCAGGCCAGGGAGATGATGAAGGATAAAGGGTGCAGCGTGCCTCTTGTCGGCATGGGGCATCTCTTTGCCCGCGGCGTCAGCCTGGAGATGGACAAGGACGGCGAGGGGCAGATTGTTGTCGGAACGTTGGGCGAGATTGACGCCGGTGCTTTAAGCCAGTCCTTTGACTATCTGGCGCTGGGGCACATCCACAGCGGGCGCTGCGTGGCGGGCTGCGATCACATGCGCTATTCAGGCTCTCCGCTGTCCCTGGATTTTGGGGAGTACCAGCCTGAAAAGAAGATTCTGCTTGTCGAGTGCAGGGACGATGAGGCAGCTGAGCTGTCCCCTGCCTCAGGCTGGCGGGGCTCCTTAAAGATAGAGGAAGTGCCGGTGCCAATCTTCAGACCCATGCGGCAGCTGAAAGGCAGCAGCCTTGACGAGCTGGCAGACAGGCTGACGAGCCTTGCGGAAGGCTATGCCAAGGCGGCAGAGGATGCCGAAAGCGCCGGCAAAACGCCTTCGCTGCTCCCCTGGCTTATCGTCGACTACACAGGCGAGACCGAGCCGCCCCTAGACTGGCGGGAGAACCTCATCGCCTGCGCAGTACAGCCTGGCGCCTCCGAGCCGTCCTGCCAGCTGCTTGCGCTGCGCGACTTCAGCCCGCGCCTTGTCACCTGGACTGACAGGTCCGTCACCGACTTGAAAACCATGCAGCCAGAGGATGTCTTTGAGCTTCTGCTTTATTGAATTTAGGCTGTTTAATTAAAACATCAAAGTTATTTCCAATTGTAGGTGTTTTTCTGGAAATTTCAACTAAAATTTCTTCAAAAATATCCCCCATATATTTTAAACTTAATGATGCTTTCCATTTTTTATTTATTAGTTTTTCTGCTTCCTGTTTAGCAAATTTATTACCAAATACAATAATTGCTTTTTCACCAGCTTTACGGGAAATAGTTTCAGAACCAGACAATTCCACTATTTGATAACCCATTGTAGTTCCGTAAATTCTTTTTCTATATGTTTCAAAAGCTTTTTTAGTGGTTACTTCACCTCTTACACAGTTTCCAACTGTAGTTATCTTGGTAGCATCTTCAGTTATTTTAATTGTTATGCCATATTCTTCAGCTTTCTTTTTAAATTCATCATCAGTTTTTATTTTACCACTATATAATTCAGATTCAAGTGCATTTAATTGTTCTTTATCTCCAAAATAACCAATTCTTCTTTTATCACTAGCCATTACACATCCTTTTTTACCAATATATGCGATAATTAAACTCATTTCA
>CAZWGJ010000156.1:0-4639 GCA_964633375.1 uncultured Desulfovibrio sp.
CAGACGCACTGTCCAAGGAAGAGTTCCTTGACATGGAGGAGCGCTTTATCTGCTCCCTCAGATCCTCGCGCACCGTCATCGCCACAGGCGGCTCCGTGGTGTACAGGGAAAGCTCCATGCGTCATCTTGCCTCCTTGGGGCCGATCGTCTGCCTGGATGCCAGCCTGGAAGTCATACAGAGCCGCATTGCGCACAATCCGCAGAGGGGGCTTGCCATTGCCCCAGGGCAGACCATAGCAGACCTCTATGCCGAGCGTATGGAACTCTACAAGAAGTACGCTGCCCTGCACTGCGATACGACGCAGACTCCCAGCGAGTGCGCAGCCTGGATAGCTGCCCATGTCGCCCTTTAGAGCGTCCTTTTCGTCGTATCCTTTGCAGCCGCAGCGTTCGTTTTTTGAAGCAGGATGCGGGTTTGCCCCAGCATCCTTATGAGCGCACAAAAAGAGCAGGCGCCCCCTTTGAGACTTAGGTCTCTTTGGAGGGCGCCTGCTTTTTTACGAATAGAAAAAATGCTCCCGATTGCTGCCCGGAGAGTCTGTTGGTTGCAGTGCTTCAGCTTAAACCTGAAGGACTGCGGCTTAAAAGAGGCTGGTCAGGCCTAGAAGTTCCATTTCTTGCCGTCGTAACGGATGAGTTCCTGGATGTTTTTGGAGCTGATCTTCTGGCACTGCCCCTTGGCGGAGAGAGCTTCGCTCTTGGTGGCGCCGGTGCAGCGCATACGGTCTTCAGTGTAGGAGACGATGCCTGTGTAGGGGGTGGCGGCTGAAGAGCCGGGACGCAGTGTGGCCTGCACGCGGTTGGTGTCGATGTCCGTAAAGGTGACGATGACCTGCTTGCCGGACTTGGTCACATTGGGCTTGGTCCTGGAAGGCACAACGGTGCGGCTGGCGCGGCCGACGAGGTCCTTGGCTGCGATGTCAAGGTCGGCCTGGACTGCGGCGGTGGAGGCAGAGGCCTTGGAAGATTTTTTGGAGGCCTTGGCCTTGGCCTTGGTCTCTGCCTTGGCTGCAGGCTTGGCAGCCTCTGCCTTTGCAGCGGGAGCCTCTGCGGCAGGAGCCTCTGCGGCAGCCTCGGCGCTCTCAGAGCTTGAGCCGCCAAAGAGTCCGCATCCGCTGAGAAGAAGGAGGGAAGAGCAGAGAAGGGCAATGTTGCGGGTTGTTTTCATGATGTGTCTCGACGCCTGCCCGCGGGCATTCAGGTGAATGGCGCGGGCGTATGCTTTATGAGAGTGAAAGAATACCCCGGCATCAAGGAAGCCTTGCTGCCGGGGTTGTAATGCAACTTATAGGAAAAACTATCTGAAGCTCACTTCAGTGCGGCGGTTCATGTAGCGGCCTTCTTCAGTGCTGTTGTCGTACTTGAAGGACTTGCCGTTACCGATGGCCTGCATGCGGCTGGTGGGGATGCCCTGGGTGCCGAGGTAGCTCTTCACGCTGCTGGCGCGGCGCTGGGACAGCTTGGCATTGTAGGCGTCGGTGCCCTTGGAGTCGGTCCAGCCGGAGAGGACGATGGTCTTGTCGGGATGCTGCTTGATGACTTCGGCAGCTTCGTCGAGGATGGCCTTGGCCTTGGCATCGAGCTCAGCGGAGTCGAAGGCAAAGTTGACGCCGCGCAGGACGAGGACGGCCTCAGCCTTGGCGCCGCAGAAGACGGAGATCACGAACTGCTCAACGGCAGCGTCGCTGGTGGCCAGGTCTTCAGCATTGACGACCACGGCATTGGGGTTCAGAGCGGCCATGGCCTTCACATTGGCTTCACCCTCGGGGGTGTCGGCGAAGGAGACGACATGGATGGTCAGGTTGCGCTGGGAAGCGTAGATCTGGCGGACGGTCTCAACGAAGTCGACGCCGCGGTTGTTGTCGCCATCGGTGAAGAGGATGATGGCGGCGTCACGCTGCATGCTGCTCAGGAAGGTCTCGTAGGTGGAGAGGCTGTCGCCCATGTAGGTCATGCGGCCGAACACGGAGAAGCTGTCCTTGAGCTGATTGATGGCGTTGGACATGGTGCCGCGGTCCCAGGGTCCCTGGGGAAGGATGGTGCCGTTGGGGGAGATTGTATGCAGTCCGCCCATGAAGGTCTGGTTGGGGATGGACGCATTGATGCGCTGCATAACGTCTTTGGCAACAGCGATCTTGGTCTTGTGCAGCTTCTTGTTGGACATCATCATGGAACCGGAATAGTCCACGACGAAGTCGAAGCTTTCAATCTTCTTGGTGCATTCGACAGGAGCTGCCATGGCGGAAACCGTGTAGCTCAAGACCAGCACGGCTGCCAGGAACAGGAAACGCAATCTTTTCATTTAGGAAGGCCTCCAAAAAAAAATGGTAATGCGCGGTACATACACGTAAATGGTAACCGCGCATCCCCTGTATTTTCAGGATGATAAGCAAAAAACTTGTTGCCTGCAGACAGAGCGCCATCAAGACGATGCCTGCCTGTACGCGGTTTTCCAGAAAATTATCTTGTTTTTTGACGGATCGCAAGCGGATATGACCGTCTTGTGCCAAGGTTGCCAAGATAGCGCCCTTTGCGCGGGCCGGCATTGGGGGTGCTTCTTCCCTCCTGCTCTGTTGAAAGGCGTGCAGTCCACAGGTAAAAGGGAGGGGAAATGAGTGTCTTGCCTATTCATGATGTCTTGCGCCAGCCTGCCATGCAGAACCGGGAAAGGTCCATGCAGCAGGTCCATGGAACAGGGACAGGGAATGCGATGAAAAGTTTTCACTATACCAAGTGGGATCCCAACGGGAACACCACACTGTTTTTTCCGGATGATGTGCCGGCATCCTGCAAGCCCTCTGCAGAGGAGACGGCACATGCTCTTGCCCGCAGCCAGCTGAACGCAGAGCAGGCAGGCTTTGCAGGCTGCGCCAGGAGGCATCTGCGCATGGCAGGCGGCGAGTTCTGCGTCAACGCAACCCTGGCCTTCGGGGCGCATCTGGACAGGTTGTCGGATGCAGGCGGATCCAGCCCCCGCAGGTATGCTGTGACCGTGTCCGGCTGGCCTGGCGGGATAGGGCTTGCCGTCAAAGGGGAGGCTCCCCTCTGGCAGGTTGCGGCAGACTTGACGCTTCCGCGCACAAGCCTGATGGAGGCCATGGCCCGGGATATCGTTCTGGTCCGCCTTCCAGGCATAAGCCACCTGCTTGTCCATGCAGCGTCTTCCCTGCCGGAAAGCCTGAAGGAGGCAGGGCTTGCGTACCTGACCGAGTACAAGCTGCTTGAAGAGGATGCAGCAGGCGTCATCTTCTGGAAAGAGACAGAAGCGGGCGGCATGTGCAGCTCCCTGAGCATATGGCCTGTGGTGCGTGTGCGGGCCGTGAACACCCTCTATGAGGAGACAAGCTGCGGGTCTGGCAGCCTGGCCCTCGCCTGCCTGAAGTACTTGAAAGATCAGCAGAGCCTCTCCTCTGTCCTGCAGCCAGGCGGTGCAAGGCTTGGCATTGAGCTTGCAGAGGAAAGTGAAGCGGCGCTGAAGGCAAGGGTTTCAGGCCAGGTCAGGCTTGTGGAAGAAGGCGACTGGAAGGCGGGATAGCGTCTTCTGGACGTTGGGGCGGACTCCGCCCTAAAGACCTGCTGAAGAGCCTATGAGGCGCATTCAGTATGGGACAAAGCAAAACCTCCGGATGCCATCAGGCATCCGGAGGTTTTGTCAAGAGAAAAGGTCGTCAAATCAGGCGTTGCTGAACTAGCTCATCACTTTATAGAAAGCATCAGACAGTTCCAGCAATTTTGTTAGAATAGCTGGGTAAAGTTCCTTGCACTTTCTGGTGTTTTTATAATCGTATCCACTATAGCAGATGGTAGCATCCTTTGTTTTGCGTTTCGTAGTAGTATCCATCCATTCAAGTTCATACCCAAGTTCTTTGTGAAATTCATCTTTAATCTCATAAAGCTCAAGGTAATCCTGGTAGAATGATGAATAACCGACAAGGATATCCTTTTTATGACGGCCTATAAACATCCAGTATTTGCAGCTTCTCGAGTGGAATTTGACTTCAAAACCTCCATTCCAGGAGTGCCCCATCATGAAGTGCTGGTTAAAATCGTCGTTGTTTTCCAAGAATTCTTTTAACTCGTTAATACGCTGATTGCAGGCTGCAGCCATAGTGAATCTTGTTTTCTTCTTAGGCTCATCATGTGCCTGTGAAGAGTCAGTATCTGATGCAGTGCTTGCAGACAATGTCAAAACCTGGTTGAAGAGCTGATACTTTTCGCTGTTGGCATCAATACGTTTCTGCTGCTCCTCATTAGTTTCCTCAAAATTCTCATCCAGCAGGAAGTTGAGAGGCTTTATTTCAAGCAGCTGCAGGAATTCTTCCAGGAAGGGCCTGAATGCCTGAATGTCAGACTGCATAAGCTTGGTGCGGTAGCTTTCGTTAATATGCTTTGCCGCCTCGGGGTCATTGAGCAGACGGGTAAAGAGCTCAAAGATTTCGGTGGCATCATCGCCGTCAATCCTGCGGTTGACTCTTACGATGAGGTTGTAGATGGATTCCTTGTACTGCTGCAGGCAGAGCAGTCCGAACAGGATAAGCTGCTGCTTTGAATCCTCTATGGGCTCAGCCTTGGCAGCGCGCATGATGTTCAGCAGGAGGAAGGCATTAAGAATTCGCTTCAGCCCGCGGGGGTTGGTGCC
>CAZWGJ010000157.1:0-4575 GCA_964633375.1 uncultured Desulfovibrio sp.
GTCGGGGTTCATGATGACGTTCCACTGCATGCGGCTGACTTCGTATTTGGCGATGAGGTAGTAGTGGTAGTTTGTGCGCTTTGCAGCCGGTATGGTGCTGAGCCATTTTTCAGGCATGTCAGCTGCCGTGAAGGGAGCTGAGAGGGGCGTGGTGTAGCTGCTGTCGTAGAGCAGGCGGTCCTGCTGCTCGACGTTGGCAATGCCAAGCGCTGCCGGCATGGGCTTGAGATAGCCGCCGACAGGCACGGCCACCAGCTTGAAGACCATGGACAGGCCCTTGGGCATGGGGAGCATGATGTCGGACTCTTCATCGGCCTTGGGATTGAAGGTTTCCTCAAAGGAGGCTGAGCCTTTGGCTTTAAGGGCAGCCCGGGCTGTCATGGGGGAGGCTGCAGCCAGGGCAAAAACCAGGCCCAGCAGGACGGCCCACGCCGAAAAGGAGGGGTGCTTTCCTGTCAGCCTGAAGAGAGCGGAACAATTAGACATCGCGAATAACCTCGGATGGTTCAATTCTGGTAGAGCGTATGGCAGGTCCCAGGGATGCCAGAAAGGAGAGGCCTGCTGCCAGCAGGACAGCCAGCAGGAAATGAATGGGAAGCAGGCGGCAGACGGCACCGGTTCCGCCCAGGGCTCCGGCAAAAAGATGATTTAAGAGCGTGGAAAAGCCGACATAGGTTCCGATGGCTGTGAAGCTTCCCAGGACGGCTGTCAGAACAGCCTGGGTGATGGGGAAGAGCATGAGCGCACCGGTGGAAAAGCCGATCAGCTGCAAAAGGCCCAGCGTCCTCTCCTTGCGCTTGATGCTGGCAAAAACGCTGCTGATGGTGGAGAGGAAAAAGCCGACGGCAGCTGTGGTGCAGATAAGGGTAAAGATGAGCGTCAGCCCCCTCTCCAGCGTGTTCAGCTGCTCGATTTCCTCGGCGTGGGTATAGGTGTCGATGTGCTTTGCGGCAAAGTAGTCGCGGAGCACCGTCACCTGGTCCAGGGAGGAGGCATACAGGCGGAAGCTGGGGTAGAGCCGCTCCTCTGTGGGGCGCTTGTCGCCTGTCCAGCCGTTTTCAGCGCCAAGCTCAGGAGTTTCCATGTGGTCGCGGAAGTCCTCCGTCGCCAGCATCAGCTCAAACGGGATGTAGGCAACAGGCTTCTGCTGGGCCGGCAGCGGCAGGATGCCGGTGACATGCAGCCTGATGTAGGCTCTTGAGACAACGCCGCCGTTGGAGCGCTCAACGCGTCCCAAGACGTAGTCTCCCTCCTTGATGCCAAGCTTTTCTGCTGCCGTCTTGGAGAGAACGCAGCCAGCCTCGCGGAGGGAGGGCGACATCAGTTCAGGCACTCTGGCAAGCCCGCCCGTTTCTGCCGGAGCGGCAGCTGGGCCCTGGGCAGGCTGAGCTTCCTCTGCTGCCTTCTGCTCCTTGTAGGGCACCATGGTGACGGACTGGACGTTGTAGTGCAGAAGCAGCGGATCGCCTGCAGCCGTCGGCTCCAGCGAGACAACGGCTGCTGTGCTCTTCTTGTCCTTGAAGGAGACCAGCTGCATGGTGGCAGCCAGGCTGCGTGTTCTTGGCTGCACAAAGCTCACGCCGCTTTTGGCGCGCCACTCGTCCAAGTCTGCCTTGGAAAAGGAGCCCGAGAGGACGGGGCTGACTTCCATGGTCGTGGGGTTGGACAAAAGGCGCTCGTTCAGCGTCGACATAATGCCGAACTTGACGCCGTAGAGGATGAGCAGCGGCGCTAAGACTGCGGTAAGTCCAAGGACAGAGCAGAGGGAGAGGAGGCTTTCCTTCCTGTAGTCTGCTGCTGCCAGCATGATGATGTGTATAAGGCTGCGCATGTCATTCAGCGTCCATAAAAACTTTCAGAGGAAGGAGTGCCGTAGGAAAGCGTGGAGACAACGCCGTCTTCCCCCGCCTCCACACTGAGCCTGGCAAGGGAAAAGCCGATTTCCCTGGCCAGTGCCTGCTCATGGCTGACCATGATGACGGTTACGCCCTGCTGGACAGCCAGAGAGAGAAGGAGGTTCATGACCAGCCTGGAATTTGCCGGATCAAGCGCGGCGGTGGGCTCGTCGGCCAGGACGACCGACGGGTTGTGCGCCAGGGCGCGTGCTATGGCGACGCGCTGGCGCTGCCCGACAGAGAGCTGGGCAGGGTACTTGGAGAGCAGCGGGGCTATGCCAAGCTGCTCCACGAGGCGCTCTATGTTTTTGATGTTTTTATGAACGGTGTTGAGAACCTTGCTGGTGAGGGTGATGTTGTCCGCGCAGGTCAGGAAAGGCAGAAGGCCGCCTGTCTGCAGGACATAGCCCATATAGCGCATGCGCTCCCTGGCCATGGCGTTGCTTCCGCCATGCTCCCAGGTGTGGAAGAGGTCTATGCTGGTGTCCTCTGTGGGAGAGAAGAGAAAGCGGCTGGATGAGTCCGGCTCATCAGGGCGCAGGGAGCAGGCCAAGAGATCCAGCGCAGTGCTTTTCCCGCAGCCGGATTCGCCGACAAGGGCCAGCGTCTCGCCTTCCTGCACGACAAGGTTGGCAATATGGAGCCTGAAATGATCAGCGCCAGGTCTGCTTTTGCAGACGTTGGAGAGTGCAAAAACAGATCTGGCCTGTGATGCAAAAAGCTTTGTCATAGCTGTTTACAGTAGTATTGGCGGAAGTCTCTACGGCAGCATGTCCAGGGGGATTCTGCAGACCCTCTCATTGGCAGAGTTGAGCCCGAAGCTTTCCCAGAGCTTCTTGTCGCTGTCGTATTCGGCGTAGCGTGCCAGCTTGGACTTCAGCCTGTTGATGAAGGCGGTCTGCTCGCCGACGCTCTTGCGGTACCAGTCCTCCTCAGTCAGGAGCATGACCTCGCTGCGGTACGGCAGGCCGTCCAGGAACTCGCCCAGGACGCCGAGCTCTGCCAGCGTCTTGCCGCCGGTGGGCGCATTGGGATCGCGCGTCGTTCTGGCAGAGGCGGACAGGATGCCCTGGAAGAAGTCAGTGGCGTCGGTTTTCTTGGTGCGCTCGGCGTTGTCGACGATGTTTTGCACCTGCTCGCTCAAGTCGGACAGCTGCGCCTTGGTCAGCATGACAGCCACCTCGACATTGGGCACATGCTGGCCCTTGGCAAGGCGCATCAGATCCATGTCCGTAATCCAGCTGCTCACGACTTCAGGCGCACCTGTTTTGTTGGCCCTGCCCAGGTAGTCCAGCTGCATGGCGTAGCCAAGACGTTCGGCCATGGCCTCCGGCGTATCCTTGTCGGCGCTGCCCTTGTCGTCCTTGGGCTTGGTCATCAGACGGCCTTCAGCCGTGTAGGACACCATGGCGGACATGTTTTTGGCCAGACACTCTGCGACGCGCGCAAAGTACTCAGCGCCTGTCTTGGGATTGTCGGTCTTGATGGTCTGGTACTGGCTCCTGCCGTCCATCAAAGAGAGCTGCTGATAGGCGGTCTGGGCTGTGGCATGGTCCTTCTTGCCTGCGGGAGTCTGGATGTGGACGGCTACTGTCCAGATGCCCTTCTTGCGGGTGTAGTCGTTGAGCTCCCTGGGCTCCATGGAGACGGAGCGGTAGCGGTCCGTGGCAGGAAGCGGGCCTGCGTCCGTAACCAGAAGGATGATGCGGGAGTCGTAGTCGTCCCACTTCAAAGATTCTGCCGCCACATAGACGCCGGCGAGGGAGTCTTCAGTAAAGCTGTGCGTGGATTCCTTGCATTCATTGAGGCCCTGCAGGGACTGCTCAATCTGGCTGCGGTTCTTGGCTGTGGTGAAGTCGCTGATGATCTTGGTTGTGTATTCAATCTTGGGAGAGGCGTCCGTGCTGTTGCGGAAGGCCACGACAGCGATGCCCACGTGATCGGAAAGGTTGTCCTTCTCCAGGCGGTCGAAGATGGTTTTAAGCATCGTCTTGCACTGGTCGATATAGGGACCCATGGAGACGGTTGTGTCGATGACGATGGCCAGGCCGGTTCTGGGCTTGCCGTCCTTGCCGACTTTGCCGTCGCCCTTTCCGCCCTTGCCTGGGTCAATGGAGGCAACCCTGAGGAACTTTGTGCCTTCAAAGGGCTCCTCTGTCTGCAGAATGGGCATGAGGTAGAAGCTGTTGCTGTTGACGGCCGAGTTGGCAGGCTCAGCTGCCAGGATGCGCGGATCTGACTTGCCTTCCCTGGCTTTCTGCTGCAGTGCGCTGAACTGGGATTCCATGTCCTGGGCATTGCACAAGTCTTTCAAGTCGTTTTCAGTTTTGAAGAAGAGGACGGGGTCGCGCTCGGCACGGTTGGTGAAGAGCAGGGTCATGGACTGGTTCCACGCTGTGGTCTTGCTGGCTTCAATCCAGCCGTCTGCACGGCTGAAGGACTTGCCGACGTTCAGCCACGTTCCGTTTCTTTCGTAGACATAAAGGGGCGTAAAGGAGCGCAGGCTGCCGTTGACGACCTGGCTCTTTCCATCGGGCTGTTCACGCAGGACAGCTCCGGGATGGCTGACCACGCGCTGGTACAGCGTCTTCTTGCCTTCCTGCAGAAGCGGGGCGGCCATGCCGGGCTGCACGCTTATGCCGCCGGCAAGGATGCCTGAACACAAGATAAAAACGATCAG
>CAZWGJ010000158.1:0-4505 GCA_964633375.1 uncultured Desulfovibrio sp.
TTGGATACCTGCAGCAATATGAGCGGAAGCATGTAGACGCCATTCAGCCACATTATATTGCTGCTCTGTGCTATGTTGTATTGGCACAGCCCATACCCTGCTGCTGTCAAAATATAGACTGCAATAGCATCATTCTGA
Source organism: uncultured Desulfovibrio sp. (assembly GCA_964633375.1). Taxonomy (GTDB): domain Bacteria; phylum Desulfobacterota; class Desulfovibrionia; order Desulfovibrionales; family Desulfovibrionaceae; genus Desulfovibrio. Next base: position 139 of record CAZWGJ010000158.1, read on the forward strand.
CTTGCTTCAAATCGTTTCGTACAAAAATAGGCAAATGTCATAGAAGCTGCTGAAAGCTTCAATGCCGCGACAATGTCAAAGAATGCATGCAGCTGCGACTTTTCGAAAAATAGTATCAGGAGATTGAACGGCGACGACAGGTAGTAGCTGAAGACGGCTAAGTTGTTTCCGCCAAGCGTCTTGCCAAAAGTATATCCAATTGAATTATTTCCGGCTAAAACATCCTTGAAATAGGAAAAGAAGTCAAGATATTGGATAGTTGCATCTACAACGAGCAGTGACTTCGTTGTTCCAAAAGGCGCTAATCCTTTAATCAGGAATAAGCACATCAACGCCGCAAATGTTACGATTCCAGAGACGATAACCGCCTGCCTCTGAAAGCTTTTTTGTGCCTGTAGTTCCATGCTGATTTTCCACCGTCAAAACGCCTTGCGTGTCTGCCCTAAGCTGCTTTCTTCAGGGCATCGCTGCTCTTTATCAATGCTCTCTCAAATGTTTTTTCAAAACATAGCGCGGTCTGTGCTTGGTTTCCATGTAGATGCGGCCGATATACTCGCCAAGCATGCCGATGCCGATCAGCTGAATGCCGCCCAGGAAGAGCGAGACGCAGATGAGGGAAGGGTAGCCGTCGACAGCATTGCCGCAAATGAGCTTCTTTAAGATGATGACGCAGATGTAGATGAAGGCGCTCAGGGAAATGAAGCCGCCTACATAGGTCCAGATGCGCAGGGGAAAGGTTGAAAAGGAGGTGATGCCCTCCAGCGCCAGATTCCAGAGCTTCCAGCCGTTGAACTTGGACTGGCCTGCTGCACGCTTCCTGCGTTTGTATTCCACCACCGCAGTTTTGCCGCCTGCCCAGCCGAGGATTCCCTTCATGAACAGATTGCGCTCAGGCAGGGCTGTGATGATGTCGATGTTGCTGCGGGACAGCAGACGGAAGTCGCCGACATTCGGCTCGATGTGGTTGGTGGTGATGGAGTTGTTGAAGCGGTAGAACCACTCCGCTGTCTTGCGCTTCAGCCAGGTGTCGCTTGATCTGTCGCTGCGCTTGGCAAGCACGACGTCCGCTCCTGCCTCCCATTTGGCAACCAGAAGGGGAATAACTTCGACAGGATCCTGCAGATCCACGTCTATGGGAATGGCGCAGTCGCCTGTGCAGTGTTCAAGACCGCAAAAGAGGGCGGCCTCCTTGCCGAAATTCCTGGTAAAGGAGAGCGCCTGCACCAGTGCGTCCTGCTCGGCCAGGCTGTTGATGATGGCCTCGGTATCGTCGGAGCTTCCATCGTTGACAAAAACGATCTCAACATCGCAGCCAGGCAGGGAGAGCTCGCTGCGGACAGTCTTGTAGAAGAGGTCTACAACAGCCTCTTCATTGAAGACCGGAACTATAAGGGAGACAATTTTGTTCATCTGAAAAAGAATTTGCTCAGCAGGCAGGAGAAAGGCTCATTGCTCTGCCAGCAGGAAAGAGGACGCAATCACAGACGACAGGACAAACCATTCTTCACAGGCTGTTTCGAGAACTGCAGCTGCGGCTCTTGCCCTTTGCCCTGATGTCTGTTTTGAGTTCCCTTAAAGCTGTTTTTGACAAGCAAAACCGGTCTGTATGCTGATGCCTTCAGAAACCGCCAGATTTGTAAAAGCAGCTAAATTCTTTCGTTCTGGCGTGCTCCAGCATTGCGATAGATTCATAACTGTCTTCAAACAAAAATCTTTAAAAGAACAAACTGAATCTCGTAACATTGAAAAAAAAAAAAAACAAGGTTTTATCGGGTCTTTTTGTTCTTTTCCCGGCGGCTTTTCCTGCGCCCTGCATGCTTGCTTGCCTCAAGAAGGCGGCTGCAGCTCCATTTGTCACGGCTTGGAGGTGTCTGGCTTTATCCCGCTGCTGGCGGACAGAAAACTGTCCCTTGGCGCAAAGACGGCAATGCACCGCATGTCATGCGGCGACGATATTGTGCTGCAAAATGCAAACGGCTGCCCTGCTGCAGGCAGCAGCCACAGGCAAGGAGGCCGCTGCACAAGTTTAGGACAGCAGCGGTCATAACGGTTCAGGGAAGCATGCTCCGGCAGACTGAAACCTGCCCCTATCCTTTGAGTGCAGCGACTTCCTGCCGGCTGAGCTCGCGCACTTCCCCTGGCTGCAGACGGCCCAGGCTCAGCGGTCCCTCGGCAATGCGCTTCAGGCGCAGGACAGTAAGCCCCGCATCGCGGCACATGCGCCTGATCTGCCTGTTGAGCCCCTGATGCAGCGTCATGGTGAGCTCCGTCTCCCTCTGTAAGCTTCTTGCCTCAACCTCGCAGGGAGCCACCTTGTCGCCTTCCTGCAGCGTCATGCCCTGGCGGAAAAGGCGCAGGATCCTTTCAGTCACAGCACCGCGCACCAGAACCTGATAGACCTTGGTCTGGTTGTGGGAAGGGTGGGTCAGCCTTTGTGCCAGGGCGCCGTCGTTGGTCAGAAGAAGAAGGCCCTCGGAGAAGTAGTCCAGCCTGCCGACAGGATAGAGGCGGAGGTGGCGGTACTTTTCCGGCACAAAATCGAGGACGGTCCTGCGTCCCTGCGGATCCCTGGCTGTTGAGACCACCTGCACCGGCTTGTGCAGCATGAGGCAGATGCGGCTTTCCTCTTCCTGTATGCCTCTGCCGTCTATGCAGACCTTGTCTGAGGATGCAACGCGGTCCCCCGGCTGGGCAGGCCGCCCGTTCCAGGTGACGCGCCCCTCGGCAATAAGCTCGTCCGCCCTGCGGCGGGAGCAGACGCCTGTTGAGGCAATGAACTTGTTGATGCGCACTGAACCGTCTGGTGCAGCATCGGCTCTTCCTGCTTCAAGTCTGCCTTCTGCTGCGGCACGGGGTCTTTCCGGCTGCCTTAAGGCATTGCCCTGCATCCTGTCATTGCGCTTGTGTCCTGCCTGCGGCGCATCCTCATAAGCTCTTCCGGCATGATGCCTGGAAGACGCCCCCTTTGCAGCACACAAGGAAGCATCCTTCCTGACAGAGGGCTTTCTGCCTGGTCTTTCACCTGACTGTTCACGGCGTCTTGTATCCCGCATAGCGTCTCCTCCAAAGCCTGCCGGCTGTCCTGCTTTGTGCCCTCTTTTTATCTTCCTGTCCAGAAGGCAGCAGCCTGCTTTGGCCGCCTGGAAGCTGTCGGGACGGCGTCTGGCACTGATCGGCACTCAGCATCAGCCTTGACGTAGGAAGCCGTCCAGAATAGTGTTCCCGAAATAATCAGAGGCCGCTGCCTTGAAAAGACCTTTAGGGCTGTTCTGCCGGGCAGTCCGGCGGGGCTTTTGCGCCGGCAGCAGGCAAAGGAGGTTCCCTTGAAAAAGGAAATCCAGGTTTTCGACTACGCAGGCGACATCGTCCGCAGCATCAGCCAGGGCATACTGCTCACTGCCAAGGCAGGCGGCACCGTCAACACCATGACCATTGGCTGGGGGCACCTGGGCTTTGTCTGGCAGAAGCCTGTCTTCATAGCCTTTGTGCGCGAGGGACGCTTCACCAGACCCCTCATTGACGAGGCAGGCGACTTCACCATCAGCATTCCCTACGGCGAGCAGCAGAAGAAGATCACGGCGTTCTGCGGCACGCACAGCGGACGCAGCACCAACAAGATTTCCGAGCTGGGGCTGACGCTGGTTGAAGGCGACCTTGTCTCATCCCCCGCCATTGCCGAACTGCCGCTGACTTTGGAGTGCAAGGTCCTCTACAGGCATCTCCAGGACAAGAAGGCGCTGCCGGCAGACATCGTCTCTTCCATGTATCCTGACGTGGACAGCACTGCGGCCGGGTGCAACCGCGACGCCCACGTGGTCTATTACGGAGAGATCGTCAAAGCCTATATCATTGAAAAGTAAAAGGGCTGCAAAGACGCCCCGTGCTTTTCTTTTTCGCGCGCATTGAAGGCTGGATGACATCCGGCAGAGGGAAGGGGAAATGACTGACTCCTGCACTGAAAAAGATTCTCTGAACAGAGCCTTGAAGGAAAGGCTTCTCGCCCTGATGCCTGAGCCTGCCCTCAACAGGCAGACTGAGGTGCCCTCCTTCCATCTCATCCACAAGCGCCCGGGCAAGAAGACCGAGCACTGCGTCAGCAGCCCCTTCTGCTGCTACATCATTGAGGGCTCCAAGCAGACGGTCCTGGGCAACACAAAATTTGAGTACCATGCCGGCCAGAGCCTGGTCTCTGGCGTGGACATGCCCAGTGCCTCCTGCGTCCTCAATCCCGATGACAAAAGCGACTTTCTTGCCGTCTACTTCTGCCTGGACAGCGAGATGCTCCTGGACCTCGTTTTGAACATGAAGCCAGGGGAGGTCCAGCAGAGCGCTTCCTCTTCGCCCATCTTCGTCTTTGATGCGGAGGA
>CAZWGJ010000159.1:0-4503 GCA_964633375.1 uncultured Desulfovibrio sp.
CCCTGTTGACGTATCCCCTTTGCTGCATTATGCTCATTTGAGCAAAACAATTTCACGGAGAAATCATGGCACGTCCTACCCAATGCCGCCAGGTTGCGGTCATCCCCAATGCCACCCTCTTTACGCCGCATGGCATCCCCATAGACGACGTACCAGAGGTCAGGCTTGGACTGGATGAGCTTGAAGCCCTGCGGCTGGCGGACATGGAGTCCATGACGGCGATTGAGGCTGCCGACCACATGCACGTCTCAAGGCACACCTTCGGACGCATCCTTGCCCAGGCAAGGAAGAAGACGGCAACAGCCCTGTGCAAGGGACAGTCCCTGCGCATTGCCGGCGGGCACTACAGCATGGCAAACGTCCTGCCCGCCCCTGCCGGCTTTTCCGGACGCCTTGCAGTCTCAGCCCTCGGCCCCACCATGGAGGCCGGCATTTCCCAGCATTTTGGCAGAGCAGGCGGCTTCGTGCTGATTGATGTTCCATCTATGGAGGTCAGCTACCTGGACAGCTCTCAGCACCAAGGCAAGGAAGAAGCGGGTCTTGCCTGTGCCCACGCTCTTGCGGATGCCCATGTCAGCGTTGTGCTTGGCAGTTTCATGGGACCCAAGGTTTATGCCGCCCTCAAGGCATGCGGCATCCGCATTTATCTCAACGCAGAAGGGACCGTCTATCAGGCAGTCTCAAGCTTCTGCAGGGGAGAGATGGCAGAGTCCTCCTCCCCCAACAGGGACTAAACCATCCCTTCCCAACCTTTTCACCATCCTTTCACTTTCATTCCCTTTCCATTGAAGGAGTTTATCATGAGCACGCGCATCGCCATCCCCTCCTGCCTTCCCGGCGGGCTTGAAGCCAACATCGGCATGCACTTCGGCAAATGCGACATCTTCACCATCGTTGAGATTGAGGACGGCAAGGCTGCCTCTGTAACCACGATCCCCTCTGTGCCTCATGAACACGGCGGCTGCCTCACCCCCGTGCAGATCATGGCTGAGAACAACGTCCAGGCCATGCTTGCCGGCGGCATGGGCATGCGCCCCCTGCAGGGCTTCAGCCAGGCCGGCATCGACGTCTACTCCGTCGGCCTGAACACCACCGTGGGCCAGGCTGTCCAGGACTTCATCGACGGGAAGCTGCTCAAGTTCTCCCCCGAACATTCCTGCAGCTGCCACCACAACCACTAATTTTTCAAATCATTCGAAAACAAAAAGGGAGAGCTCCATGCCCTCCCTTTTTGTTTTCCTTATCTTTTCAAGCCTACTTGGCGTAGCCCACAGCCCGGCGCTCGCGGATGACCGTCACGCGGATCTGCCCGGGATACGTCAGCTCACGCTCAATCTTCTCTGAAATCTGCTTGCAGAGCAGATAGGTCATGTCATCGTCCACAGTGTCGACATTGACCATGACCCTGACTTCCCTGCCTGCCTGGATGGCGTAGGCCTTGGAGACGCCCTCAAAGCTGGTGGCAATGGCCTCCAGCGTTTCCAGGCGCTTCACATAGTTTTCCAGCAGCTCCTTGCGGGCGCCGGGACGGGCGCCGGAGATGGAGTCCGCCGCCTGCACCAGCACAGCCAGGACGGAGCTTGGCCTGACGTCCTCATGGTGGGCTGCGATGGCATGGACGATGTCCTTGCCCTCGCTGTACTTCTTGGCAACGTCGGCGCCGATGATGGCGTGCGGCCCCTCGATCTCATGGTCGAGCGCCTTGCCGATATCGTGCAGAAGTCCGGCGCGCTTGGCCTTCTTTTCATCAAGCCCAAGCTCGGCAGCCATAAGCCCGCAGAGTGCGGACACCTCAAGGGAGTGCTGCAAGACGTTCTGCGTAAAGCTCGTCCTGTAGCGCAGCTGGCCCAGCAGATGCACAAGCTCAGGATGGATGCCGTGCACGCCGGCATCAAAGGTCGCCTGCTCGCCAATCTCGCGGACGCGCACATCCATTTCCTGGGTGCACTTCTGCACCATCTCCTCAATGCGGGCAGGATGGATGCGGCCGTCCTGGATAAGGCGCTCCAGGGCCATCTTGGCTATTTCACGGCGCAGGGGGCTGTACCCGGACAGGATTACGGTCTCGGGCGTGTCGTCGATGATGAGGTCGACGCCGGTCGCAGCCTCGATGGAGCGGATGTTGCGCCCCTCGCGGCCTATGATGCGTCCCTTGATGTCCTCGGAGGGCAGGCTGACAGTCGTCACCGTCTGCTCGCCCACATAGTCGCCGGCATAGCGCTGTATCGCCATGCTGAGGATTTCCTTGGCCTTGCGGTCCGCCTGCTCCTTGGCCGTGCTTTCTATCTGCCGCGCCATGCGCGCCGCTTCATGCAGGCTCTTCTGGCGAACTTCCTGCATCAGCCTGGCCTTTGCCTGATCAGGGGTCAGGCCGGCTATTTCCACCAGCTTGACCTCCTGCTCATCTATGCGGCTCTGCAGAAAGAGCTCATCCTCCTCAAGCTTGCGCTCCCTGCGGGTAAGCTCCTTCTCCTGGGCAAGCAGCTCCTGCTCCCTTTCGGTCGCCTTTTCCTGCTTGTCGTCCAGCTTTGCGCTCTGCTCCTCAAGCTTGCGCTCTTTGTTCTTTATCTCGCGCTCGCGGTCACGAAACTCATTTTCCTGCTCCCTCTTCTGATTGAGCAGGTCGTCGCGCCCCTGAAGGATCAGTTCCTTCTTCTGTACCTGAGCTTCCTTGCGAGCCTCCATCACAATGCGCCTGGCCAGTGTCTCGGCGTCGCCAAGACGTTTGCGCACTATGTATTTACTTATAATCCAGCCAACTATGCACCCCACAAGGAGCGCACAGCCTATATAGGCTATTTCCATAGGGCAACTTCCTTTATGTCAACGGGAGGACAATCCCGATCATAGAAAACAGCCCTTTTGCACATGCCCTTACAAGCACAAAAAAGCCCGCAGCGGCGGGACAATAGAAACCTTACTGACCAGCCCATCGGGCGGGACAGATGAATGCAGTCATCAATCCATGATAAACAAAGAAAAAAAAGTTCCCCCAAAAGGCCGTGTTCCTTTCAATGTAGAACCCGGTTACCCAGGGTGGGCGCCAATGTATTCCCATTAGGACTCCCAATCGAAGTCGGGCATGCACAGAGAGAATAGCAACCGGCTCCCTATTTCACGACTGTTCGGTCAGCACTGATGAGAAATCACCTGCTTTCCAGGGGAACTGTTATTTGCTTTTCGATTGTTCCATATATGTCAGCAGCCTTTTGAGACGGTCGTCCGTCTCTTCCTGCTGCTTTTGAAGCTGAAGCAACTCATCCGCCAGTTCCAGGGCCATAAAAGTCAGCATGAACTCTTTGTTCTGCCGTCCGCTGTTCCTGTGTACCTGGTCTTTGAACCTGTCCTCTACAACACGGATGGCTTCACGAAAACGCCATGTGCTGGCCCCCTCCTTAAGGGTGAGGGGAATGCCGAGGACGGTCAGTTTAATAGATTCTGAACTCACGAGAACCTCTCCACGCCGGTCTGGCCCTCAATTTTGCCAATCAGGGCATCCATGCGGGCCACTGCCTGCTCCCTGGCCGTTTTTTCGACTTCGAGAGCATGACGCATTGTCTGGTTCTCGGCCACTAACGCCGCACTCTCACTGTCCACTCTGCTGAGCTTTTCCCTAAGCTCATGATTTTCGTTGGTTAAACTGTGAATCATAAGCTCAAGACGGGCGAGAGTTTCCGTAATGTCTTTATAGCCCAAGGCGCCCTCCTTGGCAATAAACGCCAGATAATTTGGCATGGATAAGTTGGGAGGAAAAAGGGCCTGAAAGGACGCTTCTGCCGCCCTGCATCCTTTAGCTGCAGCCTAATCTGCATCCAGCCTGGCAAAAGGCAGTTGAAAGAGGCGCAGCTTCAGCCCCAGTCCCTGACGGGGGAAAGCATATCTTGACTTGCGTGCCTTGCGCAACACGCAGGCACACGAAATTTTCAGCTGCGCTTAGACGCCCAATGGGACGCACTGCCCTTATAGTACACCAAAAAACACAGGGAAGCACCATCGCGCCTCCCTGTGTACCTAAAGTCCCGCCAAAGGCAGACGCCTTCACAAGGACCTTGAATCAGTGTTTTTTTCGTGCAGCCTAGGCCTTCACGTCCCTTCTTCTGCCCAGGTTCTTCTGGCGCGCCCTTGCTATGGCAAGCTCATTGTCAGGCACATCGTGGGTGATGGTGGATCCTGCGCCGACAAGAGCCTTTGATCCGACCTTCACCGGAGCCACCATGGCCGTGTTGGAGCCTATGAAGGCATCCTCGCCGATGACGGTCTTGAACTTGTTCTTTCCGTCGTAGTTGCAGGTAATGGTGCCGGCGCCGATGTTGGTCCTGGCGCCAATCTCGGCATCGCCAAGATAGCTTAAGTGGTTGGCCTTGGCGCCTTCGCCAAGGACGGTCTTCTTGAGCTCCACAAAGTTGCCCACATGGGAATTGACGCCAAGCTCGGCACCCGGACGCAGCCTGGCATAGGGGCCCACCAGGGCTCCCTTGTGCACCAGGGCCTGCTCCAGATGGG
>CAZWGJ010000160.1:0-4409 GCA_964633375.1 uncultured Desulfovibrio sp.
TCCGTGCGCTCTGAAGAGCCTTGGCAGCATTTTGTGAAGCCGCTGGCTAAGGCAATGTTTTGAGGGGCTGCCCTGCCTGATAAGTTCATGAAAGGGCAGCCGCCTGCGCATCCGCTCAGGGGGCACCCTGGGGGCTAGGACAATGCCGGCTGCCGGCGAAGGAGAAGAATATGGTCAGCAGACGTCTTTTGGGCAGTGCATTTGCCAATGCCTTTCTTGTTGCCAGCCTTGTCGTCCCCAGCGCCGCCCTGGCAGGAAAACAGAGTGAAGAGCTTGCCCCTGGCTTCAGCCAGTGTGTGAAGAAGGCAGGTTCCTCAGAGGGCGCTTTGAAAGGCTGTCTTGATGCAGCGCAAAAATACTGGGATGCCAGGCTGAGCGAAGAAAACAAAGAGACTATGAGCTGCCTCAGGGCGTCTCTTCAGGACACTGTGACGACTTTTCATACTGCCTGGCTTCAGTACAAAAAGGCCGGGATGGAGCTTGCTTCTGTTGCCGGCAAAGACAAGCCTGAGATAAGCGCCCGGACTTTCAGCGTGAAAGAAACCAAAAGGCAGGCCCTGCTGCTGAAAAACAGCATGTTTGACGGGAACAGGGAAGAACTTGCCCCAGGATATGAGCTTTGCCAGAAGAAGGCTGAGTCGGCTTCATGCGCTGCAGAGTTCAGGGAGATTGCTGATGGATGCCTTAAGTCGGCAAAGGACTACTGGGAGGGCGTCCTCAGCCAGCAGAACAACAGGTATATGAAAGCCTGGCAGGATTCTCCGGCAAAGCAGCAAAGCGTGCAAAACTTCCAGAAGGCATGGACTGCGTATAAAGAGGCTGGCTATGATCTCATCGCCTGCGACGGCGGCAGCATGTCCAGCACAAATGCGGAAATCTTTATCGTGCAGGAGACCAGAAGGCATGCCAAAGAGCTCACCAGCCTTGGCTTGCATTGATAGGGAACGACGTCGTCCTTGTTGTCGTCTTGTCCTGCTCCGCTGCAGCGCCTCATAGGCTCCATGCTGTTAAACTGCGCAGATGTGCATAAGATCGCAGCAGTGGACTCTGGCAAGCTCCCTGGGCTCTAGTTTCTTAAGCCCGCCGCCATAAACCCGTCCCTCTGTCTGCCTCGAGGTCGCATCCCTTGATGCCCTTTAAGGCGTTCCATATTTTGTAGAGTGCGCCGGGGTTGGCGGAGATGGCTTTTCGCAGGTTTTCCCTGGGATAGAGCATCAGATAGGAATTGGTGGCAACAGCCTTTGACAAGTTCAGGATGAACCTGACAGGAAGGCTGCCTCCTTTGCTCTTGCCCATATAGGAGCATAAAAAGCAGGCTGCCTCCCTGTGTTCCTGCAGATACCACTTTCTCCTGTTTCTGCATAAGTATTTATTGCTGGTTTTGCCTATGCCGCTTTGCAGGTAGCTCCATGCAGAAGGATATCTCTCTTCAAGTTCATGCTCAGGCAAAGTGCAGTCAAGCAGGAAGTACTGCTGTTCAAGTTGCGGAAGGCCGCAGCTGTCAGAGTCAACAAAATCTGTTTTCAGATGCCTTGGAGCCGGAAGGACTGGCTTTACCAGGGACATGTCAATGCCCAGCTCCTTTACTTTGTCGCGGCTCATAATGAAGAAGCTGTTGTCTCCCGTGGCAATTCCCCGCTTAATCTCAAAGAAATCGCCTAATGCTGTGCCTGGGGAGCCAGGGCTGCCTGCTTCACAGCGAATGCTGCGTTCAGGGAAGCGAGTCCACTTTCGTTCTTCGCAGAGGGCAGTCTTCTTTACCATCCTGGCATCTTGCGGTGCATCGTGTGTTCCGCCCAAGGAAAGCTCGACTTCATAGTCGCTTTCATCGGTTTCGTTTTTGAACCACACAACGCAGGAGGAGACCAGGGCATCGGAGAACATGGAGGCTTCCGGCGTGTACCTGTGTATCCTGAGCAGGCGGACGCTGTTGAGCAGATAGCTCTTCAAGGTGCTTCCGTAGTTGACGTCCATAAACTCAGCAGGGACAAGCCAGCCGCATACAGCACCTTTTGCGAGCCATTTGTGGGCAAGCAGAATGAAATGGCAGTACAGGCCGGCAAGTCCGGACAGCGCCAGTCCAGTTTCCTTCTTCACGCAGTTTTGCAAACGGGCTTTGTCGTCCTTTGAGAGGCAGTGATGGCGGACGTAGGGCGGATTGGTGAGCACGAGACTGCAGGAATGCTCCGGCACCAACCTGGCAAAATCTCCGTTAATCAGTTCAATGCCCGTGTCCTGCCAGAGCTTCCTGGCGCACGCATAGTAGTCTTTGTCGATTTCTATCCCGGCAGCGCAGACGGAAACGTCCCTGCCTATGGCATCCAGCAGGGCAGAGTAAAAGACGCCGCTTCCTATACAAGGCTCCAGAAAGGTTATGTCCTTGCTCTTTAAGAGGCTGAGGGCATAGGAAGCCATTTCTTTTGCCAGCCTGAACGGCGTTGAAAACTGTCCATGGCTGCGCCTCTCTTCAAGCGTCTTTTCCTTGTCTATGGCTTTCTGCATTGACAAGCGGGCCTGTTCTCTCTCTCTCTCTCTCTCTCTCTCTCTTTCAGATTCAAAGGCCGTAGAGTGTTTTTGTTCTGTGTTTCCATATCCGCCTTATGCCGCATTTGCCCGAGAGCGGGACGCCCGGCCAGGGCTGCGCACAAAAAAGAGGCATCCATTCAGGGCAGGCTGGTTTGCCAGCTGTCATTCGCCCTGAACGGATGCCTCTGCTGAGTTTTGTTTTGAAGCCTAAAGAGTGGAGATGGCTCCTTCCTCAATCGGCGGGAGCTTGTCCTTGAGGTCTATGTGGGTCATGGTGGCGACACAGGCGTCGGACCACACGTTGACGCAGGTCTCAATCATGTCGATGACGGCGTAGATGGGCAGGATGATGCCCATGATGTCAACGGGAATGCCCATGGAGGACATGAGGGAGATCGTCAGGAAGTAGCAGCCCATGGGGACGCCGGCATTGCCGACTGCGGCCAGCACAGAGATGAAGATCCAGGTGATCATGGTGCCGGTGGTGAGCGGCACGCCGGCATTCTGCATGAGGAAGAGCGAGGTCACCAGGATGAAGGCTGCACAGCCGTTCATGTTGATGGTCGTGCAGATGGGAAGGACGAAGCGTGTTACACGGCGGTCCAGCCTGAGGTTAACCTCTGCAGAGGCAAGGGTTACGGGCAGCGTGCCGGCAGAGCTCTTGGAAAAGAGAGCGACGCAGAGGGCGGGGAACATGCCGCGGAACACTTTGATGGGGTTGGCGAAGCGAAGGAGCAGGAAGACAGGCAGAACGATGAAGAACTGAATCAGGTTGCTGCCTATGATGACTGTCGTGTACTGGCCCAGTGCACCAACGATGATGCCGGCTTCAATCTGGGAGACAAGCTGTCCGGTAAAGGCCATGATGCCTATGGGCAGGACGGCCAGCAGGGCGCGGATAAGCGTGAAGAGCACTTCCTGCAGTCCGTTGACGAAGCTGACGATAAGCTCCCTGTGCTCGGTCTTGGGCATGAAGGCAAGGGCCAGGCCTATTGCTGCAGCGATGAGCATGACAGAGAGGACGTTGCCGGACACGAAGGGCTGAAGGATGTTGTTGGGGATGACCGACAGGATGTGCTCATAGTAGGACATGGCGCCGAACTTTTCGGGCACATGCTCTGTTATGGCCTGTGTGGCAATGTTGTCGGGAGAGATGAAGATGAAGAGCAGCAGGGCGATAACGCTTGCCGTGATGGTCGTTGTCAGCGTGTAGAAGACAGCATGGCCGAAAATGCGGCCGGTTTCACGCTTGGCGCCTACTGACGCCAGGGTGGTTATGACTGCCAGTGCGATGACCGGCACTGCCACAAACTGGAACAGGCGTGTGAAGACGGTGGCTATGAAGTTGAAGAGCTCATTGATCTGGGCAACTTGCAGATAGCCCAGGAAGCCGCCGATGAGCATAGCCAGGAACCACAGCAGGATCCGCCATTTGGTTGCCTGGTTGTTCTGGGCTGCCTGGTCGAGCGAACGGTTTGTTTCCGTCTCGACTCTGTTTTGTTCTTGTAACTGGTTCATCTATCCTCTCCGAGATAAGGCACAGTTTTCCCCCAGAATGCGGGGGAAAACACAAAGACGCCTGTGCATCAGCCATCTGGTGCTCACAGACTGTCCCTGCAGGATGCATCAGGGAGGAAGATACGACACCTTTTCCCTTTTCCTGCTCTATTGCTGAGGCGCACTTTAACAGAGGTCCGCCTTCTATTCCAGTGCCTTTTTCCGTTTCGCCGTTTCCTTGGCTGTTGAACGGTGCAGCACCATCCCGTGCAGAGGCTTTGCAGCGGCGCTGCTCCTGCCTGCATCCCTCATATGCTGTGGCTGTCCCACAGGGTCATGGCATCCTGGAAGAGGGTGCGGACTGCCTTGTTGGGGATGCGCAGGGC
>CAZWGJ010000161.1:0-4370 GCA_964633375.1 uncultured Desulfovibrio sp.
TCAGCAGTCTCTCAGGCGTCCATCCGTCCGGCAGGATGCAGCTGCTGCGGACAGAAAATTCATCGTCGCCGAAGAAGACCTCGATGGATCTGCCGGCTGCATAGTTGTTGTTTATGAAGGCATTGAGGAATGCTCTGCGGGCCCACGCGCCGATTTCATCACCATCTTTGTAACTTCTGCCCCTGTACCGATGGGAGTCCTCGCTCATCAGGTACCATGCGATGGAGATGATGGATCCTGTCAGCGTGTTGTTTTCCAGCAGTGCAGCGTCCTTTCTGGACTGGAGGAGGGTGACGCCGAAGCCGGGGAAGATGCTGCCGGGGTCGCTGTGGAAGAGCAGGACGGCAGCGCGTCTGAGCCTTCCATGGTCCAGCAGCATGAGGTGTTGAAGAGTATCTTCGTCGTTGAGGAAGGAAACCTGCCAGTCCTGGAAGTCGCAGACGTTTGCCAGGTAGCGGTAGACTTCAAAGGATCTGTGGCTTAAGTCGTTCACGCCGACGGAATCAACAGGAACGAAGCCCCAGCCTGCGCCGGCATTGGCTGCCGGCTGCTCTGCTTCTTCGCTCTGCTGTCTTAGAAGCTGCTGCTTGAGCTGCTTCTGTCTTGCAATATGCAGTTTTCTGATCCTTTCGGACTCTTTGAAAGTGATAAAACTCATGGCATCCTCCATGTGCTGCAAAGGGTTTGGTTCGTTGGCCCGGCAGGCCTTGGAGGCGGCATAAGGCGCCTCTGCGACCTGCCCGGACCGGCACTATTCTTCTTCAGGCTTTGCGCTTTCTGTGGTCCTCTCCGCCTCAGAGCTGCCAGTTCTTTTGGCCTTCCTGGATGCAGCGCCAGGAAAATTTCAGGCTGAGCGTCAAGACATCGTCCTGGACGCTGAATTCCGGCAGCCCGAAGCTCCGCTCCTCCTGCAGATCGTACTCATCGGGGTAGAAGAAGCCTGCACAGCAGAAGGCGGCGGCAATCACCGGATTGTACGGTTTCTCCGCATAGCTCGTTATCAGCTTCTCAGGCGTCCATCCCTTTGGCAGTCTGCAGCTGCATTTGACAGAGATTTCCCTGTCGCCAAAGAAGATCTCAATGGGTCTGCCTGAGGCGTAGTTGTTGTTGACAAAGGCAGTGAAGGCCAGCTTGCGGGCGCATATGTAGAGCGAGTGCCTGAACCTCCTGTATATGCGCCGGGTCAGCTTCACCAGGTAGAGGGCAATGGAGAAAAACGAGTCTTTCAGCGTCTCCATGCGCAGCCCTGAGTCTTTGTCGACATAGCTGAGCTTGACATAGCAGCCGGGGAGGATGCTGGCAGGGTTCCTGTGGAAGAGCAGGACGGCGGCACGCTTGAGCTTCTCGTCTTTCTCATCGTCCAGCAGCGAGAGGCAGCAGAGCAGGTCGGTGTTGGTGAGGACGCGAAGATGCCTCTCCCCGCGGTCCATTCCCTTCCAGGCGATGACCAGGTCGCGGAGGACGGCAAAGCTTCTGCAGTCGAGGTCCTCTATGCTGACGGAGTCCTCAAGGGCGGCGTCCCAGCCGGCGTTTGTCCCGGATGCTTTGTCTGGTCTGGCTGCGAAGTTATAAATTGCCATGCTGGTGCGGTACCTCTGCCTGCAGCGTGTTGACTGCCTTTCCAGTTTCTTCAGGTAGTCCGGGAGATCTGTACAGCTCTCTTCCGGATTGGGTGCGACGGCAAACTCTGTGCTGATCTCCAGCACATCGTCTATGACGAGGCATTTGGGCTGGCCGAAGCTCCGCGCCTTCAGCAGATCGTACTCGGGAGAATAGAATCCTCCGCGGCAGAAGACACTGGCAACAAGCGGGTTGAAGGGCGCAGCCGTATAGCTTTTCAAGAGGTCCTCAGCCGTCCAGCCCTCAGGCAGGACGCACCTGCATCTGACAGAGATGCAGTCGTCGCCAAGGAAGATTTCAACGGGGCGTTCTGCGTCGTAGTCGTTGTTTACAAGGACCGTGAAGGCTGCCATGCGCGCCCACTTGCAGAGATTTGGTCCATAGCGTTCGTAGCGTTCGTCAGTCAGGGCCAGCAGCTGGTCCGCGATGGAGACAAGCGAGCCGTCAAGCGTTTCCTCCTTCATCATCGGAAAATGGTATTTAGACTGGCTGAGGCTGACCTGGCAGCCGGGGAGGATGCTGGAAGGCGTCTCATGAAAGAGCAGGACTGCGGCGCGCGTGGGAAAGCATGAGTTGTACAGGTCCAGCTCCCCAAGCATGTCGTGTGCAGAGCCGCAGGGAAGCGGCTCCTGCTTTTCGCCCCAGTCGGATGCCAGGCTGCGGAGGGTCTCAAAGCTGTCTTCTTCAAGATCTCTCGCACCGACGTCAGTGGCAGGCTCGGAGTCCCAGCAGGACTCTTCCCTGGCGAGCGTCTGCTTTGCTCCGCCAGACTGCTGTTTTGCTGTACCTTTTTGCGGGTTGGACATTGCGGTATTCCTCCATGGTTTTTTGCGGCGCATGGCTTTGTCTGCCTGTGCGCTGCAGCCGTTTTTGGCGTTTTCCCCTGAAATTTTGGGACGCCTATGAGAGCGGCAGGCTTAAGGACAAGCGGATCCTTGAAGCCCGTCAGACAAGCTGCGCATGAAGTCTGTCTTTGCGCAGCACTATGGCTCTTCCTGAAACTCAGGCTGAAGAGATGTCGAATTTGGTGCCTTTCTGCATCAGAGCCCCCATCTGTTCTCCTGCCTGCCGGGGAAGCAGCCCCAGGAAAATTCCAGGCTGAGCGTCAGAACATCGCCTTGGACGGCAAATTTCGGCAGGCCGAAGCCCCGCTTCTTCTGCAGATCATACTCATCGGGGTAGAAGAAGCCCGTACAGCAGAAGGCGGCGGCAATCACCGGATTGTACGGTCTCTCGGTATAGCTCGTTATCAGCTTCTCAGGCGTCCATCCCTTTGGCAGTCTGCAGCTGCATTTGACAGAGATTTCCCTGTCGCCAAAGAAGATCTCAATGGGTCTGCCTGAGGCGTAGTTGTTGTTGACAAAGGCAGTGAAGGCCAGCTTGCGGGCGCATATGTAGAGGTCGCCGTCGTACAGTTCATAGCGGTCGAGAGTCAGGTGTATCAGGCGCTGCGCAATGGACAAAAACGAGTCTTTCAGCGTTTCCTCATGCAGTTTGGAGTCTTCGTCGACATAGCTGAGCCTGACAAAGCAGCCGGGGAAGATGCTGGACGGATTCCGGTGGAAGAGCAGGACTGCGGCACGCTTGAGCTTTTCGTCCCTCTCATCGTCCAGCAGCGAGAGGCAGCAGAGCAGGTCGGTGTTGGTGAGGACAGGAAGATGATCCTCCCCGCGGTCCATTCCGTTCCAGGCAATGACCATGTCGCGGAGGATGGCAAAGCTTCTGCAGTCGAGGTCCTCCCTGCTGACGGAGTCCTCAAGGGCGGCGTCCCAGCCGGCGTTTGTCCCGGATGCTTTGCCTGGTCTGGCGGCAAAGTCATAAATTGCCATGCTGGTGCGGTACTTCTGCCTGCAGCGTGTTGACTGCCTTTCCAGTTCCTTCAGGTAGTCCGGGAGATCTTCACAGCTCTCTTCCGGATTGGGTGCGACGGCAAATTCTGTGCTGATCGTCAGCACATCGTCTATGACGAGGCATTTTGGTGCCCCGAAGCTCTGTATTTTCAGCAGATCATACTCTGGGGAGAAAAATCCCCCGCGGCAGAAGGTCCTGGCAAGAAGCGGGTTGAAGGGCGCAGCCGTATAGCTTTTCAAAAGGTCCTCAGCCGTCCAGCCCTCAGGCAGGACGCAGCTGCAGCTGACAGAGATGCCGTCGTCGCCAAGGAAGATTTCAACGGGTCTTCCTGAGGCGTAGTCGTTGTTGGCAAGAGCCGTGAAGACTGCCATGCGCGCCCACGTGCAGAGCTTTGGTCCATAGCGTCCGTAGCGATCGTATGTCAGGGCCAGCAGCTGGTCCGCAATGGAGGCAAGCGGACCATCAAGCGTTTCCTCTTCCAGCATCGGAAAATTGTTTTTAGACTGGCTGAGGCTGATCTGGCAGCCGGGGAGGATGCTGGAAGGCTTTTCATGAAAGAGCAGGACGGCGGCGCGCGCAGGTTTTCCGCCGCAAAGCAGCCCCAAGTCCTGAAGAAGGGCTTCGTCTGTGCAGCCTTCAGGCAGCGGCGCCTGCTTTTCGCCCCATTTGGATGCCAGGCTGCGGAAGGTCTGGAAGCTGTCTTCTTCAAGGGCGTCAACAGCGATGGAAGCGGCAGGAGCAGCGTCCCAGCCGGATGATTTGGCGGGTGCGGTCCGATCGGCGGCTGCTGGGAGCCTTCTTGTTCCCTGCAGCAGTCTTTTGCGCCGATGATGTGCCAGCCGAAGCTTTGCTGTGCTGGTTTGGGGACGGGACATTGCGTTTTTCCTCCATGGGGTTTT
>CAZWGJ010000162.1:0-4317 GCA_964633375.1 uncultured Desulfovibrio sp.
TTCGGCCGGCGGGTCTTGCCCTCAAGAGAAAGCTTTTGAAAGAAATGCCTTTTTGTGGTAACGCCATCGCGTCAAGGATTGTGATGCGTCAGGCTGCTGCAGACAGCATGGACGGGTCATGGTCCTGGAACAGCCAATTTTCGGAATGTCAGGGGGAGCATTATGGACAATAAGCAGTTGTCTGAAGGGACGGAGTCCCGTTTGCCTGTCGCAGAAAACAAAGTCTCCCCTGAAGAAAAGCAGGAGCAGGCGCTTCAGGCGGCACGCACAAATGCCGATGCCCCAGCCGGTGCTGCGGACGATGCATCTGCCGCCGCCTCCAAGGAAGGCGCAGTGATAGAAGGCACCCTGCCGCAGGAGGCAATGCTGGACAGGAAGCCTTCCGGAGCGGAGGAGGCTGCGCCTGGCAGCAATGGCAGGCCGGACATCAGCAGGGAGTGCCAGGATGCGGCGGCAGAGGCCGCCTATGTCCATCCCGCCGACCTTGCCGACCATCTGGAAAACCTGGACCTGCAGTCCCAGGTCTGCGCCCTGCGCCGCATGAACCGCGAGGATGCGGCAGAGGCCCTGGCAGAACTTGATGAAAACGTCGCCGTAGACGTTTTGGAAAACCTGGATGCCGACGATGCCGCCCAGATCATCGCCGAAATGGATCCCGATGATGCCGCGGACGTCTTGGATGAACTTGAGGAAGGACACCGCGACGCCCTTTTGGGTCGCCTGAACAGGGAGGATTCGGAAGAGCTCCGCAACCTGCTGAACTTCCCGCCCGACTCGGCAGCCGGCGTCATGAACATCGAGATCATCATCCTGGAAGACGTCTGGACCGTGGACCAGGCCATCCTGCACATCCGCCAGGAGATGGAGGACGACAAGGAAAACCCCTACTACGGCTACGTGGTGGACGAGGAGGACAAGCTTGTCGGCGTGCTCTCCCTGCGCGACCTCATGCTGGCAAAGCCCGGCACCATTTTGGCAGACGCCATCACCGGGCAGAGCGTCATCAGCGTGCTCTACGATGCAGACAAGCGCGACGTGGCAAGCGAGCTCAGCCACTACAACTTCATGGCCATGCCGGTTGTGGACTATGAAAACCACCTGATGGGCGTCGTCACCTACGACGACATCATGGACATCATGCATGAAGAGGCAAGCTCCGACATGCTGGGCATGGTTGGCGCCGACCCTGAGGAGACCATCGACACGCCGTGGCTTGAGAGCGTGGGCAAGCGCCTGCCCTGGCTGTGCGTCAACATGTTCAACTCGGCGCTCTCGGCGTCGGTGGTCTACAAGTTTGACGGGACCATAGCGCAGATGGCTGTGCTGGCAGTTTTGATGCCCATGGTTGCCAACCAGGGCGGAAACTCAGGGCAGCAGGCGCTGGCCGTCATGATCAGGCAGCTGGCCACGGACCGCTTTGATGTGCGCAAGGCATGGATGGCAGTTTTCCGCGAGGGCAAGATAGGCCTTATGACCGGCTTTGCCATGGGGCTTCTGGCCTTTATCGGCACCTGGCTCTTCACCAGCATTCCCATGGTGGGCATCGTCATGGGCGGCGCCTTGTGCTGCGACATGGTCCTGGGCGCCATAGCAGGCGGCTCCATTCCTCTTATCTTCCGCGCCCTGGGCAGGGATCCGGCCCAGGCGTCCAGCATCTTTTTGACGACCATCACCGACGGCGCAGGCTTCTTCATCTTTTTGGGGCTTGCCACGGCATTCCTCTTCCACTGAGGAAAGAGAGTACAAGACAAGGGTGCAAAAAACGGCCGCATCATGTGGGACATGGTGCGGCCGCTTCAGTTGTGCTGAAAAGAGGGAACTGCGTTTACTTTTCGCTGGCCGGGGGCAGGGGCGTGTCCGTGCGGAAGCCTTCAAAGGTGCCCTTGGCAAGCAGGACCTTGTCGGCATCCCTGATCTCGACGTCGTAGACTACGACGTGCTTTCCTGCGCGGACGCAGTTTGCCTCTGCCGTAATGGGTCCTTTGCGCCCTGCTGCCAGGTAGCTGATGTGGGAGGACACGGTCACTGTGCCCGTTTTGCTGCCAAAGTTGGCTGCGGCTCCAAAGGCGATGTCCGCCAGGGAGAAGAGGGCGCCGCCATGGACTATGCCCATGCCGTTCAGTATGCAGTCGGCAACAGGCATGCTCACCAGGCTCCGCCCCTGGGAGACTTTCTCAAGCTTCATGTTGAAAAGACGAAAGATTTTGTCGTTCTGCTCTATGGCCTGTGCTGGCATGGTAGTCCTCTTTGCCTGCTCTTATGTCCGCAGGCGGATAAAAAGACCGGAGCCTGTGGGGCTCCGGTCAGTCGCTTCATTGAAAAAACAGGGAAAAGCCTGGCTTTTAGCAGCCTTCAATCTGCTGGAGTCCGTCCAGCTTCCAGTTGCCTGTGGCGTGCTCGCGGACGAAGGTCCAGAGCTCCCTGGCGTTGGATGGCTGCGTCTGGCGGGGATCCTCTATGAGCAGGGCGTCGAAGTACACCTGCGCACGGTCCTGGCTGCCAAATTCATCGACGTTGACCAGGGTGGCGTTCAGCATGACGATCTGCGTCCTGCCGGGATTGGGATCGTCTGCCATCTGGCGCCTCAGCTCATCGATGATGGCCGGGGTGGCAAAATGGGAGATGTCATCGAGATCGCGCCTGTCCCAGGATGCCTGCATGCGGGTGTAGGCCGCCTTGGCGCCCTTGAGGAAGTCCTCGGTGTCAAAGCCTGCAGGAATGTTGCTCTGGTAGGAGACAGTTCCTGCATTGGCCTGGGGATTGCTTCGCAGATTGTCCCAGGCAGAGCCGGTCTGGCCGGCGTACTGCTGGTTCATGTTCTGCTGGCAGCCCTGCCCGGCAGACTGATTTTGGTAGGACTGCTGTCCTGCCGTCTGATAGGCTGTGTCCTGGTTTGCTCTGCGTCTGCGGAAGAAGGAGAAGACAAGCCAGCCCACAATGGCGAGCAGGATGATGTCGAGGAGGCCGCCGCCGCCACCGCCGTAGCCTGCGCCGCCGAAGAGGGAGCCCAGAAGAGAGCCTGCAAGCAGGCCGCCCAAAAGGCCGCCGCCAAAGCCGAGGCCGCTTTTGCGGGCTGCATTGGCAGCACCGGGCTGGGACATGGGAGCCTGGGGCTGGCGGTTGAAGTGGGTGGGGTTCTGGGCAGGCGAGCTCATGGAAGGATGGCTGCCAAAGGATTTGCCTCCGCCCATGCGGGCTGCTTCAGCTATGTCGGGGCAGACAGTGACTACAGAGACTGCGGAGACAAAGAGGAAACAGGAAGCAAAAAGAGCTGTAAGAAGTTTTTTCATACGTTTGCTTGGAGTTCTCCGACCAGCCGTTGGCTGGTGAAAGGGGGGATCTGGGGGAAAACAATACGTTGCGCAGAAGTGAGGCTTTGTGCCTTCTTTCACCTGCGCGGTCATTTCATATAGGAAGATATGTTCTGGAAGACTTCTTGACAAGACGTGCAGGGGCAGAAGGCTGGTGTTTTTGTGAGGCCTGCGGGGGCTTCTTTCAGCATAATGGGGCAGTGGCTGCAAAGAGTGATGATGAGTTGATGATAGGGCGGACAAGACGACAATCTGCCCGTTTTGCCTCTGCAGGGAAGCCAAGGATGCGTGCAGTGAGGACGGTGCAGCCCGACTCAGCACCGGGCAACTATTCGGAAAAATCGAATAGTTCATTTCGAGTAAAATTGACTGGTATCCCGGCAGGTTAGCTACTGCAAACTTCCCATGTCTGCGGCCTTTGGCCTTAATGTGATTCAGTGTGCCGTGCGTTTTCCTATTCATGCGAACGCAATCGTGGGTATTTGCTTGGAGAGTGCTCTTTGAGTGGTGACAGAGTGGTGCTGCCAGGCATGCTTGAAAGGTGGGGAACTGATGCCGGCTGCTGTGATGCTGTTGTCATGGCTTTTTTTTTCATGAAGAGGCATGCTAACTGACCCACTTTAGAGGCTGGCATCCACCTCTCAGAGGGAACTGTATTCAATTTCCTAGGAAAGGCCTATGAGACGCTTGAAGCCTTTGAGCGCTGGGCTATGTTCAGACTTCTTAATGCCTGTCTGGTTCACTTTGACGAAAATGGGAGCCGCATATCTGGCTCCAGGCAATGGCTGCACGTGGCATCTGAGCCTTCTGTGACGCTGTTCACGACTTTTGGTCTCCCTGCTTCAAATTACGGAGCCCCCCCCCTGCTCAATTACAGGAGGAGATGCTGACACCGCTTCCTCATGTGCGGGCACTTTTTTCAGCTGCTGCCGAAAAGCCAGGCGTACCACGATTGTCTGCCAGGCACCGCCGGACTGGGAAGAGAGAAAGAAGAACAAGCCCCGCT
>CAZWGJ010000163.1:0-4258 GCA_964633375.1 uncultured Desulfovibrio sp.
CTGTCAGCGGCCACTTTATGCCCACCTCGGGGTCGTCCCACTTCATGCCGCCCTCATCTCCCGGAGCGTAGAAATCCGTGCACTTGTACGTGAATACCGCCTCATCTGAAAGCACCAGGAAGCCGTGGGCAAAGCCCTCCGGGATATAGAACATCTTGTTGTTCTCACCCGTCAGCTCCACGCCGAACCACTTCCCGAAGGTTGGGGAGCCGCGCCTGATGTCGACTGCCACGTCGTAGACGCTGCCAAGAGAGACGGAGACCAGCTTGCCTTGCGGATGCTCCTTTTGGAAATGCAGGCCTCTTAGTACGCCGTAAGTGGATTTTGAGTGGTTGTCCTGGACAAAGGGCAGGCTGATGCCGGCCTCTGCGTAGCGCTTCTGCTGCCAGGTCTCGACAAAATAGCCGCGGGCATCGCCCCAGATTTTGGGCTTGATCAGCAAAACGTCCTGGACCGGAGTAGTCAGTACTTCCATGGGTTACCGTCCCTGCTTCCTGCCGGCAAGTTCCAGCAGATATTTTCCGTAGTCGGATTTTGCCAGAGGCTGCGCCAGCCTGCGCAGCTGGTCTGTGTCAATGAAGCCGCTGCGCCAGGCAATTTCCTCAAGGCAGGCCACCTTCAGGCCCTGCCGCCTTTCCACGGTCTGGACAAAGCTGCCTGCCTCCATCAAGGCGTCGTGCGTGCCTGTGTCAAGCCAGGCTATGCCGCGCCCCATGATTTCCACATGCAGCTGCCCCTGCTCAAGATAGCGGTTGTTGACGTCGGTTATCTCCAGCTCGCCTCTGGCAGAGGGTTTGATGGTGCGGGCTATGTCCAGCACGTGGTCATCGTAGAAGTAGAGCCCTGTCACCGCATAGTTGGACTTTGGGCTGGCTGGCTTTTCCTCGATGCTGACGGCATTCTGCTTATCGTCGAACTCGACCACGCCGTAGCGCTCGGGATCGCGGACATGGTAGCCGAAGACCGTGGCGCCGCTCTCCTTTTTCATGGCTGAGTGCAGCTTCTGCGGCAGACCGTGCCCAAAGAAGATGTTGTCGCCTAAGATTAGGCAGGTGTTGGCGCCGGCTATGTGGTTTTCTGCCAGCAGAAAGGCCTGCGCCAGCCCCTCAGGCTTTTCCTGGATAATGTAGCTCAGCTTGCAGCCCCACTGGGAGCCGTCGTGCAGGAGCGCCTCATAGAGGGGCTTGTGCTCAGGCGTCGTAATGACGCAGATGTCCCGTATCCCCGCCAGCAGCATGACAGCCAGAGGATAGTAGATCATGGGCTTGTCGTAGACCGGCATAAGCTGCTTGCTGACGCTCAGGGTAAGCGGGTAGAGGCGCGTTCCGGAGCCTCCTGCCAGCACGATTCCTTTCCAGGGCTTCATTTTCCTTCCTTGCAAAAAGGCGCACCCCGGCTTTACGCAGGGATGCGCCTGAAATCTTTTCTATGCCCGGGGCATTAGTTGATGTCCCAGTCCAGGCCGAAGGTGTCGTGCAGGATGCGCACAGCCAGTTCCAGGTACTTTTCTTCAATCAGGATGGTGATCTTGATCTCGGAGGTGCTGATCATGAGTATGTTGATGCCCTCGCGGTTCAGGGCCGAGAAGGCCCTGGCAGCCACGCCTGAGTGGTTGCGCATGCCGACGCCGATGGCGGAGACCTTGGCGACGTTGATGTCGTGGGCAACCTCGGTGGCGCCGGTCTTCTCGCTGACCTGGTTCATCAGATCGAGCGTCTTCTTCAGGTCCTTGCGGGAGATGGTGAAGGTGATGTCCGTGTGGCCGTCCTGGCTGGTGTTCTGGATGATCATGTCCACCAGAATGCCTGCCTCGGAGAGGGGGCCGAAAATGGCTGCGGCAATGCCGGGAACGTCGGGCAGATCATGCAGGGTGACGCGGGCCTGGTCCTTGTCAAAGGCGATGCCTGATACGAGTAGAGCTTCCATTGTTTGATCCTCCAGAGTCACCAGTGTCCCCGGGTCGTTGGTAAAGGTTGATCTGACGTGCACGGGTACTTTGTATTTCTTTGCAAATTCCACGGATCTGATGTGCAGCACCTTGGCGCCCATGCTGGCCAGCTCCAGCATCTCGTCATAGGAGATCCTGTCAATCTTGCGGGCTGAGGAGCAGATGTTGGGATCTGTCGTGTAGACGCCGTTGACGTCGGTGTAAATTTCGCACTCGCAGGATCCAAGGGCTGCAGCCAGGGCGACGGCCGAGGTGTCGGATCCGCCGCGGCCAAGGGTGGTGATGCGTCCGCCCTCGGTGCGTCCCTGGAAGCCTGCCACCACCAGCACGTCGTAGGTCTCAAGGGCTTCCTTCAGGGCTGAGGAGTCAATCTCATGGATGCGGGCCTGCCCATGGGCGTCGTCGGTGATGATGGGAATCTGCCAGCCAAGGAAGGATCTGGCTTTGATGCCGTTGTCCTTCAGCAGCATGGAGAAGAGGGCGATGGAGATCTGCTCGCCTGTGGAGACCAGGCAGTCGCACTCAGCAGGATCAGGACTGGCGGACCATTCGGAGCCGAGCGCCAAAAGCTTGTTGGTGTCGCCGGCGCGGGCTGACAGGACGCAGACTACCTTGCAGCCCGCATCAAGGCCGTTCCGCACCTTGGACAGAACCTTTTTCATGCACTCAAGATTGGCTACGGACGTGCCGCCAAACTTCTGGACCAGTATTTTCATAATTTCATTTCCGCAAGACAAGCCCGGGATAGATGCACCCGGGACAGTGAATCCCATTAGGCATGGGCTGTGACAGGTTGGACGGTGCTGAAAGGACATCGTCCAAGATCCATCAGCGCCCGCTCTGCATTGGAGCCGTATGAGGCCAATGTCAGCGCACGGGCAGTATGATTGCCTTTTTTTGCAATGTCAAAGGATATTTCAAGGCGGTCCTTGGGGAGCTCGTCTGCGCGAAGATACTCCGACCATTCGGCGATGAGGATGCAGCCGTCCTCAAGGCGTTCCTCCGCCTCCTCCGGAAGGGAGGCTCCCTCTCCCAAGCGGTACAAATCGCAGTGCAGCACCGGAGGCTCTGTGGGATAGAGGTTGCAGATGGTGAAGGACGGGCTTGAGACCTCGGCAAGGGCGCCTCCTGGAAGTGCAGCCACAAGGGATCGGGTCAGCGTCGTCTTGCCCGATCCAAGGTCCCCGTACAGCAGGACGGCAAAGGGGGCGGCAAGAAGGGCTTTGGCAAGGAGTTTTCCCAGGGCTTCCGTGTCAGCCAGAGAGTTGAGCAGCAGCTTTCCTGTCATTTGCATTCCTTTAAGGCTTCTTCAAGCAGGCCTTCATGGTGCAGCTTTCGGACCCTTGGCAGCATGGAGACGATGTCGGAGGCAAGGCAGCCGCGCTCAGGATAGTCTTTTGCCAGGAGGCGTCCTGCCGTGCCGTGCAGGACGACGCCCAGGCAGGCGGAAAGCATGCCTGCTGCAGGATCAGCCGCATCTTCCGCCAGAGCGCCCAGCAGGGCGCCGATGACGCCTGCCAGGCAGTCGCCGGACCCTCCGCAGGAGAGCTGCGGAATGTCCTGTGGGTAGAGTACTGTCTGGCAGCCGGGGGCTGCCACTAAGCTTCCTGCCCCTTTGAGGACTGCGGTGCACTGGTATTTGTCTGAGAGCAGGCGCACCATCTGCGCCTGGTTTGGCATGACCAGCCCCGGGGCAAGGCACTTTGCTTCGCCTGGGTGCGGTGTCAGAACAGTTCTTGCCGGAAGCTGCCAGCTGTTTGGCCTAGCAGGACCAGGGC
The DNA here is from genome assembly GCA_964633375.1 of uncultured Desulfovibrio sp. Taxonomy (GTDB): domain Bacteria; phylum Desulfobacterota; class Desulfovibrionia; order Desulfovibrionales; family Desulfovibrionaceae; genus Desulfovibrio. The sequence continues at coordinate 3,727 of CAZWGJ010000163.1, forward strand.
GTCGGCATCCAGCACCACCGGCTTGTCTTCTCCTGCAAGGAACGGCAGCAGGGCCCTTTAGAAGGCCCTGGCATCCTCTCCCCGCCCCATGCCGGGACCTATGACAACGCTGGAAGCTTTTTTCAACAGTTCCTGCAGGCTGTCAGGCAGTGATGCCGGCCATTTTCCCTCGTCCTTTGCCCCAAGCCCCAGTGTCATGATTTCAGGGCGCCCCAGGCGCACCTCGTCAATTCCTGCCTTGGGCGCAGCAACAGTGCACAGTCCTGCCCCGCAGCGCAAAGCGGCCAGCGCTGCAATATGGGCTGCCCCTGACATGCCGCAGGCGCCGCCAATGACGGCGACATGCCCGTAGCGGTTCTTGTATCCGCCTGTCTGAAGACGCGGGAGAAAGTCGAGGAGCCTTTCAGTCAGCAGCCCCATGGCGGTGGCTTTCTGCGCCTTCTTGGGCGTGCCTATATAGCAGACATGGAGACGCCCCGTGTATTTTGCTGCATGGGGCAGCACCAGCCCTGGCTTTGCTGCCGAAAAGGTC
>CAZWGJ010000164.1:0-4223 GCA_964633375.1 uncultured Desulfovibrio sp.
AAAGGCCTTAGGGCCCAAGGCTGCCTGAATTGCCATATATGCTTAAGCGAGTCTTGCTGACCACAGGTGGTACCGGCGGTCATATCTTTCCAGCCCTGGCCGTTGCCGAGGAGCTGCGCGCCCGCAGCCAGGTCGAACTGCTCTTTATGGGCTCTTTGTACGGACCTGAAAAGCGCCTTGCCGAACAGGCGGGCATTGAGTTTGTGGGCCTTGATGTGCGCGGCGTTTTGGGGCACGGCATCAAGGCCGTCCAGTCGCTTGCCAAGGTGCTTTTGGCCATGCCGAAGGCGCTCAAAGCCGTGCGCTCCTTTGCGCCGGACTGCACGGCAGGCTTTGGCGGCTATGCCTCCTTTGCACCGCTTTTGGCTTCCAGGATGCTGCATGTGCCGGCCGTGCTGCATGAGCAGAACGCCGTGGCAGGCGTGACAAACCGCCTGCTTGCCAGGCTTTGCGCCAGCATCTGCGTCTCGCTTCCGGGCACGCAGGGCTTTGGGGCAAGGAAGCTCACCCTGACAGGCAACCCCGTCAGGCGCTGCATCTTTGCGGCAGGAAAGGAGCAGCGCTCCTTTGACAGGAAGCATCTCCTTGTCCTTGGCGGCTCCCAGGGGGCGCATGCCCTCAACACCATGATCGTGGAGCTGCTTCCCGCCCTGAAGGAAGCGGGGATCAGTCTGCTGCACCAGACAGGCACCAAAGACTATGCCGAGGTGGCTGCAGCCTACGAGCAGGCAGGCATGACGGACTCTGTCGTGTCCGCCTTCGTAGACGACATGGAGCAGGCCTACAGCTGGGCTGACCTTGGCGTAACCAGGGCGGGCGCAAGCACCGTGGCGGAGCTCTGCGGGACCGGCCTTCCGGCCCTGCTTGTCCCCTATCCATATGCTGCGCACGACCACCAGATGTTCAATGCCAGGGCGCTGGAAAAGGCCGGGGCGTGCAAGGTCTTTGACCAGAAGACGCTGGCTGCAGACGAACTGAAGTCTGCCATTCTGGCGCATATTTCAGCACAGGATGAGCTCCGCGCCATGTCAAAGGCAGCGCTGAGCCTTGCCCAGCCCGAGGCTGCAGCCAAGGTGTGTGCGGCCCTGGAAGCCTGTGCGGCCTCATAAAAGGCGCTGCTGCGCCCAAAATAAACGGCACCTTGAAAAAGGTGCCGAATGGTACTTCAACGGCGGCCTCTTGCGCCGGAACTTCACTTAGGATGCTACGTCAATGAAAAGCAGAATCAAGCATATACATATGGTCGGCATAGGCGGCGCCGGAATGTGCGGCATAGCCGAAGTTTTGATCAACTTGGGCTACACGGTCACAGGCTCCGACATTGCGGACTCCCCCAATGTGCGCCGCCTGCGCGATTTGGGCTGCACAGTCTATATAGGGCACAGCGCAGAGAATGTCGGCGGCGAGGTGCTGAAGGAGGTGCTGGTCAAGTCCACGGCCATCAGCAGCGACAACCCCGAGGTGGAGCAGGCAAGGAAGCTGGGCATCCCGATCATACCCAGGGGCGAGATGCTGGCCGAGCTTATGCGCATGCGCCAGGGCATAGCCATTGCCGGCACGCACGGCAAGACGACCACCACCTCCCTGACTGCCTCCATCTTCGACACGGCAGGGCTTGATCCCACGGTCATAATCGGCGGCCGCCTCAACGTCTACGGCACCAACGCCCATCTTGGACACGGCGAGTACTTCATTGCCGAGGCCGACGAGTCGGACGGATCCTTCCTCCGCCTGCTGCCCCTGATCAACGTGGTGACCAACGTGGACGAGGACCATCTGGACTACTACGGCAGCAGGGAAAAGCTGGAAGACACCTTTGTGCAGTTCATGAACAACGTGCCCTTCTACGGCCTCAACGTCGTCTGCGCCGACGATCCCGGCGTGAAGAGCCTGCTTGGGCGCGTCAAGCGTCCTGTTGTGACCTACGGCCTCATGGAGGATGCCGTCTACAGGGCCGTGCCGCTGGAGTTGGACAAGATTTCGCGCTTTGAGGTGTGGTACAAGGACACTTTGCTTGGCGAGGCCGTCCTGCCGCATCCAGGCGTGCACAACGTGCGCAATGCCCTGGCGTCCATAGCCGTCGCCCATTCCTGCGACATTTCCTTTGAGGACATCCAGAAGGGCCTGAAAAACTTCAGCGGCGTTGCCAGGCGCTTTGAATACAAGGGAACGCGCAATGACATCGACGTCTACGACGACTACGGCCATCATCCGCGCGAGATTGAGGCGACGCTCAAGACGGCCCGCATGATCTTTCCCGACCGGCGCCTGGTGGCTGTCTTCCAGCCGCACCGCTTCACCCGCACCCAGGAGCACTTCGGCGAGTTCTGCAAGGTCTTTGACGCCGTTGACGAGCTGATCCTGACGGAAATCTACCCTGCCTCCGAGAAGCCCATCCCGGGCGTTTCCGGCGAAAGCCTGGCCCAGGGCACGCGCCAGGTGAGCACCACGCCCGTCACCTATGCCAGGACCCTGGACGATGTGCAGACGGCCCTGGACAGCATTTTGAAGCCCGGGGACGTGCTCCTCACCATCGGCGCAGGATCCGTCACCCGCGTGGGGCCGGCCTGGCTTGAGAGAGGGTAGGGGAGCATGCGCATCATTGAGGCGCCCTCTTTAAGCGCTCTGACCACCCTGGGGCTTGGCGGAACCTGCCAAAGGGAAGTCATCCTTGAAGAGGAAAAGGACCTGGAGCATTTGTCCTGCGAGCTTGCAGCCTCACATGCACAGCCTTATGCGCTGGGGCTTGGCAGCAACATCTTAGGGCTTGACGGGCACCACGATGTCATCCTCGTCAAGCCAGCCCTGAAGGGGGAGCCCAAGATCCTCTCAGAGAGCGGGGATGCCGTGCTTGCAAGAGTGCAGTGCGGACAGTCTCTGCCGTCCTTTCTTGGCTTCTGCAGAAGAAACGGGCTCTCAGGTCTTGAGGGCCTCTCCGGCATACCCGGCAGCGTCGGCGGAGCAGCAGCCATGAATGCAGGCTCCTTTGGGACAAACTTCTGCGATGCCCTGGTCTCCTGCACGGTCTGGCAGGACGGCTCCGTGAAGCGCTTTGACAAGGAGCACATTGCCTTTGGCTACAGGCATTTCATGCCGCAGGGGCTTGAGGGCGCCTTCTTCCTCGTTTTGTCTGCGGACCTTCTTCTGCACAGGGATGAGCCGGAGATGATAGCCAATCGGATGGAGGCAAACCTTGCCCTCAAGAAGTCGCGCCAGCCAGTGAAGGCTCGCTCGGCAGGCTGCGTCTTCAAGAACCCTCCGGGGGAGCTTTCAGCAGGAAGGCTTCTGGATGCGGCAGGCTTCAAGGGCAGAAAGCTTGGCGGCGTGGCCTTTTCCGAGATGCATGCCAACTTCCTTGTCAATACCGGATCCGGCACGGCAGCCGAGGCTGCCCGGCTGCTCAGGCAGGCAAGGGAGGCTGTGAAGGCAGAGTTCGGCATAGAGCTTGAGTATGAGGTGCGCACTGTGCCGGCAGGTGCAGAAGGGCTTTGACAGAAGGCCATGATGCAGGCAAAAGACAAGTCCGCTTCCATCACGTCGTTTTGAGGTTCTTTGAGGTCGTTTTTTTTGTTGCTGTTCAGAAGAAAGAGAAAGCAGGGCAAGCGCAGTGCTGCAGCACCTGCCCCTGATGCCGGGCAGAATGCCTATGGCAGCCGTGAGGCGCAGGCGTCCTACGAGGTCTCTGACCGGGACATCCTGAACGGCATTGCCGCCCAGGCCTCTAGATCGGTGCAGAGGGACCAGGGACCCAGGCAGAGCGTCATAGAAAGCCAGCATGTCAGGGACGACGGGGGCAACTTCAAGCCCCAGGCTGGAACATCAGGCGAGGTGTACGGGCAGAACCTCTCCAATGCCTATCTTGGCGAGGAAGCTGAAAGGCAGGAGGATCAGGAGGGCGCAGCCGGCGTGCAGGAAGAGCCCAAGCCCAAAAGGCTGGGGCTTTTGGGGCGCCTCAGGCAGAGGCTCACCGGCGCAGCCGTAGTCTTTGCGGGGCTTGGGATCTTTGCTGCCGCCTTCTTCATCGTCTACCAGGGCAGCATCTGCGTGTATGAGTGGATGCACACCTCGGAGACGTTTGTGACAAAGCACATCGACATCACCGGGAACGTGCGCCTGAGCCGCGACATGCTGCTGCATCTGGCAGGGGTGAAGGAGGGGGACAACATCTTTTCTGTGTCTGTGACGGAGATGGAGCGCAAGCTCAGGGAAACCCCGTGGGTTCA
>CAZWGJ010000165.1:0-4211 GCA_964633375.1 uncultured Desulfovibrio sp.
GCATAAAAAAGCAGAGCCGGCCCGCTGCCCCCTTTGAGGGGCGGCGGGCCAGCCGGGTTCTTTTTAAGCTACTTTGTCGGCAGGGGGACATAGCCTACTTCAAGGACGCTCTTCTGGCCCTTGTCGGAGGCAAGCAGGAAGTCAACCAAAGTCTTGACCTCGCCCTTGGGCTCGCCGTTGGTGATGATGTAGAGCTCGCGGGAGACAGGCCACTGCTTGGAGACTGCATTGGCAGGAGTGGGCTCCTTGTTGTCCACGGTGACGCCGTGGACGCTGTCGTTGAGGTAGCCCAGGCCCACGTAGCCGATGGCGTTGACGTTCTTGGCGACAGCCTGGATGACGGTGCCGTTGGAAGCCTGCATCAGGGCAGAGGGCTTCACGCGCTCGCCGCCCATCACCAGCTCGTTCCAGCACTCAAAAGTGCCGGAGGAGGTGTCGCGGCTGACAACGACGATCTTGCCGTCGTTTCCGCCCAGCTCCTTCCAGTTGGTGATCTTGCCGGAGTAGATGCCGCGCAGCTGCTCGCTGCTCAGGTTCTTGACGGGGTTTTTAGGATGGACGACAGGCACGATGGCGTCGTAGGCAATGGCGATGAGCTTGGGAGCAACATTCTTGGCTGCGGCAGCCTTCAGCTCCTTGTCCTTCATGCCGCGGGAGCTCATGGCAACTGAGCACTGCCCCTCAATGAGGGCCTTGATGCCGTTGCCGGAGCCGCCGCCGGAGATGGAGAGCTGGATGTCGGGATGGCTGGCCATGAAGGCTTCGCCGGCCTTCTGCATGACGGGAAGGACCGTTGTGGAGCCGTTGACGGAAAGCTGGCCTGCCTGGGCAGGTGCGCACAGCCCAAGGGCTGCCAGGGCGCAGAATAGAATCTTGCCAAGAGACATGATTGTACTCCTTTACGTAGTGTACGTATAAAATTGGGTAGGATTTCTTGTTTGCTTCAAGGGAGGTGCGGGAGCGCCTTGTGTTTGGGGCTCCCCCGCCTCTTGCTTGGGCGTACCTTCTTCGCGTTCTGTTACAAGCGGGGGTCGGCATCATGTCTTATCTGTGAAAGCTCAAAAGCTGACTTTTAAGCCGGCAGCCCCGGGGACGTCCTCTCTTTCTAATGATATGGCAAGGCTGCAGAAAGCCGTTTTATGCCCTGTACAGGCGCTGCCTTGTTGTCCTGATCAGCCTTTCTTTGTATTCCAGGCTGAAAGAGCCTTGATCTGCCCGGCAGCTGCCAGGGCAGCCTCTGTCACAGAAATGTCATACAGCCATCATAATTCTGTGACTGGCAAAGTTTTTCCTTCTCGCTGTGCAATGGAGTGAACCATGTCTGAAGAAACAGTTCTTGTCATCGAAGATGACGCGGATATACGCGCGCTTCTGCGCTTCAACCTGGAAAGGGAGGGCTTTGTCCCCCTGGAGAGCGCAGACGGCATCAACGGGCTTGCCATGGCGCATGAGCACTGTCCCGACTGCATCCTGCTGGACATCATGCTGCCCGGCATGGACGGGCTGGAAATCTGCCGCCGCCTGGCAGCCTCCCCTGAGACCAAGGACATCCCGATCCTCATCCTCACCGCCCGCGGCGAGGAGATGGACAGGGTCATCGGCCTGTCACTGGGCGTTGACGACTACGTGGTGAAGCCCTTCAGCGTGCGCGAGCTGATGCTGCGCATCAAGGCTGTCCTGCGGCGCCGCAGCCGTCCTGTGGAAACAGGCACGCTTTCAGCGCACGGCATCCTTCTTGATCCAGGCGCACACATGGTTTTTGTGCAGGGGGAGGAGGTCGCCCTGACGGCAACCGAGTTCAGGCTGCTTGAAGACCTCATGCGCCACGGCGGCATCGTCCGCACCCGCGAGCAGCTGCTGGAAAAGGTCTGGGGCTATTCCTTTGAAGGCTATGCCAGGACTGTGGATACGCATATGCGCCGCCTGCGCGCCAAGCTGGGAGAGGCCCAGAAGTTTCTCGAGACAGTGCGCGGAGTGGGGTACCGCTTCAACAGCGCACAGAGGCAGGGAGCGTAGGGGGAAAAAGCGCATAAGCGCTGCAAGAGCCCAGTCCGCCGCCATTGCCCTGTCTTTTTCGCCCCGGCTTGTGTCCTTGCCTTGCTGGCGTGAGTGGAGTGTCACAACGTGTTTAAATCATTTACGATTCGTATACTTGTCAGCGTTCTGGCCACGGCCCTGCTGGCTATAGGCTTCACCGTCTTCTACGGCATGCGTGCCATGGAGCGCGGGCAGGAGCTGGATGTTAAGGACAGGATGACAGGCGAGGCGCAGCTTGCCGGCGAGCTCTTCAGCCTCAGCAATAAGTCCGGCGAACAGGTTGCAGCCTGGTTTGCGGACAAGGGGCGCAAAGAGATGCGTATCACCGTCATCGGCTCAGACGGCGGCGTGCTCTTTGACTCTGCCAGGCCAAATGGGCAGGGCGCACTGGACAACCATGCCGACCGCCCTGAGATTGTGCAGGCCGTCAAGGAGGGCACGGGCTTTTCCATGCGCGACAGCGGCACGGTGGAAACAACATTGGTGTATGCAGCCGCCCGCATGGACGACGGCAGTATCATCCGCCTGGCCGTTCCCCTGGACGAGGTGCGCCATGTCATGTGGAGCCGCTCCGAGGTTTTGCTGCAGGCAGGCATCCTGGTGGCAATCTTGTCAGTCATCATGGCTGTGCTGGTGTCCTTGTCCTTGAAAAAATCCTTCCAGCCCATGATCAGGGTGGTGGAGTACATAGCCTCAGGACACCTTGAACGCCGCATCTGCAAGCTGCCCGGCAGGGAGTTCGCCCCCCTGGCCGACGCCGTCAACACGATGGCCCAGAGCATTGAAGAAGAGATGCGCATCCAGGCGGATCAGACGACCCAGCTTGAGACCATACTCAACACCATGAGCGACGGCGTGCTGGTTTTGGGCCAGAAGGGCAACATCCGCCGCTGCAACAGGGCGCTTGAGCGCAGCTTCCCCAGCATCTGTGATGCCAGGGGCCGCCAGGTGGTGGAGCTCATTCCCTCGCCCGCCCTGCAGAACGCCGTCCAGGAGCTTCTCAGCCAGGAAAATTTTGCCTCTGCCAAGCAGAGCCTGTCCCTGCACATGGGCATGCAGGACGGACGGGTTTTCTCCGTGCTGCTTTCCCGCCCGCAGCGCATTGAGCCCAGGGTGGGGCTGGTCATCGTCTTCCATGACATCACCGAGATGATGCGCCTTGAAAGGGTGCGCCGCGACTTTGTGGCAAACGTGAGTCATGAGCTGCGCACGCCTTTGACGGCCATCACCGGCTATGCCGAGACGATGCTGGCAGTCGATGACGCCGCCCAGTGCCGCGAGTTTGCCTCGGTCATCCTGCGCAAGGCCCAGGGGCTTGAGCACATGACAAGGGACCTTCTGGGGCTCACCCGCCTGGAGAGCACGGACACAAACGTCGAAGTCTGCGCCGTGTCCGTCCTGGACGCCTGCGATGAGGCAGCCGCCCTCTGCGACGCAGCCTTTGCCGCCAGGCACATGAGCGTCTCTGCCAAGATAGAGGGAAGCCTGTCTGTGCTGGCCGACTTCAGCCTGCTGGTGCAGGTCTTCCGCAACCTGCTGGAAAATGCAGCCCGCTACGGCGCTGAAAACAGCGTCGTGCAGGTGACTGCCAGGGAAAGCGACGGACAGGTCCTCTGCAGGGTGCACAACGAAGGCCCCCTGATTCCCCATCAGGACCTGGAACGCATCTTTGAGCGCTTCTACAGCGTTGAGCGGCACCGCGGGCAGGGCACAGGCCTTGGCCTTGCCATCTGCCGCCACATCCTGGAGCGCCTGCACGGCAGCATCTGGGCTGAAAGCCCCGATGCAGAACAGGGCACTTCCTTTGTCTTTGTTCTGCCGGCAGCGGCAGAAGACAAAGAGGAACAGACTGAACAGCCGGCCTAAACAAAAGATGATGCAAGGATAAAGGAAGAACTTCTTATGGAATACAGTATGACAGCCAAGGACGTCTGCGTCTTTTACGGCGCCAAGGAAGCCTTGAGCAAAGCGACGCTTGATTTCCCCAAAGGGGCGGTCACAGCCCTTATCGGTCCTTCCGGCTGCGGCAAGTCCACCTTCCTGCGCAGCCTGAACCGCATGAACGACCTCATCCCCGGCTGCCGTGTGACAGGCGACATACGCCTTGAGGGGCAGGACATCATGGCGGCCGGCATGGACGTCGTGGAACTGCGCAGGCGCGTGGGCATGGTCTT
>CAZWGJ010000166.1:0-4179 GCA_964633375.1 uncultured Desulfovibrio sp.
GCTGTGTTTGCGGCAGCGGCGGCTGCAGCGGTACAAATGGTTTCTGCCATGGATGAATGCTCCTTTTATCTTTATTTCATTCTGACCTGTCAGAGGTCTTTCTGAAGGGAGCTTATACACTCTTTTTCTGTTATGTCAAACATTTTGTGAGAAGAAATTTTGCCTTTCCCTCTCCTGCGCCAGCCCCCCCCCAAGACAAGGGAGTCCTCTGCATCAGCCGGCTGCAGGCAGCCTGCACGGCGCCTGAACTAAGGTGCATTCCATCCTGACTTCTCTGTGATTAAGCCTCTTTTTGACACACAAAAAAAGTCCCTGCTTCTGCCGATACTCTTTGACCGACAGAAACGGGGACCTTGTTCTCAATGGGCGGCAGGGGATGCCGCCTCAAAAGAACTGCCTGCAGAACTGCCCTCTACTGCTGCTCAGTAAAGGTCAGTGCAGGGTTCTTCATGCGGATGCTCTGCACAATAGCCTTCGTCTGCTCGTTTTCGCCCACCAAAAGCAGTATGCCCACCTGCTGGGAGGCTGCATCCAGGGTGGCAATGAGGCGGGCCGGGCTTTCCTTGATTGTGCCTTCGTACTCCACCCGCGTCTCGGTGCGCATCTTCTCCTTCATGACCGCGTCATGCGACGCCATGTTCTGCCTGCTTTCCTCAGCTATCTCCTCAAGCTTCTTGCCCAGACTCGGGACGACGGAAACCGTGACGGCAGACTGCGAGCCGGACGGCGCATGGGCAAAGCCGGCGACACAGCGGCTGGCAGTGCACTCCATGCCGTCGGGGATGTTGGTCACCCAGCCCTCAGGCAGGGTGATGCTGAAGGCTGCCAGGCTCTCCGTTCTGGCCGACATGTTTTTCTCGTCGGAGCAGGCGCTCAGGGCCAGGCAGAGCAGCAGAAGGCAGAGCAGCTGCATCGTCCGGGAACGGACAGGAAGGGAAAGGACACGCATGGTACAACTCCTGTTTTTTGGCTTGGGGCTAGATGAGAGGATATGACACGACCTCTGCATGCACGGCGCACTCCGGCGTAAAATGGCTTTCAATGAGGGAGAAGGAGGTGACAGGAACCGCCAGCCTCGGCAGGGCGTCCTTGGCAGCCTTGTAGGATGCAAGCTCGGCATCCTCGGGGTTGTGCCCGCGCAGGGCCCTGCCCAGCGTTATGTGCGGCGTAAAGCCCTTCTCTGACAGCGGCAGGACTGTTCCAAGCGCCTGCACGACCTTTGCCTGCAGGGCGCAGAGCTCGGGGCATTCTTCCACGCCGGCATACAGCACATGCCTTCTGCCGTGCGAAAACCAGCCAAGGGCCCCTTGTGTCAGGACAAAGGACTTGGCCTGCACCGTCTTCAAGGCATCCTGGACAGGCTGAAGCATTGCAAAGGGAATCTTGCCCAGGAAGCGCAGCGTCACGTGCAGCGTCTCCGGCAGCATCCAGCGCATGCCGGGGCAGCCGGCCTGAAAGCCCTGGAGGGCAGACTGCACCTCCTTGGCAAAGCGGCAGGCGACAAAAAGCCTGATCAGGGCCTGATCGCTTCCCTGCCCTTCGCCGGCCGGCTTCTTTCCATCAACGCAGCGGCCAAGGCTGTCACACAGATACTTCATGGCGGACCTCCAAACAAAAAGAGCAGGACAGGAAGGGAAACGTGCCCTCCCCTGAAAAAAAGCTATGCTATCTGGCACTGGTACGTCAAACGGCCCCTGCATCCTTCTCCTGCACGCAGGCTGCAGCCTCAAAGCAGGGCCAGCAGGGCGCAGCTGCCTTCAGACAGGCGCACTTTTGAGGGCGAAGGTGAACAATTTTCTCCCTTTTTGTCAGAAATTCCTTGACGTAACCTTCACAATTCAGAGAAAATACCCTTTCATTTTTGTTTATGCGCTGCAGTGTCTGCCGCTTCATTCTGCCCTGCACTCCCTGGAGAAGCCCAGGGGGAAGGCTCAGGCAGATGCGGTGGAGGCTGCAGGCAGCATTCCGGAATTCTGACTGCGGCACCAGCACCAGGCCCCCGCCTTGCGGCAGAGGCTGCGGCTGCTGATGCCCAGCGCTGCCAGCCGCAGCGTGTTGGTTCATTCGGCGTCTGCCACACGCCAGGAGAATGTACGATGAAGCTTGAATCCAAATGCATTCATGCAGGCTATACTCCCCAGTCAGGGGAACCGTGCGCCCTGCCCATTGCCCAGTCTACTACCTTTAGGTACACCTCAGCTGAAGATGTGGCAGCACTCTTTGACCTGACCAAGGAAGGCTTTTTCTACTCCCGCCTGGGCAATCCCACCGTGGATGCGGTGGAAAAGAAAATCGCCGAGCTTGAAGGCGGCGTCGGGGCGCTTGCGACCTCTTCCGGCCAGGCCGCCCTCTTCACAGCCATCAGCACCATCTGCCATGCAGGCGACCACATCGTGGCAAGCGCCTCCATTTACGGCGGCTCCTTCAACCTTATGGGATCCAGCCTGAAGCGCTTCGGCATAGACGTCACCTTTGTGGACCAGACCCTTCCCAACGAGGAGCTGGCCAAGGCCTTCAGCCCCAACACCAGGCTGGTCATGGGCGAGACCCTGGCCAACCCCGCCCTGACTGTGCTGGACATCGAGCGCTTTGCCAAGCTTGCCCATGAGCACAACGTCCCCCTGCTGGTGGACAACACCTTTGCCACGCCGGCTCTCTGCAGGCCCTTTGAATACGGCGCCGACATCGTCATGCACTCCACGACCAAGTTCATGGACGGCCATGCCGTGCAGATGGGCGGCGTCGTGGTGGACAGCGGCAATTTCAACTGGGCCAACGGCCTCTATCCTGAGTTCACCGAGCCCGACCCGAGCTACCACGGCCTTGTCTACGCAGAGGCCTTCGGCAAAATGGCCTTCATCGTCAAGGCAAGGGTCCAGGTCATGCGCGACTTCGGCTGCTGCCAGACTGCGCAGGGCGCCTTCTACACCGACCTTGGCCTGCAGACCATGCCCCTGCGCATGGAGCGCCACAGCGAAAACGCCCTGAAGGTGGCAGAGTTCCTGGCAAATCATCCCAAGGTTGCCTCAGTCAGCTATCCAGGGCTCCCCTCAAGCCCCGAGCATGCCCTGGCCCAGAAGTACCTGCCCAAGGGCGCCTCCGGCGTCATCTCCTTTGTCCTCAAGGGCGGCAGGAAGGCCGGCATCGCCTTCATCGACCACGTTGAGATGATCACCGTGGAAGTCCATGTGGCCGACATCCGCACCTGCACTCTGCATCCGGCGTCCTCCACCCACCGCCAGCTCAGCGACGAGCAGCTGGCGGAATGCGGCATTGAGCCGGGGCTCATCCGACTCTCCGTCGGACTGGAAAACACCGAGGACATCATTGCCGATCTCAGCCAGGCCCTCGAACACGCCTGATTTTTTTCCAGGCGGCAGGCTCAGCCTGCCGCCTGCACAAGCACCCATGCAAAACGAACTGGTCATAACCGGAATGGGGGTTGTCACCCCTCTGGGACTTTCTGTTGAAGCCTACTGGAGCAGCCTGCTTGCCGGACAGTCCGGCGTAGGCCCCATCACCCGCTTCAATGCCGATGATCTGGCTGTGCGTATTGCCGCCGAAGTCAAGGAATTCCACGCAGAAGAGCTCATCCCCCATTCCCTTGAGCGCAACATGGCGCTCTTTGCCAAATACGCCTTTGTGGCGGCAGAGGAAGCGCTGCGCGACGCAGGGCTCACGGAAATTGAGGACCCTGAGCGCACAGGCATCGTCATGGGCACTGCCATGGACGGCATGAGCACGCTGGCCGCAGTCCAGGAGCAGCTGGCGCAGGGGGCAGTCCGCAAAGTCGGCCCCCGCCTTGTCCCCATGATCCTCGGCAACATGTCCGCCGGCCTGCTGGCCATGGCGCACGGCCTCCACGGTCCGTGCATGACGCTAAACACAGCCTGCTCCTCAGGCGGCGATGCCATCATGACCGCAGCCATGCTCCTGCGCTCAGGCGAGGCGGACGCCGTGCTCTGCGTCGGCGGGGAGTCCATCATCTCCCCCATCCTCATCAACAGCCTGACTGTCGCCAAGGCGCTGTCGCACAGAAACGACGATCCGAAGCATGCCTCGCGCCCCTTTGATGCGGACAGGGACGGCTTTGTCATCGGCGAAGGCGGCGGCGCCATCCTGCTGGAGACGGCAGAGCATGCGGCAAAACGCGGCGCCGAATCCTATGCCACGCTGGCA
>CAZWGJ010000167.1:0-4117 GCA_964633375.1 uncultured Desulfovibrio sp.
TACAGCAATGAGTACGGGCAGGGCGCCCTGCAGGCTGCCCTTGGCATCATAAACAGTGATGAGAACATGCGCGGAACCTTTGACTTCTGCCTGTGGTATTATGACCTGCTGCGCAGGGAAGGGCACATTGCCCCGCACGGCCTGAAGCCTATGGACCACTCAAAGCAGTAGGCTTTTTGCCGCACCTGCCCCGACGCCCCGCACGACGAACCTCACCATCCCATAACGGAGACCGCTTTCCATGAAAGAAAAGTACGACGACCTTGATGAATACATCAGAGATTTGCAGGAAGCCATTGCCAAAACCGACGGCGAGTGTGCTGCCCACCACTACAATCTTGGTCTGGCCCTTCTGACCAAGAGGGATTTTATGGGTGCTGAGGCGAGCTTCCGCGATGCTCTGCGCGAGTCTCCCCATATGGCCGAGGCCATGGTGCAGCTTGGCGGCATCTGCCTGCAGCGCGGCGATTTGGACGGCTGCCTGCAGTACAACACCGAGGCTGCCACCTATCGTCCCAAATTTTCCATTGCCGAGGCGAACATCGCCTTCGTGCACCTGCAGCGCCGCGAGGCGGACAAGGCCCTGAAGCATCTGGACAAGGCCTTGAAGTGGGATCCAAATTTTGTCCAGGCCCGCAACGGCAGAGCCGTCGCCCTCTTTATGCTGGAAAAGTACGAGGAGAGCGAGAAGGAGAGCCGCGAGCTCTTGAAGGCAGAGCCCAGCTTTGCCCCTGCCTGGAACAATCTTGCCCTTGCTCTCATGCAGCAGGGCAAAAAAGAAGAGGCCAAAGAGGCTGCCCAAAAAGCAGAATCTTTGGGATTTGAAGTGCCGGATGACTTCAAACACGAGCTGTTTGCCAATTAGCACAATTAAGTCAGGCGCTTCAAAGTATTCTTCAGGGCCGGTTCTCCTAAGCTAGATGGGGGAGCCGGCTCTTTATTTGTCTTCTGCAAGGCTTTGGGGGACTGGCCCCCTAGAAGTTCAGGACAAGTCCGATGGGGCAGTGGTCGGAGCCGTACTGCTCCTTTTCAATCCAGGCGTCTTTGACGTTGTCCTTGAGCTCTTCTGAGACGAAGAAGTAGTCGATGCGCCAGCCGATGTTCTTTTCCCTGGCCCTGGTCTTGTAGGACCACCAGGAATACGCCTCTGCCTCCTCCCCGTGGATGAGGCGGAAGGTGTCGATGTAGCCTGCCTTGATGAAGTCGTCCAGGAAGGCCCTTTCCTCTGCCAGGAAGCCGGTGTTGAGCTCGTTCTGCTTAGGGCGGGCAAGGTCTATTGCCTGGTGGGCTATGTTGAAGTCGCCGCAGACGACGACTGGCTTGCTTTCCCTCAGCTTCTGGGCATAGGCAAAGAAGGCGTCAAAGAAGCCCATCTTGTACGAGAGCCTCTTGAAGGCGCCCTGGTGTTTGCCGTTTTCGTCCAGGATTTCCGCCCCGCCGTTGGGAAAGTAGGCGTTGATGAAGTGGAAGTGCTCGTATTCCAGGTGCAGGATGCGCCCCTCTCCCTGCCATTTCTCCTCAGGCAGCTCTGCCTGGATGCTGATGGGCTTGATGCGGCTGTAGACGGCAACGCCTGAATAGCCTTTCTTGACTGTGCTTGAGGCAAAGCAGGCGTGCCAGCCCTCAGGATGGGTGAGCGCCTCTGAGAGCTGCTCCGGGCTGGCCTTGGTTTCCTGCAGGCCTATGATGTCGGCAGGCGTCTTGGAAAACCATTCCCACTCAGGCTTGGCTGAGACCGCCCGTAGTCCGTTGACGTTCCAGGAAGTAAGTGAAACTTGCATGATGGCTCCTCCTTTTGCCTGAAAAACTGGACCTTGTGCAGTGCACTCCACTGCAGAAAGGCCGTGCAAAAAGGCTGTAAGTGTTTGCTTTTTCGCTTATTCTCTGCCATACTCTCTCATTGCTTGCAAGAGAAAAAATGCCTGT
This sequence comes from uncultured Desulfovibrio sp., assembly GCA_964633375.1. Classification (GTDB taxonomy): domain Bacteria; phylum Desulfobacterota; class Desulfovibrionia; order Desulfovibrionales; family Desulfovibrionaceae; genus Desulfovibrio. The sequence continues at coordinate 1,927 of CAZWGJ010000167.1, forward strand.
ATAGAATACTTTGTTTTACGCTTGTCAGCATAGAGTACGTTTCTATGGCATATAGACGCTGAACTGTCTTTTAGACAGGGATTTTTGGAGGACCAAGACGCATGAGTTCACTCCCCGCAGTTCTGAAAAACTGGGACTGGGACAAGCTTCAGGAGAAGCGGTCCCGGCAGCAGAACAATACGCCGCCTCGTGATGACGATGAGAACGGCGGCCAGTTTGGTGACGAAGAGAGTTTCTGGGACCGCTTTGAGAAAAAGGGCGGCAATGGCGGCAATGGCAATGGCGGCAAGTGGTTCGGCAACGGCTTCGGCCCGATCAACTTCAAGATGCCCAAGTTTGGCGGAAGCGGCCACGGCCTCCTGATTGTGGTGCTGATCCTGGTCGGCATCTGGCTCCTTTCCGGCATCTACATCGTCAACCCCGACGAGGAGGGCGTCGTCCTGCGCTTTGGCAAATACGACCGCTCCACAGGCCCCGGCCCCCACTACGCGCTGCCCATTCCCTTTGAGAGCGTCTACAAGCCCAAGGTGACGCAGGTGCTGCGCTCCGAGGTGGGCTACCGCAACGTGGGCCAGACGACGACCTTCCAGCAGGGCAGGGTCAAGACCATGCCCCGCGAGGCGTCCATGCTCACAGGCGATGAGAACGTGGTCAACGTGCAGTTCTCCGTGCAGTACAAGATCAAGGATGCGGTGCAGTTCCTCTTCAATGTGGCCGATCCCATCGCTCTGGTGCACAATGCAGCCGAAGCTGCCATGCGCGAGGTTATAGGCAACAACCTCATCGACGCGGCCATCACGGACGGCAAGCTGCAGATCCAGAACGACGCCACCAAGCTTCTGCAGGTCATCCTTGACCGCTACGGGGCAGGCATCCAGGTCCTGGCAGTCCAGCTGCAGGACGTGCATCCGCCGCAGGAAGTCGTGGAGGCCTTTAAGGACGTCGCCTCTGCCCGTGAAGACAAGAGCCGCATCATCAACGAGGCGGAAGCCTACCGCAACGCCCTGCTCCCGGGTGCTCGAGGCGAGGCGTCAGCCCTGCGCAACGAGGCTGAAGCCTATTCGGCAACACGCGTCCAGCACGCTGAAGGTGCAGCCACCCGCTTCACCGCCCTGCGCCTGGAATACGAAAAGGCTCCTGAGGTGACAAAGCAGCGCCTCTACTACGAGGCCATGGAAGAGATTCTGCAGAAGGCCGAGGAAAAGGTCGTCATGGACGGCGGCGCCGCCCAGAAGGCTCTGCCCTACCTGCCCCTGCCGACGCTTGGTTCCTCTCCAGCCAAAGCCTCTTCAGCTGATGCCGCAGCCTCTGCAGGCAAATCCGCTCAGGAGAATGTAAAGTGAACAAGATACAAACTACTCTCCTCATAGCAGTGCTGTCTGTGTCAGTCCTGCTCTGGCAGTCCGTCTTCACTGTCAACCAGATGGAGTCGGCCATCGTCCTGCAGCTGGGCGAGCCCCTGGACAAGGTCTATGACCCCGGCCTTCATTTCAAGCTGCCCTTCATCCAGAAGGTCGTCTACTTTGACGCCCGCGTGCTCGACTACGAGGCCAGCTCCCGTGAAGCCTTCACAGTGGACAAGAAGGCCATTGTGCTCGACAACTACGCCCGCTGGCGCATCACCGATCCTCTGCAGTTCTACCGCACCATGCGCAGCCTTCCCGGCGCCCAGGCACGCCTCGACGACGTGGTCTACTCGCAGCTGAGGGCCATGGTCGGCGCCTACACCTTGTCCGAGGTCGTCTCAACCCAGCGCGCCGCCATCATGACCGAGGTGACGCAGAAGGTGAAGGAGATCATGAAGGGCTTCGGCGTGGACGTGATTGACGTGCGCATCAAGAGGACGGACCTGCCCGAGGAAAACCTGAGGGCCATCTTCGGGCGCATGCGTGCAGAGCGCGAACGCCAGGCAAAGCAGTACCGCAGCGAGGGCGACGAAGAGTCGACGCGCATCCGCTCCGATGCCGACAGGCAGAAGGCAGTCATCCTTGCCGACGCTGCCAGGGACGCCCAGATCATCCGCGGCGACGCCGATGCCAGGGCTGCCCAGATCTATGCGGACGCCTACGGCAAGAACAAGGACTTCTACTCCTTCCAGCGCTGGCTTGAGGCCATGCGGCTTTCCTTTGGGGAGCACAGCAAGATGGTCATCTCAAGCCCCGAGGCCTTGCTGCAGCATCTGCGCTAGCTT
>CAZWGJ010000168.1:0-4012 GCA_964633375.1 uncultured Desulfovibrio sp.
CTCTGCCATGACGTCGACGGCTGGCTGCGTGCCCAAAGGTCCGTGGTTGGCAAAGGAGACGCGCGTGACTCCCTTGCGGTTGATGATGCTTGCCGACAAGGGCTTGGCAAGGTCGTGCACGAGCGTGCAGACGATGTCCTCTGCGGTGAAGTCCTCCCTGTCCAGGGCGGCCTGCAGGGTCAAAAGGATGTGCGTCCAGACGCTGTCTTCAAGGTGGTAGCTGCTGGAGCCGCCGGGATAGACATGGCAGCAGGCCTTGAGCGCTGCGGCCAGATCAGGGCAGGCCTCATAGAGAAAGGAGATCAGCTGGCGGCGCAATGTGATGCGGCTGAGGTTCATGGTTGCAGCTTCCTTGCAGTCTGGCTGGGGGGAGGTGTGCAGGAGATGAGGGAAAGATGAGGTGAACTCGTGCAATTTGGAATAGTACTAAAAGGGCATGGGCGTCTATCCCGCAGGGAAGGGCCGGGGGACGGCGTGTGCGGCCGGCAGTGGCAAAAAAATATTTACTGTTAAATCAAGCAGTTAAGTGCGATTTGCAAAGAAAAACACAGTTTTTTGAAAAAAAAGCTTGCCAAGACAGGGGGAAGAGCGTAGTTACTCTTTTCACGCCGAAGTGGTGGAATTGGTAGACACGCTAGGTTCAGGGTCTAGTTCCCGCAAGGGAGTGGGAGTTCGACTCTCCCCTTCGGCACCATATGAAAATACACGGGTTAAGAGGTCATTCTCTTAGCCCGTTTATTTTTGCCCTTTGCCGGACGAAAGAATGTGCTTCCCGCTGCGCAGGGGCTTGACGGACGCACCAGGGCATCTTGCAGGAGAAAAGAGAGATGGCAAACGACAGCAGGCACCACCAGGCATTGTGGAGCGATCCTGAGTACCAGCACTACCGCAAGGTCTGGGCAGAGCGGTTCCCGCAGGAAAGGGAGGTCTTTTTTGACGGCAGGGTGGTGCGCAATGCCTACTGCCCCGACTGCCGCTACTGCTGCGGCCCGCAGCTGGACTGCGACCCCTTCCCCATGGCGCTTTTGGACAGGCAGCTTTCCGAGCGGACTGCCGAGGACTTCTATCTGATGGACGAGCATACGGCATCCCTGGATGAGCGCGGCTGCAAGTCCATTACGCCCCACGGCTGCCGCCTGGACAACGACAGACGCCCTGTGGCCTGCAACTTGTTTCCTTATGTCCTGGCTGACATGCGCCTCTATCTCTATGAATGCTGTCCTGCCGCCATGTTTAAGCCCAAGGAAGAGCTGATGAAGACTGCCGGACAGGTGGCTGCGTACCTTGCCTCCCTGCCGTACTCTGATGTTGAGCGCATCTCCATTCATCTGCCTGAGAAGGATCTGGTCAGGGACTATCTTGACCTTGGCATGGACTTGAGGCGTGAGTGATGCCGGCTTTTTGCACGGCAGGCCTGGTGCGGCAGTCTTGACGAACAGGGAATGATTCTTACCTTTGCTTCAAATGAGCCGTCTTCCTGGCTTTCCAGCCTGGAAGCCTGCGGTTTTTTGTTGTGATCATGACGCTGCCGTCACGGCAGCATGAAATAGCCGGGTGAGTTGCATTATGGACGAAAAGCAAAACGAGCAGGGCGCACGTGGCCAGGATGTGCCTGAAGGCGCCGTTGAGATTCCTGTAGAGATTGTGTCTGACGCTGATGATCAGGATCAGCTGTACCAGGAGCAGGAGCCCCAGGACGATGGCCAGGACGACATGCAGGACGATGAGGATCCTGCAGATCCGGATGACGCAGCCGCCCAGGATGAGCTGAACCAGGAAGAAGCGGAGCAGGAAGAGCAGCCTGAGGTCCCTCAGGATCAGGCAGGGCAGGATGACTGCCCTGAGACAGGCGGAGAGGATGCAGATCAGGCACAGCGTTCCTCTTGGCGCTGGCCCTGGCAGAAAGGGGACAAGCAGCAGGACGGTCAGGAGGCAGCGCCTACAGTTGAGTCTCTTCTGGCTGAGCTTGAGGCTGTCAAAAAGGAGACTGCAGAGCAGCTGAAGGCAGCCCAGGAAGAGGTGAAGAGCATCCAGCTCCGCAGCCTGGCTGATTTTGAGAATTACAAGAAGCGTCTTTCCCGCGAGCATGACGAGCATCTTAAGTATGCCGCGGAAAAGGTGATGAAGGACCTTATCCCCACCCTGGACAACCTGGAGCTGGCCATCACGTATGGCTCCAGCGACGAGGCTTGCGCCAACATGATGCAGGGCGTGCAGATGACCCAGAAGCTGCTGCTTGAGGCACTGGCCAAGCATGGTCTGACACGGGTGGGTCAGGAAGGCGAGCCCTTTGATCCGGCCAAGCATGAGGCGATTGGCTTCGAGAGCCGTCCGGAATATGAGCCTGAGACGGTGGCGAGAGTCCTGCAGAGCGGATACGACTTGTCAGGACGCCTGCTTCGTCCTGCCAAGGTCATGGTCAACCGTCCGTAAGTGGGGCGATTGCCGACACGTTGTACGATACGGCGCCTGATTGGTCAGGCGTAGGAAAAGGCCAGGGGATTGATTCCTCTGGTCTTTTTTTTGGCCCGCAGCGGGGCCGAAAGGCGGCAGGGGCGAAGCCGCCGCCAGGGCAGGCCATGGGCGACTTTGTTCCCTTGTTCACATGCAATATCTTCTATTGTGCTATTGTTCACATGGACAAATGTTGCATTTGTAATGCGACGTTTCTTGTTATGAGTTTTTTGTCACAAGAGAAATCTTAAAAAGAAGTAGAAAAAAATGAGAAAATGCTTGCCATTATTCTGCGGGTGCTGTAAACATATAGGTAATCTATTTGCAGCACAGCAGTATTCCTTTGTTGTGCTCGCCTAACTATCCTATAGTAAGGAGTTACCATGAGCTTTGAACTGAAAAACATGCATATGGGCCAGATCACCTCTTTCTTCATCCCCACAGTGACTCTGGTTGGCCGCAACTGTTCTAAGGAAATCCCCAACCGTCTGCGCTCTGTCGGCGGCAAGCATCCCCTGGTGGTGACAGACAAGGGCATCGTTGCTTGTGGTATCCTGAAGCAGGTGACGGACATCCTGGACGAAGCCGGCATCTCGTACTCCATCTACCAGGACACAGTCCCGAACCCCACCGATCACAACGTTGAAGACGCGATGAAGGTCTACACTGAGGCAGGCTGCGACAGCCTGATCTCCATCGGCGGCGGCTCCTCCCATGACTGCGCCAAGGGCGTGGGCTTTGTGGCCTCCAACGGCGGACGCATCCATGACTACGAAGGCGTGGACAAGTCCACCAAGCCGTTCCCGCCCTACATCGCCGTCAACACCACCGCAGGCACCGGCTCTGAAATGACCCGCTTCTGCATCATCACCGACACCTCCCGCAAGGTGAAGATGGCCATCGTTGACTGGCGCTGCACCCCCTCTGTCGCCATCGACGACCCTGTCCTGATGATGGGCATGCCGCCCCGCCTGACTGCCGCCACCGGCATGGACGCCCTGACCCACGCCGTGGAAGCCTACGTCTCCACTGCCGCCACCCCCATGACCGACGCCTGCGCAGAAAAGTCCATGGAGTACATCAACCGCTACCTGCGCCGCGCTGTTGCCAACGGCAACGACGCTGAAGCCCGTGAAGGCATGTGCTACGCCCAGTACCTGGCCGGCATGGCCTTCAACAACGCCTCTCTTGGCCACGTGCATGCCATGGCCCATCAGCTTGGCGGCTACTACAACCTGCCTCATGGCGAGTGCAATGCCATCCTGCTGCCCTACGTCTGCGAATACAACCGCATCTCCAGCCGCCGCCGCTTCGGCCGCATTGCCTCCCTGCTTGGCGAGCTGACCAAGGGCAAGACCGCTGATGAGGCCTCCCGCCTCGCTATTGCCGCTATCCGCACCCTGTCCCAGGATGTGGACATTCCTGCCAGCATCACCGAGTGCGCCAAGCACTACGGCGTGAAGGTCTCCAGAGAGGACATCGCCATCATGACGGCCAACGCTCAGAAGGATGCATGCGGCCTCACCAACCCGCGCAAGATGACTGATGCAGCCGTGAG
>CAZWGJ010000169.1:0-3995 GCA_964633375.1 uncultured Desulfovibrio sp.
TGAAGAAGTGTCCCATCGCTTCCTTGATGTCGTTCAAAAGGTCTCCGTCAGAAACCTCCTTGGCGTTGTAGCCGTCACCGAGCAGCACGATGTTGATGCCCTTGCCTTTGCTTGCGGACTGGAGAGTAACCATCTCATCCTCTGCGTATTCGTAGTCGTACTGAGTGACGGTGCAGGTTGTGCGGTAGTCCTTGTCCTTGAGCTTGAAGACTATCTTGCCTTCGCGGTCATCCCCTGCAGGCATCTGGGAGAACGTCAGAGTGAGTTCGGTCTTGCCGTTGCCCTCGGTCTGGCTGAGGGTCACCCAGTCCGGCTGGCTCTCCACTGTCCATTCCTCGTCGGCATTGAGCACGAGCTCGCGGCTGACGCTGGTGTTGAGAGCGTTGGCGACGCTCGGACGTATTACAAGATTGCGGTAGGCGGAGATGCGCTTGAAGTCGCACCATCCAGGTTCATTCTGATAGGTGATCACTGCCTCCTCTGGCACTTCCACTGTAAAGTTGTCCTTGGCTACGCCGTTGAGCGCACCGTCCTGGATGTATGGAGGAATTGTGCCCTTGCAGACTATCTTGTTGAGGCCGAAGCAGTCCTGGAACGCTCCGCTGCGGATGGATTCCAGCCCCTCGGGGAATATGACACCTTCAAGGCTCCGGCAGCTTGTGAAAGCTCCGGCTCCGATTGATATGACATTTTCGGGGATTTCGAGCGTTCCCATAAGCCTCCAGTTGTATGCGAATGCATTGTCCCCAATCGTGTGCAGGCTTTCAGGAAGTACGAGCTTGCCGGAGAAATCGCAGTTGTAAAATGCGTTAGAACTGATTACGTCAATATTTTCGGGAAGGATAAGTTCGCCCTTCATGCCCGTACTTGCGAATGCGCCGGAGCCAATGCTGATAATGCCATTGTGAAGAGTAAGAGTTCCGCCTAACCATGTTCCTCTGAAACAGTCATTAGGGATTATAACTACACCCTGAGGAATTGTAATGGATCCAGATAGGTTTTCGCAACCGTTAAATGCACCTTCGCCTATTGACTTGAGCCCTTCCGGCAAGCGGATCTCTCCGTACAGGTTTTTGCATCCGTAGAAGGTTCCGGCACCAAGTTCCTCAAGCCCTTCCGGCAACTTTACCTCTGAAACGAAATTACAGTTAGCAAAGACACCGTCATGGGATTGCCCATAAGCAAAGTCCGCATCTCCAAGTATCTTCAATGTGGAAGGCAGAACCAATTCACCTGTCAACCCGCTACATCCTCCGAATGCTCCAGGTGCTATTTCGATGACTCCTTCCGGTATAATGAGGGAACCTGACAAGTTTTCACAACCATTGAAAGCACCGCGGCCGCCTCCTCTTGCTCCGCCAATCCTTGTCAATTTATCCGGAAGTACAAGCGATGTGAGCGTTTTCTTCCCGTTGAAAGCGTAGTTTGGTATTTCTCCATCTTCATTTGCTTCATAATCTCCATCTCCTCCACTATATCCGTCCGCTTTGGTGAGCTGGCCACTGTCTCCTTTTACGATTTCAACTTCTTTCATGTTCAGTGCGGAGAGACGTGTCATGACAACTCTCATTATTGCCATGTCTCTCGAGTTGATTTTACCTGTAAGTTTCAGATTTCTCAACTCGGTAAGATCTTTTCCCGCAGCGGCGATGCATTTATCCAATGTTCCTGGAGTGTCCACATTGATGATGACGTATTCCTTGGCTCTGGCATCGTGCGAAGCGCTGTCGTTCTCCCAGGCGGTGATGCTCTCGCCGCTGAGGGTGAACTCGAAGTCGCCGTCTCCACGCTTGTTGACGGTGATGGTGAAGTTGTGCTGCTTGCCTGCGATGAAGCTTATGGCCTCAGCCTTGTTATATTTGTAGGCAATTCCGTTCACGGTAATGCTGACCAGGTCGGTGCCGGCCGCGATGTCCTGAGGGATTACCACGGCCCTGAAGTCATTGTCCTTGACAAGCGGGATGATGCCGGTCGTGCTGACATCTCCGGCAGGGGTTGCGATGCCGGTGGCGAGGTCAATGGTGGCCTTGCGGTGCGTGCCGGTGATCAGCACCTGCTTGCTCGCCGCTGCCCATTCGCCCTCCGCGAAGCCCGTGCCCTCGACCAGGGACACCCTGACTCCGGCGAGCTTGTGGTGGAACGCAATCTTGATGACCCTGTCGGTCGGGGCCACATCCTCCACCTTGCCCCAGAGGAAGTCGGAGCTCTCGTAGCCTCCGAGCTTTCCGTTCTGAGCGTCGGTGCTCTGGTCCTTGCTGACCTCGAAGCTCAACGCGTTGACTTCGTCCACTTCGCCATATGGATAATAGCCATAGATATCCACATGGGTGTCCTTGTTCTTCCAATAGATGTCGCGGGCGGCTTTCCATTTATATGAAGCCTCGTCGAAGGTGTGCTTGACATTGTCGGCCCTGTTGCCGCTGTTGCTCAGAGTGCCGGCCTCGCTACCGTTATAATCGACGATATAGACGCCAATCCGGTCCTGGTCGGCGAACCCGCCGTCGCTGGCGCGGGTCACATAGACCTGATTTATCTCTCCTCCGAGAGAGATGGTCTTCTTGCTGTAGTCGATGCCTCCCTCCTCCGTGATGGGCTCGTTGAGCGAGCACGCCGCGAGAAGCGGGAGCGCTGCGGCAAGCATGGTTATGTATGAATGTTTTCTCATGTCGGTGCTTCTAGTTTACGGTGCCTCCGAACTCCTCACCGTCTTTCCAGGGGTTGATGCTGATGTTGATGCCCTCGCTGGTGCGGTCGACGACGATGGTGCATTTGTGCTGCTTTCCGCTGACAAATGTGACGGAAGTCTTGAGGATATAGTCGTTGTTGCCCACCTTGATCTTGATGAGGTCGGCGTTGTCCACGGTCTGGGGGACTACAAGCGCCTTATAGACGCCTTCTCCGAGAGGAAGCGGAGTGATGTCGGCGACGTTTCCGTCTGCAGTGACGGTGCCGTCGGCAAGGTTGATTTTCGCGTTGTTCTGAAGTCCGGTGATGACCACGCCGGCGGCGTTGATGTCGCTGTCGGTCCAGCCTGTGCCGGCCTTGAGCTCAATCCTGAGGCAGCTCATGATGTGGTCGGTGCTGATGAGCACGGGGTCTGGAGTGGGGGCGACGTTCTTCTTGCTGCCCGCGAGGAACTCGGATGCCTTGTATCCGTCCTGAGTGCTCTGGTCCTGCTGCACGGAGAAGCTGTGCCCATCGACGGTGGCTGAGGCGGAATAGGGATAATAGGCATAGAAGTCGGCGGATGTCTTGTCGTCTGCCCAGTAAAGCTGATTGTCGGCAGCCCATTTCTCGCCGTCGTATGCGAACTTGGCGTTGTCGGCGTGGTTGCCGCTGGCGGCCAGCTCGGCAGGCTGGTTGACCACGAACAGTCCGATCGCGTCATTGGCTTCATAGGCGGTGTCGGTTACCTTGGTCACGGCGGTCGCGATGTTGATGGGAATCTTTACGGTTTCCTGCGGTTTTGCCGGATCCGGGTTTTCCGGTGCCGGAGCGGTCTTGCCGCAGGCGAGGGCCAGCAGCGCGGCCGGAATCAGAGTCATGAGTGTCTTTGTGTTCATGTCTGCTTTGGTGTTAGTGGTTATTGTTGATGAAATGTGTTGTCATTCGCAGGGGTACGGGGCGGGGCCGGAGGTGGAATCGGAGGCAGGAGAGGATTCGGGTTCGGATTCGAGGGCGGCCCGGATATGCGCAAAAGGACACCGGCGCAGGTGCGCCAGTGTCCTTTATGTTATGCGTAATTTATTTATATTCAGTAAATTACCCCCCCCCTGCATGTGCTGCATCGGGGCGAGTGTCGGTGCTGATATCTTTACTGAATCTGTTCTCCATTCCTGTCTGCCTTCCGGCAATTGGCGTGTCTGTTTTTCAGCAAACACCGACAATATAGACAAATTATATCGGTTTTCAAAATTTCCGACAGCTTCGATGCATTCATGGGTCTGGTCGCCCAGGAAATGGCCTGTTCTTCCAGGTCGGTGAGGTAGAAACCC
>CAZWGJ010000170.1:0-1281 GCA_964633375.1 uncultured Desulfovibrio sp.
CAGCAGCTGCACTTCGCCAGGCAGAGCAGCACAACGCAAGAGTGCAGGGGCTGCTTGCCCAGCGCGCCGTCTCCAGGGAAAATGCCGAAAGCTCCGTGCGCCAGCTTAAAAGCGCCAGGGCGCAGCTGGAAGCAGCATCCGCCAGAACAGCCTCAGCCAGGGAGCAGCTTGGCTACGCCGTGCTTTATGCCGAAGAGGACGGCGTTGTCACCGACCGCCTGGCAGAGGCAGGGGAAGTCGTCTCCCAGGGCCAGCCCGTCTTCAAGCTGGCCGTAAACGACGGCAGGGACGCCGTCCTGGACATCCCGGCAGTCCTGCTTGCCAGCTTCCAGCCTGGCCAGTCCCTGCAGGTCTGCCTGGACAGGCAGAAGGACGTCTGCTCCAAAGCTACAGTCTATGAGGCAAATCCTGAGGCGGACGCCGTCACCAGGACGCACCGCGTCAAGGCGCGCATTGAGGATCCAACACAGATGGAGCTTGGCGCCACATGCCAGGCTGCAGCAGAAGCTCAGGAAAAGGCCCTGCGCATCCCCTTCAGCGCCCTTGCAAGCATAGAGGGCAGGCCCTGCGTCTGGGTCATTGACGAAAAGACCATGCAGGCCTCCCCGCGCACTGTGGCCGTCGCCTCTTACACTACAAAAGAGGTCGTCATAGCCTCAGGGCTCAAGGAGGGAGAGCTCATAGTGACGGCAGGCGCCCAGCTGCTCAGCCAGGGGCAGAAGGTCAGGATACAGTAATGCACCGCTTCAATCTCTCCCAGTGGGCCATAGAGCACCACAGCCTGATGGTCTTCTTCATGGTGCTCATCTTTGTTTCCGGCGTCTGGTCCTACTTCAAGCTCGGGCAGAACGAGGATCCCAACTTCACCATCCAGACCATGGTCGTCAAGGCCTACCTGCCCGGAGCCGGCATAGAGGAGACCACCAGGCAGCTCACGGACAGGCTGGAAAAGAAGCTGCAGGAAACCCCGAACCTGCACTACGTCAAAAGCTACACGCTCCCCGGCGAGACAACCATCTATGTGACCCTGAAGCCCAGCACGCCCAAAAAGGAGGTGCCTGACTGCTGGTACCAGGTGCGCAAGAAGGTCGGCGACCTTGCCCGCGAGCTTCCCTCAGAGACGGTCGGCCCCTACTTCAACGACGAGTTCGGCGACGTCTACGGCATCATCTACGCCTTCACCTCGGACGACTTCTCCCACCGCGAGCTCAAGGACTATGTGGAGGAGGCGAGACGCGAGCTCCTGCGCATAGACGATGTCGAGAAGGTCGTCAGCATCGG
>CAZWGJ010000170.1:1381-3884 GCA_964633375.1 uncultured Desulfovibrio sp.
ATTGCCAGGGTCACAAAGGGCCTGGAGGATCCGCCGTCAAGCCTCTTCCGCTGCAACGGCAGGGACGCCATAGGCATAGGCCTCTCCATGAGCAAGGGCGGCGATGTGCTCAAACTGGAAAAGAACGTGGCAGCCGCCATGGAGCACATCTCCCAAAACCTTCCGCTTGGCATAGAGGTCCACCTTGTCTCCAACCAGCCAAGAGTGGTGCGCATGGCGGTCCATGACTTCATGAAGACCCTCTTTGAGGCCATCGTCATTGTGCTGGGCTTAAGCTTCTTGAGCCTGGGTCTCAGAGCCGGGGCTGTTGTCGCCTTCTCCATCCCCTTTGTGCTGGCTTTAACCTTTGTGGGCATGTACATCTTCGGCATCGACCTGCAGCGCGTCTCTTTGGGCGCCCTCATCATCTCTTTGGGGCTTTTGGTGGACGACGCCATGATCACCATCGAGTCCATGGTGTCGCGCCTTGAGCGGGGCTGGAAGCTCAAGGACGCCGCCTGCTATGCCTACACCTCCACAGCCTTCCCCATGCTGACAGGAACCCTGGTCACCATCTTCGGCTTCATCCCCATAGGCCTCACCAAGTCCATGGCCGGCGAATACTGCTTCTCCCTTTTTGCGGTGGTGGCCATGGCCCTGCTCTTTTCCTGGTTTGTGGCCGTGCTCTTTGCCCCGACTCTCGGCATGAAGGTGCTCTATGAAGGCTACACGCCCAAGGCGTCGGGATCAGAAAAGGTGCAGAAGTTTTTTTCAGCCATGCTGGACTTTGCCGTGCACCACCCGCGCAAGACCATTGCCTTCACCCTGCTGGCCTTTGTGCTCTCCCTGGCAGGCCTGAAATGCGTGCCCATGCAGTTCTTCCCGCAGTCCGAGCGCCCGGAGCTTCTGGTTGACATCACCCTCAGGCAGGGCATGTCCATTGAGGCGACCGACAAGGTCTCCAAAAGGCTGGACCAGATCCTGGCGGAAGACAAGGACGTGGACCACTGGACAAGCTACGTCGGCAAGGGCGCAGAGCGCTTCTACCTGCCCATGGACGTGCAGCTCCCCAACACCAGCTACACCCAGACCGTGGTCATAACCAAGGACATTGCAGCCAGGGCTGACGTCCAGCAGAGGATACGCAAAAAGCTTGCCGAGGAATTTCCCGAGGTGCTTGCCAAGGTGTCCCCCATGGAGATGGGGCCGCCCGTCGGCTGGCCCGTGGGCTACCGCGTGAGCGGCCCCGACGTGCTGGAAGTTGAAAAAATTGCCAGAAAGGCCGCCCTGATCATGCACGGCTGCGAGGATGTCACAAGCATCAGCTTCAACTGGATGGAGCAGGGGCGCAAGCTCTCGGTCCGCATCCACCAGGAGGAGGCAAGGAGGCTCGGGCTCTCCTCATCCGACATAGCCCAGACCATCTACACGGCCGTCCACGGGGCGTCGGTCACCAAGGTGAGGGACGACATCTACCTCACAGACGTCGTCCTGCGCGCCGACAAGGAGAGCAGGCAGGACGTCTCCTCCCTGCGCATGCTGGACATACAATTGGCCAACGGGCGCTCCGTACCCTTAAGCACCGTGGCTGACGTGGACTATGTCCAGGAATACCCGCTTGTCTGGCGCAGGGACAGGCTGCCTGCCATAACAGTGCAGGCCGACGTCAGAAACGTCACTGCAGCCACGGCCGTCGCCCACATGCAGAAGGAGATGGATGCATTAAGGGCCGAGCTTCCCTTTGGCTACCACATCGACGATGCAGGCACCGTGGAGGAGTCTGCCAAGAACATCGGCGCCGTGCTGGACACAGTGCCCGTCATGGTGCTCTGCATCCTCATCGTGCTCATGATCCAGCTCCAGAACTTCCGCTACCTCTTCCTGGTGCTCAGCGTGGCGCCTTTGGGGCTCATAGGCGTTGCGGCAGGGCTTCTTTCCACCAGCTCCCCCATGGGCTTTGTGGCGCTTCTGGGCGTCATGTCCCTGGTCGGCATGATCGTGCGCAACTCCGTCATCCTGGTGCACCAGATAGACATTGAAAAGGAGAAGGCGGCCAGCCCCCTGGAGGCCGTCATCGCAGCCTCCAAAATGCGCTTCCGCCCCATCATGCTGACGGCTGTGGCTGCCATACTTGGCATGTACCCCATAGCCTCCACCTCCTTCTGGGGGCCCATGGCCTATGCCATCATGGGCGGCCTGGCAGTGGCCACGCTGCTGACGCTGATCTTCATCCCGGCCTGCTATGTGCTCATCTACCACATCCCCCACAATCCCGACCCCAATGCGGGCAGGACAGACGGCGGACAGGCTGTCCTGAGCATCGACTTAAATAGCGCTGAGGAAGCACAGCCGGAGCATACAACTGACGGCAAGTAGGGCTGCGGCCCGCAGCAAGGCACAGCCCCGCTGCTCTTTTTTGAGCGGCGGGGCTGTCTTCTTTTTTATGAGGCTATGACGGGGCGGGGTTGCCGGCGCCCGGTAATGGCGCCCAGGCCGGTTCAGGCACAGAGAGGGCGTGCTGCGG
>CAZWGJ010000171.1:0-3883 GCA_964633375.1 uncultured Desulfovibrio sp.
CTTTCCCTCAGCAGGGCGCGTGCCTTTGCCACCCTGTCTGTCTTTTCAAGAGGAAGGGATTCAACTGCTGTTCGCAGAAGAAAGGAGGCACAGCGTATTTTGGCGCCTGGCACGCCTACTCTTGCAGTCTCCTGAAAAAGTATCTCGGCTTCAGGAAAGTCTGATTCGCAGAGCACCTCGTCGGAGAGGGCGACGGCCAAGCGCAGCATGGCCGGCGGAAAGGCGTCCCCCGCCATGCCCTGAAGAATCTTCAGCATGGGTCCGGCGTATTCTTCCCGCAGGCCTGTGCCATAGTCGGAGCAGAGGATCGCCAGGATGGCGTCCAGGCAGGGCCAGATTTTCCTGCTGGCAAAGGCTGCCAGCCTGAAGGCATTCCCGGGCAGCTTGTCCTCGCTGAAGAGCTCTGCGGACTCCGCTGCCTCTGCCTTGGAAGCAGAGTCTGTAAAGGATGTTTTGCCCTGGATGAAGCGCCTCGCCCAAAGGCAGAGGGCGGAAGGGCAGCCGGCGGCAAAGCTCTTCCTGTACAGCTCCTCGTTTCTCTCGGGCACGCAGCCTGTCTCGGCAAGGAGGAAGCAGGAGTACGGATCCCCAAACTCTGCTGCGGCAAGAAGGTACTTCTGGGCTTTGGCCTTGTTTTTGCGGACGCGGACGCCTTTATGGTACCAGGCGCCAAGGGCGGCGCAGGCAGTGACAGAGCCCTCGTCAGCCAGTTTGGAGAGCTTTTTCAGCGTTTCCCTGAGTTTTGCGTCGTAGTCCTCGCCCAGCCCCTTTTCATGCTCAATATAGTCCTTTCTGCTGAAGGGCGTGGTTATGGCAAGATAGGCTGCAAGGCGCTCCTGCTTCTGGTCGAAGTGGGTGCTGACCCAGTAGGCCTGGTTGGCTTCAGCCGGGGTCAGCTCAGGGAAGATGCCCAGGTCTGTGTCGCTGTGCTCGTAGGCGGCAAAGCTGTTGCTGGAATCGTACATGCAGGGGATTTCCCCGTCGTCGTCAGGGATGACGTCCATGGGGATAAAGCAGCCGTCTTCAATCCAGTCGGACAAATCAACTTTTTCCCAGGGGTGCGTCACTCTTTCGGGATGGAGGAGTTCACGTCTTTTAGCCCTTTTTCTGGCCTGCTTTTTGCTGCCGGCTTTGCCCATGGCTGCGCCTCCCGTCTGACATGTACGTTTTTTTTGTCGGCTTTTAGTCGTTCTGAGCGGATTCTGCGTGTGAGCAGTGTGTGCAGGAGGCGCAGGAAGAGCAGGAGGGCTGCTCGCCTCTGGCTATCCTTGCCTCGTTGCGGCGCACGTTGTCGACAAAGGCCTGGTTGACAGGACCCACCTTGTAGGGGAAGGGATTCTTTTTGACCGGGCTGGGGACGCTTAAAAGGCGCTTTGTCCTGGCTGAGCCGCAGGCAGGGCAGAAGGGCAGGTCGTCGCCGTCCTCTTCATAGTAGAGTTCATCAAAAATCTTGCCGCAGTCCGTACATTCAAAATCAAAAAGAGGCATGGCCCTGGCTCCCGTAAGCTGCATGGGGGTGGAAAGACAAAAAAGATGCAGCAAGCCTGCATCCTGACTGTGCGGCATATAGCACGCACGGCATCAAAAAGCAAAACGCCGCCATGAGGCAGATGGTGCCTCATGGCGGCGTTCAAGGCTTTGCAAAAGGGCAGAAGCCCGTGCGTCAGTTGGGGGATGCTATCATTCACTTGACAGTCAGCGGCCGGGGCGCAGGTCCATGAAGGCCTGCAGCAGCAGGTCCTCATAGTTTGGCAGGGGCTGCGTGTCACGGGAGCGGTACTTGATCTTGTGGGCGGTGAAGCTGTCAGGAAGGCTGCTGATGAAGGCAAGGGCGCGCTTCTGCAGGTCAAGGCAGCTCATGGAGGGAAGCTCGGCCTCCTCGCAGAAGGCCTCAGCAAAGCGGGCGGCATAGGGCGTCCTGGCAACCCTGCCAAGAGACTGCGCCACAAAGGCAACGCAGCCGACATGGCAGGTCTTCATGACGCTGAGCGTGGCTATGGCCATGTAGCGCCCTAAGGTCCGGACCATGTCTGCGGCTATGGGGGGATGGCGCAGGCCCTTTTTCAGGCGGTCCAGACCGGTTGAGGCATTGAGGATGCAGAGGATGGTGAAGATGAGCGACACCTCGTCGTGCAGGGACATGGCCAGGATGAACATCGTCGTCAGATCGCCCGGGTTTATCCTGCTCTTGTCCTCGTTCCAGTACCTGAACTCCCCGATATGCATGAGCACTGCCCAGATGAGGCAGCGCGACTCCCTGGGGCTCTTGATGCCCATCATGGCCCAGTCACGGGCTTTGTCCATGTCAATCTCCTGCCCGAAGAGGCCGAAGATGTAGATTTCTGCCAGCATTGAGTAGGCATGGTTGTCCCCAAGGCTGGCCGCCTCATGGAGCAGGGCCATGCCCTGCGCATAGTCAGGGCTGGTGCAGGGGGTTCCTGTGAAGCAGAACTTGGCCTTGATGGTGAGGGCCATCGGCTTTTGCTTCTCTGCCAGGCGGTCGAGCAGGTCAAGGGCGAGCTTCAGCTTCTTCATGTCCTTCTTTTCTTCCATGATGACAAGATAGCTTGAGCGCACGGGAAAGTCCTGATCGCCCAAGTCCAGGCTTTTGTTGAGGAGCTCAAAGCCATGGCTGTACTCTTCCTCCTCATCCTCAAAGATCAGGCGGGATCCAAGAAGCCCCATGGCTTCGCCCGGGCAGTCCTTCTTCTGGCAGCATTCCTCAAGGATTGCTATCGCTTCCTTGCGGTAGCCGCTGTATTCCTCATCGGAGAAGTATTCAGGCGAGTCAAAGAGGAGCTGCGCAAAGTGCAGCCCGTCCTTGATGGACGCCCCGTTGTGCCAGGCTGCCATCCAGCAGGCGATTGCCTGCGGATAGTTGGCCTTGAAAAGGACGCCGTTTTCATAGATGTCGGCAAGGTAGAGCTGGGCCGGCAGCAGCTTTTTCTCTGCCATGTATTTGAGCTCGTTGACCATGACCAGCTGGTAGTTGTCCTGGTTGGGGATCTCGAGATCGCTCTGCAGAAGATCCAGAAAGACCTTGAGGCATTTCCAGCTGCCAGCCACGGCAAGAGCGGCCAGCAGGGCGCAGAGCTTCTCCATCTCCTCGTCGCTGACAGAGATCTCCTGCTTCAGGACGTATTCGGCGTAGGACGCCACGGCGGAGGGGCACTGGCTGTTGTAGCTTCTTGTCAGCCAGGTTATGCCGGCTTCCCAGTCTTCGCCGCTGCCGTCCTTTTCATTGAGGTAGTAGGTGGCAAGCAGGTAGCAGGAGACAGGATCGCCTTTGCCTGCGGCATAGGTGAGGAAGGCCTCGGCTGCCTTGGCGTCCTTTGGCAGGTACTCTCCGTTCATAAACCACAGCCCCAGCGTGGCCGAGGCTATGACCGAGCCCTCTTTTTGCAGCTGTATCAGCTCCAGGGTCGTCTCCTGAATGGCTTTTTTGTCTTCCAGGCTGCAGCCAAGAATTGTGCGGGCAGCCTTGATCTCAAGCGCGTTTTCAGGAAACTTTTTGAGCCAGCAGCTGAGCGTCATCTCGCCCGGCATAAGGTCCTCAAAGGGAAAGTCGTACTTGGCAGGGGAGGCGTCCTTTTCCTTCGAGGGGAGGGGCATGCCTGGCACATAGGCGGTCAGCCAGAGGTCCGTATCAATCCTCTTCTGGATCTCGTCCAGCCTCTTGAGCATCTGGCTGACCTGCTTCAGCTCCTGCTTGTAGGCCTTCTTGTCCTTGCTCTGCTTTTTTTTGTTTTTGGTGGCTTTCATGTCGGCTCCGTATGGTAAGATGCTGCTTTAGTTGGGGTGCTTTTGGCTGCCAGGCTTCTGCCCCGCGCCAGTCCTTTGCAGATGGGCAAGATGGCTTTGGGGCAGGTTGTCAAGAAACTCT
>CAZWGJ010000172.1:0-3871 GCA_964633375.1 uncultured Desulfovibrio sp.
TTGGCAAAGGCCTCCTCATCGGCAATCAGATGGTCCGAGGGCAGGACAAGCATCAAAGCGTCCTCTCCCCCTTCCAGGATGGACAGCGCAGCCAGCGCTATGGCAGGAGCCGTGTTCCTTGCCTCAGGCTCAAGGATAATGCTTCCTGTCATCTGCATCTGCGCCAAGTATCCTGCAGCATAAAAGCGGTAGTCCTCATTGGAGACGACAATGACCTCATTGCTTCTGCAGGCAGTCCTGGCCCTGGAGACGGCGCCGGCAAAAAGGCTTTTCCCAGGCTCAAATTCAATGAACTGCTTGGGGTAGCTCTGGCGGGAAAGCGGCCAGAGCCTTGTTCCGCAGCCGCCGCTTAAGATGACAGGAAGGCATTGCATAGTATCCCTTGAACCTCGCTCTTGATGCGCACTCACGACGCTGAATCTGCAAATTACGAACGGACCAGACGCAGGATTTCCTGCGTCCTGTCCTCCATCAGCGCCCGATCCCCGCGGCTTTCCACGTTGAGGCGCAGCAGGGGCTCTGTATTGGAGGAGCGCAGGTTGAAGCGCCAGCCGGCAAACTCCATGCTGAGCCCGTCAACATGCTCTATCAGGGAAGCCTGCGGGGCATAGCGCTGCTCGATTGCCTTCATCACGCCCGCTGCATCCTCCACGCGGGAGTTTATCTCCCCGCTGCAGGGAAAGAGCCTGCTCCTTTCCTGAACGAGTTCGCAAAGCGTCTTGGAAGACTTTGACAGGAGGCTGAGCATAAGCAGCCAGGGCAGGCTGCCGTTGTCGCAGTAGGCAAAATCCTTAAAGTAGTGGTGTGCGCTCATCTCGCCGCCATAGACGGCGTTCTCGGCGCGCATGCGCTCCTTGATGAAGGCATGACCCGTCTTTGACTGCACAGGGATGCCCCCTGCAGACCGCACAAGATCCACGGTGTTCCAGTACAGTCTTGGGTCGTGGATAATCTTAGCCCCTGGGTACTCAGCCAGCACGGCCTGCGCTATGAGCCCTACGATGTAGTACCCTTCAATGAAGCTGCCGTCCTCATCGTAGAAGAAGCACCTGTCCGCATCGCCGTCCCAGGCGACGCCAAAGTCCGCCCCCTGCTCACGCACAGCCCTGCTTGTCGCCTCCCTCTTCTCCGGCAGCAGAGGATTGGGGACGCCGTTTGGGAAATGCCCGTCGGGCTCCATGTTGGCAGAGCTGCACTCAAGGCCGATCCTCTCGCACAAAGGCTTTGCCAAAAGCCCTCCGCAGCCATTGCCGGGGTCAATGTGCACCTTCAATTTGCGGCAGCCGGCCAGGGGCACCATGCGGGCAAGATAGTCCAGGTAGCTGCTCCGCACTTCAAAGTGGCGGGCATGCTCAGGCGCCTCAGGATGCCCTGAAGCCTCCTGCAGATGCTTGAATGCCAGGTCCCGCACCTCAAAGAGCCCTGTGTCGCCGCTGACAGGGACTGCCCCGCCCCGTACAAATTTCAGCCCGTTTTCGTCAGCCGGATTATGGGATCCTGTCACCATGATGCCGCCGTCAAAAAAGGCGCTGTTCCCGTCCTCTGCCGGCAGGACCGACTGCGGCTGCCAGGCAGAGGCATAGTAGATTTCTTCCGTCGTGCAGAGCCCGATGTCATAGACTTCTGCACCCGCCTTTTCCAGGCCGGCCATGAGGGCATTCTGCAATGCCGGACCAGAAAGCCTGGCATCATGCCCCAGGACAACCTTCTTCACGGCAAAATGCTCGGCAAAAGCCCTGCCCACGGCATAGGCTATTTCCGTATTCAGGGCAGCGGGCACCTTCCCGCGCACATCATAGGCTTTGAAACAGGACAACTGACCAGACACGCTCTCTCCCTGGATGCTTCCTGCCCTGCCTGCCCTGCGCTTCTTCGCCTGCGGCAGGCCTGGCTCCAACTTAACCTTAAGGCAAGTCTTTTTCTAGGGCTTGCCGGCGCGCTTCTCGGAGGTCTTGTCCTTGATGCGCTTGATGAGCTCTTCAGGGGTGGCTGTCGTCAAAATGTCCTGAAACTGGCTGCGGTAGTTCTTGACCAGGCTGACACCTTCCACAATGACGTCGTAGACAACCCACTGGCTGTTCTTCTCAAGCATGCGGTAGGCCACGGGGATGACCTTGCCGTCCTTCATGGTCAGCTCGGTCTGCTGCTCCACCCTGGTGCCCTTGCTGTTGGCACGCTCGCTTATGTAGCGGACCTGCTCGCCGTTGTAGGTGCGAAGCTGCCCCAGGTAGGTGGCAAGGAGAAGGTCGGCAAAGGCGTTGGAAAATTCCTGCTGCTGCTGGGGCGTGAAGCTGTTCCAGCGCTGCCCCACTGTCCTGGCGGAGAACTCCCCAAAGTCAAAGACAGTCCGCACCAGCTTCTCTATCTTGCTCCGCTGCGCATCCTGGGTGGCAGGGTTGTTGTAGGCAGGGTCTGCCAGCATGGAGAGGCACTGCTGGATGGTTGTCTCCAGGACCTGGCGGGACGGAGAGGAAGCCTCGGCATTCTGAACGAAAAGGCAGGCCAGGCCGGCAAAAAGGAAGAGGGCTGCAAAGAAACGTGCAGCGCGTACTTTCAGGGCAGTCATAGTTTTTATCCTCGTCAAGACAGATAAAAAGAACATCTTGGACCGTGCAGGGAGCTTGCATGTACTCTTTGCAGTCCGCACAGCATACTTATCCCTGCATCATACTAGACTATGCCCCTGGAAACAAGAGCACGGCAAATTTCAATATGGCCGCCCGTCCGCCTCCGGGGAAGCCGCCTCTGGTCCATCCCTTTTTGCATCACCCTGATGCAGGCTTTTTCACGGAGGGCTCTTCACGCCCCTGCAGCCGGCGGGCACTGACCTTTCATCATGGAGTGCAGCCCGCAGCACCGCTGTCTCCATGCCGCCCAAAACAAAAAGGCACCGCAGAAAGCTCTTTTCTGCGATGCCCCACATTTTCCAAAGATGGTGTCGAGGGCGGGAATTGAACCCGCACGGCGTAGCCACTGCCACCTCAAGACAGCGTGTCTACCAATTCCACCACCTCGACAACAACAAAAGTTTATACAGCATAAGCCCCGCTCTGGCAAGCCCTTGTGCCGCCCTTTTTCACAAATTCTTTCTGCAGCCCTTTTGAAGAGCGGCTCCCCTTGTCTTTGCAGGACCTGCCCCTACACGTTGCACAGCTCTTTTGCTACACTGATGCGCAGCAAAAAGCGCCTCCAGCAAAGAGGCCTGCCTTCTTCTTATCCCCCAGCAGACAGCCGCCTGCAAGGCAGGTGCTGCCTAAAGGAAAACATCATGACAACCAAGGAAATCCTTCTCTCCCTTCCCGCCGACTATCCCGACAAGGCATCCGCCCTGGCACGCTCCTTCTACGCCGACAAGGAGTTCAACTGTGCCGAGGCAGCCTTTACCGCCCTCCTTGAAGCAGCAGGCATCCCCTGTCCGCCGGACATGACCAGGTTTGCCTCCGCCTTTGGCAAGGGCATGGGCTCAGGATGCACCTGCGGCAGCCTTGCAGGATCGCAGATGGCCGTAGGCATGTTCTTCGGGCGCACAGAGCCTTCCGGCAAGGCTCCGCTCATCTGCATCAAGACTGCAAAAGCCCTGCACGACCGCTTCAAGGAGCAGAACAAGGTCACCTGCTGCCGCATCCTCTGCAAGGGCTTGAAGCACGGATCCCCTGAGCAGAAGGCTGCCTGCGCCCAGAGGACGGCTGAGACAGTGAAGATGGCAGCCCAGGTCATCCTGGAAATGAGGGCCCAGGCATAGAGCCCGGCTTTTGCCCTGCGGCGGATGCCTTGCCAAGCCTTCCGCCGCAGGAAGAAGCGTAAACCGCAAGGATCAAGAAAAGCCCCGGAGCTCTAAGCTCAACGGGGCTTTCAAAAGAATCTTGGCAAC
>CAZWGJ010000173.1:0-3857 GCA_964633375.1 uncultured Desulfovibrio sp.
TTGATCCGCGCGTCAAGGACGCCGTGGCCAAGGCCGTTGCCGAGGCAGCCCGCAAGAGCGGCGTCGCCCGCATCTAGCTGGCCTGACGAGCTCACATTCCCGCAGCGCAGCCTGCCTTAAACTGCTCATCTGCGGACGCTTTCCCCCGTGCCTGCCCCTTCCTTGAGATGAAAGGGGGCAGGCACATTTTTTTGCCGTCCATTCAACTGCTTGCCTGCCCTTTTCCGCTTATTTGGGCAGACCTTTGCGCCACTTGCCAGAAGCAGGCTTGCAAGGTACAGTCCAAACTCTTTTAACCACATCGACCTTCTGTTTTGGAGAGAGAGTATGGGTTTTCTCAATGCTTCCTGCAGCTTTACCCGCTTTGCCCTTCTTGACCCTGTTCCCAGCGAGCTGTGGTCGCAGATTCCAGACCTCTTGAAGCAGGCCGCCATCATCGACATCGACGAGCTGCCTGAGATGCAGTCCAAGGGCTGGGTCTGCTTTGACGACTACCTGGACACGCAGTGGGTGACGGCTCCGCCCCAGAAGGGGGCCTACCTTGCCTTCTCCCTGCGCATCGACACCAGGCGCATTCCGGCAGGCGTGCTCAAAAAGCACATCGCCATTGCCCTGAAGAAGGAAAAGCTTGCCAACCTGGCGCAGGGCAAGAAGTACATCTCCAAGGAACGCAAGAAGGAGCTCAAAGAGCAGGTGACTTTGCGCCTGCGCCAGCGCTTCCTGCCCGTGCCCGCCGAGTTCAACGTCATCTGGAACACCGTCAGCAACGAAATATGGCTGGCCTCCACGCAGAGCAGCGTCATCGAGATCTTCTCCCAGTTCTTCACGGACACCTTCAATCTGCACATCCAGCAGATGACGCCCTCCTCCCTGGCTGTCTCCCTCCTTGGCGAAGACAAAATGGACGAGATATCCCTCATCGAGCCGACAGCCTTCAACTAATTCAACCAAGCCGCCGTCTGCATTTTTAAGGTAGGGCCTGCCATATGAGTTCTGATCCCAACACCCCCGACAACATCCTGGGCCAGGAATTTCTGACCTGGCTCTGGTACCGTTCCGACACCGCCCCGGCCTTTGCCACCAAAAAGGGCGACAATTTTGCCATCAGCCTTGAGCAGCGCATGACCGTGGAAGGCGGCATGGGCGAAACCCATGAAAGCGCCGCCGTAGTCGGCGCAGGATCCCCCCTGCGCGAGGCCAGGGTCGGCCTTGCCACAGGCAAGAAGGTCACCCGCTGCCTTCTGCAGCTTACCCGCGACGAGCTGGACTTCCAGGTGGTGCTCAAGGCCGAGGACTTCAGCCTCAACTCCCTCAAGACGCCCAAGATAGAAAAGACGGTTGAAGAGGACGACGATCCCGACGCCGTCGTGCTGGAAAAAATCGCCCTGCTGGAGATGGCTGTGGAGATGATCGACAGCCTCTACCTTGCCTTCTTGAACATCCGCCTTGACGAGGCGGCCTGGGGCACGGAAGCCGCCCGCATCCGCAGCTGGACGCAGACGGACTAGACTTCCCTGCCCGCCGCAGGGCTTCCCTTAAGGGCGTATGGACACTAAACACACAATGACTTCCTCTCGTGAAAGCACAGCCGGCAGGACCGGGAGATTCCCCTGGGGCCGCATCCTGCGCAAGCTGCTCTGGATGTTTGCCGTCTTCTGGGGCATCACCATCATCAGCTTCATCGTCATCCATCTTGCCCCGGGCTCGCCGACGGACATGGAGACGACGCTCAACCCGCTGGCAGGCGAGGCGGCAAGGAAGAGGCTTGAAGAGCTGTACGGCCTGAACCAGCCCCTCTACAAGCAGTACCTGGACTGGATCTGGCACCTTGTGCGCCTGGACTTCGGCGTCTCCATGTCGGCTGACGCCAGGCCCGTCATGGACAAGATCCTGGAGCGCCTGCCCCTGACCATAGGCATGAACGTCTCATCCCTGGTGCTCACCATGCTCATTGCCATACCTGTCGGCGTCTATTCCGCCGTGCACAGGGGAAGCCTTGGCGACCGCATCCTGACCGTCCTGGTCTTCATAGGCTTTGCCATGCCCTCCTTCTGGCTGGCGCTGATGCTGATGATGCTCTTTGGCATAGACTTAGGGCTGCTTCCCATGTGGGGATAACCTCGCTGGGCTTTGAGGGCATGACCTTGGGAGAGAAGGTGCTGGACGTCTCATCCCACCTTGTGCTGCCAGTGGCAGTCTACACCCTGGGCAGCCTGGCGGGCATGTCGCGCTACATGCGCGCCTGCATGCTGGAGGTTCTGGAGCAGGACTACATGCTCACAGCCAGGGCCAAGGGCCTCTCCGGCATGGGCGTCATCTGGAAGCACGGCCTGCGCAACGCCCTCCTGCCCCTGATAACCCTCCTGGGCCTCTCAGTCCCGGGGCTCATCGGCGGATCGGTCATCATTGAGAGCATCTTTGCCCTGCCGGGATTGGGGCAGCTCTTCTATGCAGCCGTCATGGCGCGCGACTACTCCCTGATTATGGGCAACCTCGTCCTGGGTGCTGTGCTGACTTTGGCAGGCAACGTCCTGGCAGACGTCTGCTACGGCCTTGCCGACCCCCGCATCAGGGTCGGCGCGGCAAAGTGAGGCAGGCATGACATTCTATCATCTGCGCACCACCCTTTCCCGCAACCTGATGCTCGTCATAGGGCTTGTATTGGTCCTTGGCATGTCCCTCTGCGCCCTGCTGGCGCCCCTCATCGCACCCTTCGACCCCAATGAGCTGCACCTGGACAGCATCTTCCTTCCGCCAGGCGACGTCTATCTGCTTGGCACCGACAGGCTTGGCAGGGACGTCTTCTCGCGCCTTCTGTACGGCGGCAGGATATCGCTCTGGGTCGGCTTTGTGGCTGTGGGCATCTCCATCTCCATCGGCGCCTTCCTGGGGCTTGTCAGCGGCTACTTCCGCGGCCTGGCAGACGAGCTCATCATGCGCTTTGTAGACGTGATGCTCTGCTTTCCGTCCTTCTTCCTCATCCTGGCCGTCGTCGCCTTCCTTGAGCCCAGCCTCACCAACATCATGGTGGTCATAGGCCTGACAAGCTGGATGGGCGTGGCAAGACTGGTGCGCGCCGAAACCATGAGCCTGCGCGAGCGGGAGTTTGTCAGCGCAGCCAGGCTCTCCGGCGTCTCCACCATGCGGGTGCTCTTTAGGCACATCCTGCCCAACGCCATGGCGCCCGTGACGGTGGCAGCCATCCTAGGCATAGGCGGCGCCATCCTCACCGAGTCTGGCTTGAGCTTCCTCGGTCTTGGCGTCACGCCTCCTGTGGCCAGCTGGGGCAACATGCTCATGGAAGGCAAGGCCGTCATAGAAATCGCCCCCTGGATGTCGCTCTTCCCGGGGCTTGCCATCCTGCTGACTGTGCTTGGCTACAACCTGCTTGGGGAATCCCTGCGGGATCTGCTGGACCCAAGGCTGCACCGCTGATCATTCCCTGCTGCAGGCAGGTTCCCGCAAGATCAAAGAGACAGACAATGCTTGAGTATCTGCGTATACAAAACCTCGCCCTCATCGAGGACATGGAACTTGACTTTGCCGGCGGCCTCAACGTCCTCACCGGCGAGACCGGCGCCGGCAAAAGCTTCATCCTGAAGGCTCTGGGCTTCCTTCTGGGGGACAGGCTCAAGGCGGACATGGTGCGCCCTGGCGCCGACAAGGCGCATGTGGAGGCGCTCTTCACCCTGGAAGCGCCCCTGGATGCACCGCAGGATTCACACGAGGCAGCACAGGGAGCGGATGCGGATGCTTTAGGCAAAAAAAAGGCGGACGAAGGCTTTGACGACGACAAGGGCACGCATCAGCTCATCCTGCGCCGGGATCTTCTGGCCTCAGGCAGAAGCCGCCTCAGC
>CAZWGJ010000174.1:0-3708 GCA_964633375.1 uncultured Desulfovibrio sp.
CTGTGACGAATGCGATGCCTGCGGCAGCCAGCTGGAGATGTTTGGTTCCTTGTTGCCTTTCTGACGATGGAAGCAGCGTGGAAAAGGTCGTTAGTCTCTGAGTAGTTGTGCTATGTAAAATTTAAGCAATAATTTCAAATAGTTAATATAAATCTAACGAAGTCAGTACTCTCAGAGACAGGGAGGATCCTACCGTTTGAATGGATGCATTTCTATCCCACGCTAAAGACAGAGGGACCAGGCGGAATAGGGGAAGGGGGGATGCTGGGTTGTTTGCTGGCGACAAGCCAAAAGAGACAGATTGACCGCTCAAGTGCCGATACGAGAGACTATAATGTCGGAAGCGTGCAGGCTATGTGTATGGGGAGCGTGCAGCACGGCACGTACAGAGGCATGTGATGGATGTGGGCATTAGGGGTAGATATTATTATGGGTGTTTAAATGTCCCATAATGGTAATTATGTAAAGTAAGATAGGTGAATACGGGGCCAGCCGCCGGATATGCCAGCTTTAGTCCAGCGTCCAGATGGTTTCGTCGGGGCTTCCGGTCATGCCTCTAGACATGGACAACATTGGTCATGGGCTCTCATAGCGAGCATCTCGCGGCACGCAGTCAGCGAGGC
Source organism: uncultured Desulfovibrio sp. (assembly GCA_964633375.1). GTDB lineage: Bacteria > Desulfobacterota > Desulfovibrionia > Desulfovibrionales > Desulfovibrionaceae > Desulfovibrio. Next base: position 624 of record CAZWGJ010000174.1, read on the forward strand.
CCATCGTCGGGACAACGTCGTCAAAGCCTCGGGCAAACGTCGGCTTGATGATGGTCTGCAGGTACTGGACTTAGGACGGCCTCTAGCCCTTCCCTCATTGCCTGGTTGGCTGATTTGAAGGGACAGGAAAGATTTTGTGATGTTCAAGTTGAAATGAAAAATTTATTGACAAATAAGCCGACATAATTTTTATCTCTAACAGTTCGTGCTGCGCTTAGCCTTTTCTTTTCGGAGGAAAGTGATGCGAATTACAGCACGGCAAATTTTTTTAAGGGGGGCGTCTTTTCTGCGTCCACCACTGCGGGGCTTAGAAAGCTGGCCTCATAAGAGGGACATATCCCTGGCACATCGCCTGAATCAGGCATCAGCCCTGCGCAGACAGGAGTGAAAATGCCTATACCGGCTGAGATCAGAGAGGTCGAACGGCCTCCGAACACTATTGTTGTAGCCTACGGGAAGAACAAGGACCGCTATGCTGTTCGGCAGAGAATCGCCTGCAAGTACGAAAACGGCAGACGCAAGCCGATTAACGGACCAACAATCGGTCATATCATCGACGGCAGGTTTGTCCCTGTCGAGGGAACTGGCTCCGCATCTGGCAGCGTCTCTGCAAAGGCAGAGGGCGCTGCACCGCCCTCTTCGCCTGTGCTGAAAGACTGGGCAGGCTTCGTCCTGTGCGACAGGCTCTTTAAGGATGTCTTTCATGATCTTCTTGCCGTGTACACTCCGGCGGAAGCCAGGAAGATCTATTGCATCGCCATACTCCGTGTGTGCTGCCCGGGCATCAAGGACGATGAGCTCAAGGATGCCTATGAAAACAGCTTCCTTTCTGAGCTGTACCCTGGCACAGCCCTGTCAAAAAAGGTGGTTGGCAAGTTCCTCAGCAAACTTGGCAGCGGCTTGAAACGCATCATACTGTTTATGCGGGGCCGCGCAGCCGCAGTGCCGCCTGAGCATCATCTTATCATCGACAGTGTTCTGAAATCGAGCGCAGACAGTCCGCTTTCCAGCTTTTCACGGGAAGCCAGGCACAGCGCAGGAAGGACGCTCTCTGTCCTCTTTGCCTATGATTTGGAGGACATGGAGCCTGTCTGCTCGGAGTGCTTTGAGGATGCTGTGCTGGATGCTGCAGCGTACAGGGAGTTTGTCTCTCTGAATGCTGTGGTCAGGGGCGTTGTCTCTGCCGATACGGACGTGGCGTCTGCATCCAGCTGGGACGGAAAGAGCCTCCACTTCCTGAAGCCTGTCGAGCGGACCTCTGAGGTTGTCCTTCGGCACAACATGCTGGACGTCACCGCTTTTCTGCCTGGCACAAGCACCCCCTTCCGCAAGGAAAAATGCGCTGAGACCGGCAGGTGGCTCTATTCCTACTGCGACCTCATGAAGGCTCTCAGCGAGGAAAGGGACTGGATGCGCAGGACTGCAGCCAACGGCACTTACAATCTTGAGGACTTTCGCAGAGAGAAAAAAGCCTTCGGCATGAGCATCTTTGAATGCGATTTGGATCTCCCTCCGGAGGTCGTGTACAAGGTTTCTGCCAGCCGTGAAGAGATCGGGCTTGTCATGCGGTCCTATACGTCGGTCTGCGGAGTCGATGAAGGAGACGATTACGGCTGCCCGTACATAGGAGGCGATTTCTGCGACTTCCTGGCAGCCGTGCTGACTTCCCGTCTGATCAAGGCGTTTGACAAGGCCGGTCTCCTTAACAGCCAGACCTATAAAAAGATCATGTCGGTGCTGATGCGGGCAAGGCAGATTAGTGTTGACGGCGGAAAGTGGCAGATGGTCAGCCTGAGTCCGGCCCAGGTTGAGCTGCTACAGGCTTTGGAGCTTATGAATCAGGATGAATCCTAGCCGGAAGGCGGGCTGCCTTTGTGCGGATTGCGCTCCCGGGCTGGTTGGGGCGGTCTTAAGAGAGAACAGCCGACAAGATGCCGACGTTTGAACGACGTGGATGCACTGGAAGCAGAATAAGCCCAGGACTGCGGACTGGCTGTCTGCTGCAGGGGATGCGCGCAGGGGGAAAATCAAGCTGGCGCCTGGAACAGGCCAGCCTGCCCTACTCTGCCGGCTCCAGCTTTCTTTCCAGTTCCAGCAGGGACGCTTCTATGTGAGCCACGTCTACGAAATGAAGACGGACTGTTGTGCCGTCGCCAGACGCAAACCTTATATCTTCATAGTCGCGCATCTCATCGTTCAGCGGATAGAGAAGCCAGATTTCCGAAGTGCCGTACTTCTTTGAATAGGCATACATTTGATACATGTCTGCCTGGGAAATGCCATAGTTCTTCCGCTCGTTGTCGATAAGGCTTTTCCATTTTGTGTCCATGATGACAATGCGGCCGTCTTTGGCAAGAAGTACGTCCGGACGCAGGGCAAACTGCTTTCTTGGCTCCTCGAACAGATAGTAGCGCTTATCCTGCGTGGAGATTTCCCATCCGTAAGGCCCCAGTACCTTCTTTATCTGCTGGGCTACATAGCTCTCGTACACGCGCTCCATGGGAAACAGGAGCGCCTGGGAGCTGTTTGGGCCAGAGAAGGTCGTAAAGCTCTTGTTCAGCAGGAAGACCTTTGACCACTGCATCAGCAGTTCATATGCCTTTGTATTTCGGTCGCAGGCAACTCTGGACAGGTCCTCCTGGTAGTTTGTTGAGGAAGCCACCAACTCAAAGGCGGGCAGAAGCTGCCGGATCTCCTTTGAGTTCTCTGCACTGCTGGTCAGCTTTGAGAGCTTAAGCAGGGTTGCTTTTACAAGGCGGTTCTCTGGGCGGTTGGGGTGGAACTCGTCGTATGCCACATAGAACCGCTCGCCGTGTGCCAGGTTTGCCTTGATGTGCTGGCTGGTCATCAGCTTCCCTTTAAAGAACTTCAGGTTGTCTTCCTGGCGGACGTAGCCAAACTTGATGCCGCGCTTGACCAGCTGCCTTGCCTCCTGCAGATACATATTGATGAAGAGCTCATAAAGATTCATCCGGTCTACTTTCAGGCTGGCGTCGTTGAAGACCTTGCTCGGGAAATCCTTCAGGCTTTTGAGCATCTTGAGAAAGATGCGCTTTGTTTCCTTGTTGCCGGCATCCTCGCCTTC
>CAZWGJ010000175.1:0-3659 GCA_964633375.1 uncultured Desulfovibrio sp.
CAATTCTGCCCTCTCCTGTTCCTCGGCTGCGAGTGTTCTTTTTAGTGCAATGATGTCGTTTATGGTTGCGAAATTACTCATTCCTTTTCCTCTTGGCCTTGGTCTCCTTGGCTTCCGCCGTCCTCGTCTCCTTTGGTGCCTCGGATTCCTCGACAACAGGATTCCATCCACCGCCTGTTATCTTGCAGGCGGTTGTGGTGGTTGCTCCTTTATCGTTTCGATAGGGGATCATTTCGATTCAATGATTGCGAATGCAGCAGGAACGAGGATGCTGAATCCGATATAGGCTTCTGCTCTCAGATATACCTGGTTATGTCCCTGAAGGTCTCCAAGAGTGGTGTCATTGTCAGGATTACCGAATTCAATGACCTTGACCGGAATATTCTTTGCATAGCCCCACTTGAATCCGTTCTGAAAATCTCCAACAACAGCCAGGTCTTTGGATGCATTGAATGCCATTGTGCTGTTCACCTGAACTGGAAGTCCTTTGATGGTGCTGGGAGCGGATCCCCATGCCAATTCAGGGAAACGAGGCTGAAGGTTATCGGTTCCAAGAGTTAATGCTGCCAGTGCAGAGCGGAAGGCCGGAGCCATTGCCGCACCGTTTACATCCCATTCGTTTGCCTGTACTGCTGCGATTGCGGCTTCCATCCAGTCGTTTGCGTCGCCCGATGCCGTTGAAACTCTTGTGATTTTTGTCGTTCCGTCCACAGTTGCCAAATCGAAACAATTTGTTCCGATGATTGCGGATGCTGCGGCTGTTCTGGGATTCAATCCGTGGAATGCCATGATGTCGAGACCTCTGGCCAGCTTCTTCGCAAAGCCTTCTGTGAAGGTCTGCAGGATGTTCAGCTGGAAGTCTTCATTTTCTTGCATGAACTCATCGGATACACGGGTTCCATATTCCACCTTGAATGGAATGATGGTTCTTGCTCCGATGGTAGCTCCGCCGTTAGACTTTGCCCCGTTCTCAGCTACGATGTCGATTTCGGAATCCATGTCGAAGGTGAATTCCTTGTTGCCGTTGAATGCGATGGGTGTCTGATCGCACAGATTTGCAATGGCTGATTTACCTTTGACGAGGTTTACCATGCCTTTTACGAGTTCTTCCGGGAATAATCCGGTGCCTTTTGAGATAATGTTACCCATTTTCTTTCCTCCTTATGCTTTTAAGCTACTGAGCAGTGCTGCATAGCCTGCCTTTTGTGATGATGCTCCTCCGGCTGGTTCTGTGCTTTTTGCCGGAGCGGCAACGTTTTTCATTTTGCCTATCGTGTCTGAAAGTGACTTGGCATCTGCTCGAATGTCGTCTTCCGTTTCGCCGGAAAGTCTTGTGGCTAGAGCATAATCAAGCCCTATCTCCTGAGCAATTCTTGTCTTGAGTGCCGAGGTCTCGTATTTTTTAACGGAGTTTTCCAGTTCCGTGATCTTCTTATCCTTTGCCTCGACCTCTTTTAGCTGCTCCGTGTAGGCTGCAATTTTTTTCTCATAGTCTGCATTCTTTTCCTTCAGGTCCTCATAATCGCCATATTTCTCGGCGGTTTTCTTGGCCTGAGCCTCCCTGTCTCTTGCGAGACGATCTTTGATTGCTGCGTCAAATTCTTCTTGTGTTGTGATAGGTGTAAAATCTGCCATGTTTGTTTCCTTTCCCCACTTATCCGCGTGGTGAGCGTAATTTTTTTATTAAAAAAGAGCCTTGTGGCTCTCTTTAATAGCTTACCTTTTGAGTTTTCTTCTTTTTTACACGGGTGCAAGCCCAATGAGCGAGTATCATGGAATCCATTAGACTAATATCGATGTCGTCTTTCAGGCTTTTGAAACCAAATCCTCCATTTGCTCCGATGGCTCTCTTGTCGCAGTTCGTGACAGCCTGCGAAAGGGATTTTTGCCCGGCATGCCGGATTTCCCTTGCCTCCAGTGCCTGTTCGAACACTGCGTTCGCAGTGATGACCTCTTTCACGGTTGGGAGGATTGGGATTGGCTTAATCTTTGCGTCGTGCATCTGATCTTTCAGGAGCTGCTGACCGCTTGCTCCGTCAATGACTACCTGTGCAACGGCTGATTCTGCACTCTTTAAGAATTGCAGGATCCATTCATCCCCGTTCCTGATCGGTCTGCAGTCGATTGTTTCAACAAAGATTTCTCCGGTTGAAATTCTTACTGCCACCGACATGGAGACGTTTGTGCCGTCCTTGCCGTATTTGATGCCTACACAAAGCCTTCCTTCCGGTTTTGGCTTGGTCTTAACCTTTAAAGCCATCCATTCTGCTTCTGATATTGCAGATTTCAGGTCGTACTGGATCCACAATCCCAGTCTTTGGATATTGAAATCTAGGGAATCGCCTGTAATCTCTGCGGCAATATCTCTTTCTTTCAGCGTGATTCCCAGTGCCGGGTTGGTGTCGTACCATGCATCTATGTCATGCGGATCGTGCTTGCTCTCTACTGACCACTCTTCCCATCCGGAATCTGTGGCTTTTCCTGCAAGGATTTCCTTTCGAAGTCTGTTGAATACGTCTCCGGAGCTTACGGCCGTTGGCGGTGTCCCCAGCATGATGATCTGTGGATTCTTCGAAGCTGTGACAATATACTTGAGTGCTGTCTCCTGGTCATCCTGGTATTCCTGAGCCTCATCAATCACAAGCAGATCATAGCCTTGGCCTAGACCTACCTTAGAGGTTCTGGTTCGATATTCGATCCTTCCTCCTCCTGTCACAAAGATGTGTTCTCTACCGTTTGCCCGGAATGTATGCTCGATCGGGATTCCAGTCTTTTTGATCAGTTCGTAAAGACTCTCCCAGGAACTGTGTGCGGTGTCCGTCCGGTGGGCTGTGTGAAGGATCTTTTCGCCATGTAGCAATCCCCACATCTCCCGGGCATAGACCATCTCCGTCTTTCCGTTTCGTCTCGATACGGAATATCCGAATTTAATGTGCGTCCACAGACCTTCATCCGTGACTGCAAGCATGTTCTTTAGAACCTTTTGTTGCCACTCCATGAGTTTTCGCCCGGTCAGTGAATAGAGCTTTGCTGCCTCGACTCCCTTGGTTGCCGTGTATGGAAGTATTGCGAACTGCGTGGGCTCCTGGCGTCCTATTCGTGCCATAAGCCTCTCCTTTCTCAGTCCTTTTTTCTTTTGTCTGGTGATCTGTTCCTGTGTTCCACGATGAATCCTCACTTCAGATTTTTTAATAATTGTGAAATCGCCTGACTGTCTTTTTTCCTTCTCAGAATGTCCTCTGCACGGTATAAGATATCCTGTGCCTCTCCTGCAGTTACATTCTGACTTGACAGCCCCTCTATGATTGATTTTGCGATAGCTTCGTTTCGTGCACTTATTACACTATCCATTTCATCACTCAGATACATTGGCTTCCTCCTCATCCTCCAGCTCATTGTCCAGAATGCTGAACAGAAGTTCGACAATTTTTCCTGCGAAGCATGCCCGCAGGTGTTCTGAGGCATTCTCTGTCAGATCTCCGTCCTCAACCATCGTATCAAGATTATTGCAAACCTCATCAATGGCGAACTTGTATCCCCTGAAGAACTCTGCTTCTTCTCTGCTCTTGATGTCTTCCTCCTTATACGCTGGTTCTTCTTTCAGGGATTGCATCTCTCCCCATGAAGAAACCTTCTGGTCGATCAGGCTTTTGTCTTCG
>CAZWGJ010000176.1:0-3635 GCA_964633375.1 uncultured Desulfovibrio sp.
CTTTTCCTCAGGGGTCAGCTGGGTTTCGCCCTTGGGGGTGATTTTGCCGACCAGAATGTCATCCGTCTTGACCGAGGCGCCGATGCGGATGATGCCGGACTCGTCCAGGTTGTGGCGCATGTCCTCGGAGACGTTGGGAATGTCGTTGGTGATTTCCTCAGGTCCCAGCTTGGTGTCGCGGGCCACCACCTCGAATTCCTCGATGTGGATGGAGGTGAAGGTGTCTTCCTTCACAACCTTCTCGGAAATGAGGATGGCGTCTTCGTAGTTGTAGCCGCACCAGGGCATGAAGGCGACGGTGAGGTTCTTGCCAAGGGCAAGGGTGCCGTCCTCAATGCCGGGGCCGTCAGCCAGCACATCGCCCTTCTTCACAATCTGGCCGGGCATGCAGGTTGCCTTCTGGCCAAAGCAGGTGTTCTGGTTGGACTTGTGGAACTTCAAGAGATCGTAGGCGCGGATGCCGTTGGTCTCAGGATAGATGCCGCCCTCGTAGCTGACCACGATGCGGTCGGCGTCGGCGTATTCCACGACGCCGTCGGCAGGAGCCACGATGCAGGCGCCGGAGTCCCTGGCCACGGTCACTTCCATGCCGGTGCCGACCAGGGGGCGCTCGGATCTGAGCAGGGGCACGGCCTGGCGCTGCATGTTGGAGCCCATGAGGGCGCGGTTGGCGTCATCGTGCTCCAGGAAGGGAATGAGAGCTGCGGAAATGGAGACCATCTGTCCGGGGGCCACGTCCATGCGGGTGACCTGCTCCCTGGGAACGACGGTCACATCGCCGCGGGCGCGGACGGTCAGGAATTCGTCGAGCAGCCTGCCAGCCTCGTCCACCCTGGCGTTGGCCTGGGCGACGACCTGGTCGCCTGTTTCCATGGTGGCGTCCAGGCTGAGGATCTCGTCGGTCTTTACGCAGTCGCGCACAACGCGGTAGGGCGTCTCAATGAAGCCGAACTCGTTGACCTTGGCGTAGGTGGTCATGGAGACGATAAGGCCGATGTTTGGTCCTTCAGGCGTCTCAATGGGACAGATGCGGCCGTAGTGCGAGGTATGGACGTCGCGGACTTCGAAGCCTGCGCGGTCGCGGGTCAGGCCGCCGGGGCCAAGGGCTGACAGACGGCGCTTGTGGGTGACCTCGGACAGGGCGTTGGTCTGGTCCATGAACTGCGACAGCTGGCTGGTGCCGAAGAACTCCTTGAGCACGGCTGCAACCGGCTTGGGGTTGATGAGGTCATGGGGCATGAGCGAGCTGACTTCCTGGGAGCTCATGCGCTCCTTGATGGCGCGCTCCATGCGGACCAGGCCTATGCGGTACTGGTTTTCCACCAGCTCGCCGACCAGGCGCACGCGGCGGTTGCCCAGATGGTCGATGTCATCGGGGCCGCTGTTGGTGTCCTTTAAGCGGCAGAGCTCCTTGATGGCTCGGATGATGTCGGAGTCAGTCAGGGTGCGGCACTGCATCTTGCCGCCCTTGCCGTCGTCGACAAGGCTTTCTTCCTCGGGGATGCCGAGGCGCTGGTTGAGCTTGTACCTGCCCACGGGGGACAGATCGTAGTAGTCCAGGTTGCGGAAGATGTTGCCAAAGAAGTTGGTGGCGATTTCAGGAGTTGGCGGAGAGGAAGGACGCAGGCGGCGGTAGATTTCCTCCTGGGCCTTGGTGGTGTTCTCCACCTTGTCGTTCATCAGCGTGTCGCGGATGCTGGAAGAAGTATGCGTTCCCTTGGTGTGCAGCACCATGATGGACTTGACGCCGGCTTCCCTGTACAGCCTGACCTTTTCCAGGGTGATTTCCTCAGCCGTTGTGCCGAGCACCTCGCCGGTGTTGGGGTCGATGATGTCCTCGCCTAAGAAGAGGCCCTCGATGGTGTCGGGGCGCACTTCGACTGCGGGCAGGTTCTGGCAGATCTTCTTCCAGTTGCGGAAGGTGACGGCCTTGCCTGCCGTGGCCAGCTGGTTGCCGTCGGCGTCAAAGACGTCGCTGTAGGAAGGCTCCTTGTGCAGGTAGTCGTCCAGGCCGTCGCGGGTGGCATACTCCTGCTTCACAGCCATGAAGAGGGCGTCGGGAGCAAAGACCACGCCATCCCTCTGCAGCTCGGCAGGGGCTTCAAGGTAGTAGGTTTCCCTTTCCTCGATGGGGTAGAACGTGTCCAGGATGCTCGTTTTGTCCATGCCCATGGCTTTGAACAGGATGGTGGCGGGCATCTTGCGGCGGCGGTCTATGCGCACATAGAGGATGTCCTTGTGGTCGAAGTCGAAGTCGAGCCAGGAGCCGCGCATGGGGATGACACGGCAGGAGTAGAGCAGCTTGTGGGAAGCATGCGTCTTGCCGCCGTCGTGCTCAAAGATGATGCCCGGCGAACGCTGCAGCTGGTTGACGATGACACGTTCTGTACCATTGACGATGAAGGTGCCCTTTTCCGTCATCAGGGGCAGGTTGCCAAAGTAGATGTCCTGCTCCTTCATGTCGTGCAGCTGGCGCTCTCCGCTGTCGTCCGTGTCGTAGGTGACAAGGCGGACCTTGATGCGGACAGGAGCTTCGTAGGTCAGCCCCTTGGAGATGCATTCTGCCTGATCGTACTTGGGCTCCTGGATCTCATACCCTTCGAATTCCAGGGAAGCGGTTTTGTTGAAGTCCTCAATGGGGAAAACGGTCCGGAAAACACCTTCCAGTCCCACTTCAGGATTGCGTTCTTCGGCTGGAACGCCTTCCTGGAGAAATTTGGTGTAGCTGCCTAATTGCAGTGTAAGCAGGTGTGGGATGGGCGTTTCGACCTTAATCTTGCCAAACTGCTTGATAAGTTGTCCCATGCGATGATCCTCAAAGGTGGGTGGTGCGTCCACAAAGTTGCGCAAAATATCGGGCCCAAAAAACTGTCGGCGCTGTGGATGCTCTCTGCATATGGGCTTTGGCACTTGCGTGCTGTGCCAGGCTTGGGGGCGCCAAAAAAGCGCTTTAGTCTATAGAAATGGAAAAACGGCGCAACATATCGTCTTCCTGCTGAAGGCATTTTTCAGGGGAAGGAGCGTAGCGTCGTATCTTTCCTGGAGGGTGCAAAAACTATTGATGATCCCCTCCTGACATGTTGAAGTGCTGGCTTAGAAAGGCAATGACCCTGATGGAACAGAGCTAGTGAAAAAAAAATGGGGGCAGTTATGGAGAGCTGCCCCCATCTTATAGGTAGATGAAGTTACTTCACTTCGACGGTGGCGCCGGCTTCGGTGAGCTGCTTCTTGGCGGCTTCGGCATCGTCCTTGGACACGGCTTCCTTGATGGTGGAAGGCAGGTTGTCAACCTTGTCCTTGGCTTCCTTCAGGCCGAGGCTGGTGAGGGCGCGCACAACCTTGATGACGGCGATCTTGTTGGCGCCGCATTCCTTCAGGATGACGTCGAATTCGGTCTTCTCTTCGGCAGCGGGAGCAGCGTCGCCGGCAGCAGGAGCGGCAGCAACGGCCACAGCAGGAGCAGCGGCGGAAACACCGAACTTGTCTTCGAGCTCTTTGATCAGTTCGGCGAGCTCGAGAACGGACATGGAGGAAATAAATTCAATGACTTCTTCTTTGGTCACGGCCATGGTATTTCTCCTAGGAAATAATGGAAAAATTCTGAAAAATCTTTGCTGAGAGTAAAGTTAAGCGAC
>CAZWGJ010000177.1:0-3606 GCA_964633375.1 uncultured Desulfovibrio sp.
GGAGGACTGCCAGGCTTAAAAAGACGGTCTCAAGCAGTTCAGGCTGCGCAGCCTCTGCCAAAGATTCCTCTGAGCCCCCTGCAAGAGCCAGCAAAAGCAGCACAGCCAGCACAAGGCCGCAGCAAGATAAGATCCGCCTGTCCAGCAGCCTCTCAAGGCATCGTCCGGCATGCTCCATGGCCAGGGCGCCCCTGGTCTTCTGCTTAACTCCCGAGCCGTGGCTGAAGATGCCAAGCTCCTCATAGACCATGTTCTTCAAAAGCGAGAAGATGTTGTTGCAGGTCCAGTAGAAGACCAGCCCGGATGGAGCCGTGTAGAGCAGCACCAGAAAGAGCCCTGCCATCACGTAGAGCTGCACCTTGTCGCGGCGGCTCAAGCGGTTGGTGTAGACCAGGGCCGAGAAGATGTTGATGACCGTCATCAGGATGGGCAGGACGTTGACGTCAAAGCCGCCCAGTTTGATTAGGGCATCCGGCAGGGCCAGGTTGGAGAAGATCCAGAAGGAGGCCCCGTGCAGGGGCGCATAATTGCTCAAGAAGTGGTAGGCGGCAAAGAAGAAGGGCACCTGGATGAGGAACCCAAATGAGGTGCGCACGGCATAGATGGGGTGGTAGTCGTGCTGGCGGTAGAGTGTGGACATGAGCATGTAGCGCTCGCGTCCCTTGAAGGTAGATTTTATGCGGGCAAGCTGCCGTTCCATGGCGTGCTGGACGCAGCGCTCAGACTCCTGCCAGGTCTCTGCCAGGTGGTAGAGCGGCAGGAGCATGACGTTGACGACAATGCTCATGAAGATGAGGGCGACGCCGTAGGTGCCAAAGGCGGCATAGCCCTGTTCCAGCACTGTCTGCATGATCCACTCAAGCGGTGCTATGAAGAGGTAGTAGAGATAGTCCAGCATATATTTTTATCCAGTTTTCAGCAGGTTGGACAGTAAAAAGTTAAAGTATGGCTTAAAGAAGTTTTCTTAAAGCACTGGTTGAAGACCTGTCAGGACGGGCTGCGGGCAGGGGGTCAAGGAGAGAACCCGGCACCCTGCCCTGACGCACCTTTCTAGAAGGTCTGGCCCCTGTGGTTGAAGAGCATCTCCCAGTGCGTTCTGTCGTACCTTGGGCCTGTTATCTTCCACAGGGACTGCAGGTCGTAGGCATTGTCCTTGTGCAGCCTGCGTATGGCCTCGCCTGTGGCATGGAAGCGCTCCCTGTCTTTTCCGGGGGCAAATTCCTGCTTTGCCAGGACGGCCTCGATGTAGGGGCGCACATCCGAGCTCTTCATCGGCGTGTCGTCGGTCTTGAGCGTGCCCTTTGCCCCGAAGGGCTTGACCATGAACAATGAGCCCGGCCTGCCTGGATAGGTGCCGCCCTGGGCGATTGTAGGATTGGGCTTGCCAAAGACCTTGGCCAGGGGCTGGCTGTCGCCCTCGCAGTGGTCGGACACCACAAAGATGAGGGTGTTGTCGTAGACGCCCTCTTCCTTCAGTTTGGCAAAGAAGCGGGAGAGCAGCTGCATGGCTGCCTCCTCGGCATAGTAGTGCTCGGGGATGCGCCCGTTGCGCATGTCCAGGATGAAGGAGGTCTCAGGATACGGGTCTTCCTCTATGGGCTTGAGGGTCTCGCCTGAGACAAACCAGGGGATGTGGGAGAGCTCGTTGGTGAGCACGGTGTAGGAGCCCTGCCCGTCGTCGATTTTGGTCAGGCTGCTTAAGCCCTCAAGCACCGCATAGTGCCTTTTGGAGTGGGTCACGCCCACCACATGGTTGATGGAGACCATGCTCTCAGGAATGAGCCAGTTGCCGTCGCGGTAGACATACTGCCTAAGCGACCAGGGAAGCCCCTCCAGCAGCCCGTAGGAGGCCGCAAACACGGCGCCGTAGACGTCGCTGTTCTTCTGGTTGGCTACGGGCGTTGCGTCCGGCACAAAGCGCCTGTAGAGCTTGCGGCTGACATAGGGCTCGTCCGCCAGAAAGTCGATGTCGTCAGAGACGGCAATCTTGGTGCTGAAGCCCTTCTTCTGCAGGCTGTCCAGGAAGGCCCTCGCCTCGTCTTGGACCTTTTTGTCGAGGGATTTGCCGTCGTCTTTGACATTGTGGGGGGCCACATGATCGCCGGCGATGATTGAGGGCAGGCTCATGATGGTGACGTCCGCCTCGGAGATGGTGTCGGGATACCAGGTGAAGCCGTCAAAGCCGGCCAGCAGCTCAGGCTTTTCAGCCTTCATGTACGCCACATGGTCGCCGGTGAACATGTCCAGCATCAGCACCAGCACGTTGGGCTGGGTTTTGCTTAAATGGATTGGCTGCTCATCGCCTGGCCTGGCTGCCGGCTCAGCCGTCTTGTCCTCTGCCGTTCCCACCTTGAACCAGGCCATGCCGCCAAGGATGACGGTCATAAGCAGGCAGACGTTGAGCAGGCGGACAAGATAGAGGCGGCGCTTTTTGAAGAGTGCCGTCACAGCCAGCAGCAGGACCAGCGCTACGGCAATGTCGAGGGGGATGTACCAGGCATGGAACATGTCCATGGTCCAGGCAAACATAAAGGCGTCAAGCGGCCCGTAGTCGCGGGTGAGGAACTGCGTGTACAAAAGGACCAGCAAAGCGCAGGTGCAGTAGAGCACAGCCAGGATGCAGCCAAGGTTTCTTCTTGCCAGGCGGAAGATGCTGTAGGGCACAATGACGAAGAGCCCGCAGGCCAGGGTCAGAACGGCAAGGGTGCAGCTGGTCAAAAACGTCTTGTCGGCGGCAAGGAGCCCTGCAGGCGACACAAAGAAGACGGTCAGGGCAATAAGCAGCAGCGACTTGGTGCTGACAGCACCAACTTCCTTTTTGCTGAGGGCCAGGGCGGCTTCCTCTGTCTTGTTGGCAAAGGCAAAGTCCTGGTAGCAGAGCAGGATGAGCGCTGCAGCAAAGAACAGGGCAAGGGAGGATGAGGCGCCGGCAAAAAGGCAGGCCGCGCAGAAGACGGCCCAGAGCAGGAGCGAGAAGCGCCCTGTCATAACCCAGGCAAAGAAGATGAGGGCAAACCAGCCAAGGCAGATGCCTGCACCTGCTTTGCAGAGCGTCAGGGCAGTTCCGGCTGCAGCATCCTGGTGGATGAGGACGATCTGGCAGAGGCTGAAGAGGACGCCTGCCGCCAGGAAGCAGACCTGCACCTTCCCTGTCGCCAGGTGCTCAAAGGCATCGCCGAAGTGGTCCAGGACCAGGCGCGCTTTTGTCTTCTTGATGACGCCGGATCCGTGGCTGAAGATGCCAAGCTCCTCATAGACCATGTTCTTCAAGAGCGAGAAGATGTTGTTGCAGGTCCAGTAGAAGACCAGCCCGGATGGAGCCGTGTAGAGCAGCACCAGAAAGAGCCCTGCCATCACGTAGAGCTGCACCTTGTCGCGGCGGCTCAAGCGGTTGGTGTAGACCAGGGCCGAGAAGATGTTGATGACCGTCATCAGGATGGGCAGGACGTTGACGTCAAAGCCGCCCATCTTAATCAGGGCGTCCGGCAGGGCCAGGTTGGAGAAGATCCAGAAGGAGGCCCCGTGCAGGGGCGCGTAATTGCTCAAAAAATGGTAGGCAGCAAAGAAGAAGGGCACCTGGATCAAGAAGCCGAATGAGGTGCGCAC
>CAZWGJ010000178.1:0-3570 GCA_964633375.1 uncultured Desulfovibrio sp.
CTTCAGAAAGACCTTTGACAGGTCACAATGAAATCAAGAAAAAAGGAGCACCTATCCATGGCAGAAACCATTTGTACCGCTGCAGCCGCCGCTGCCGCAAACACAGCCGAACTTTCCCCTTCCTCTGCCCAGTCTGCAGAAGCTTCTGCCGGGCATGCCATAAAAAAGCATACAGCCAGGGCCTTCCTGGTTCTCTGCGACGACTTCCGCACAGCCAAAATAGAGCTTGAGACCGAAGTCTTCTCCGGCTTTGACATGATAGTCCTTCTGCTTGACGAGATTGACTCCTTCATGCGCGGCCGCCGCGGCACCATCCAGAATGTCCTGAAGCTGCTGGCAGCGCGCGGGATTGTGCTCACGGAGCGCACGCTGAAGGACTACATGACCAGGGCCAGAAAGGTGCGCAGGGAGTCAGGCGACGCGGTCGCCAAGCTGCGCGCCGGCATCTTTGAGGCAGCCGGGGCCAGGCAGGGCATGGCCGGCAGCGCCAACAGCCCCGCTGCTGCAAAGGAAGGCGTCCAGCCGTCATCACCTGCCAGCAGCGAGCCTGTCAGCATTGAATCCGGCAGCACTGCACTATGCCGCAGGGAAGAAGCAGATGAATGGGGCATGCCCGACTGCGGCTGGCTGGATGACGCAGTCAGCCAGGCCATGGAGCAGGATGAACCCAAGGAAAAGGGCCAGGACAAGCCCCGGGAACAGGCCGGGGCGTCCTCTGTCAAAAAGGACAAGCAGGCCAGGAAGCGTGCCAGGCGCCGCGCCCGCCTCAGCCGCTGATTAGGCGCAGGCCTTTAGGCAGTGCTTAGTGCCGCAGGGCAAAAAGAAAGCCGGGTCCGGGAAAATCCCGAACCCAGCTTTCTGTATCAATGATGGACCATACGGTCAGGCTGTGCTGCCGCTAGTCCTGGCTTTCGTTCTGGCGCATGCGGTGCAGGGCGTAGTTCAGCTGTCCTGCGGTCATGCCGAGCAGGGAGGCCGCTTCATTGCGGTTGCCCTTGGCCCTTTCCATGGCCTCAAGGATCTTCTTGGTCTTGGCCTGCTCCAGGGCGCTTTCAAGGCTCTGGCCGGATCCTAAGACAAAGAAGTCTTCCTTCTCGGCTGCAGCTGTCTCGCTCTGGGCCAGCATGGGGCTGTCCACAAGCTCGTCGTCGTCGCCGACAATGACCGGGCCAAAGCTGGCAACATCAGGCGAAATGCTGTTTTCAGCAGAAGCCTGGTAGCTGCTCTCCATATAGGGAGCAGGAGCCGGTGCGGCAGCTGCGGGGGAGCTGGTGTAGAGGAAGCGTCCCTGGCGGAGCTGCTGCAGGACATCTTCCCTGGAGATGGTGGCGCCGGATTCTGAGAGCAGGCAGACCTGCTGCAGGATGCGGTTCACTTCACGCAGGTTGCCGGGCCATTTTTCGTCCAGCAGCGTCTGCCAGGCATCGCCGCTGAAGTTCCAGCACTGTCCGACCTTGCCCTGAAGGGCCACGAAGAAGCTGCGCAGCAGCGTCTCGCGCTCGGTGTAGCTGTATTCGCGCACGGGAGGCAGGGTCGTGCTGATGCCGGCCAGGCGGTAGAACAGGTCCGTTCTGAAGCTGCCCTGGCGGACATTTTCAGCAAGGGAGATGTCGGCTGAAGCTATGATGCGGATGCGCGTGGAGCAGGACGGGAACGGAGGCCTGGCTGGCAGGTTGATCTTGGTCTCGCCGACCGGATCCAGGATGCGCAGCAGTATGCTCTGCTGGGTGGGGGTCAGCAGGTTGACGTTTTCCAGGAAGAGGGTGCCGGACCTTGCCTTGCGGAAGGCGCCCTCGCGTGCCTGGCCGTTGCTCTTGCGGTGCCCGAAGAGCTCGCAGATGAACATCTCGTCCGTGAGGCCTGCGCAGTCCAGGCTGACGTACTTGCCGCTGCGTCCGCTCCATTCATGGATGTAGCAGGCCAGGCGGCTCTTGCCTGTGCCGGATTCGCCAAGGAGCAGGATGGGCAGGTTCATGGTCGCCACGCGCTGCATCTTCTTGTAGATGGCGCCAAGGGCTGCCGAAATCATGGGCGGCTCGCCTTCCTTGGGCTGCATGGCAGCAGGTGAGACGCGGGTCGGCTTGCCGATGTTGCCTGCAGGCGCACGGAGCTTGTTGTCTTCCTGGGCGCTCACAGGGATGTCGAGCTCAAGCGGCACTGTCTCTGTCAGCTGAGCCGGCATGGGCTGGGCCAGGGAGACAGCAGGATGGGCAGCCCTGCCGTGGGGAGCCTTGATGGCGCCCTGGCCCTTGTGGGAGGCCTTGAAGCGGCTGAGGACGTCGTCGCCGCGTCCTGCCTTTTCCTTGTAGAGGCTGGACTTGTGGCCCATGCGGCTGTGCACTGCCATCTTGTCCTCGAAATCCTCTTCCTCCTCGGCCTCCTGATCTTCCTCATCAGGCTCTTCCTCGGAGGACTCAGCCTCGATAAAGGAGGAGGTGATGTGCGCCGGCTTGGCATTGTCTGCCACCGGAACCTCAATCTCGGGGATTTCCGTCATGTTGACGCCGGGTCCGCGCAGGATGTCGGTCATGGAGATCGTCAAAATGTCGGGAGCCTTGCCAAGTCCGGTCAGGCGCGTCTGCATCAGGCGGATGCCCTTGTAGCGGATGGTGGAGAGAAGGACCAGGATGGCATGGGTGACAGGGGAGCCGGGGGACAGGTGGAAGGTGATTCCGGAGCCGTCTGCGGGCAGCCCATAGTGCTGAATGACGCCCTCGACAGCCTCGACAGTTGCCTGGCAGACCAGGGTGTGGTCGGAAAGGTCAGGCACCATGGTGTGCTGGATGTCCAGGGTCTTGCCGAAGAGGCAGGGGGCAAGCCAGCCGCTCAGCGTCTCCAGGACGCTCTGGTTCATGGTGGTCAGAAGCAGCACATGGTCAAAGTCCGGCACATGCTCAAGCAGCATGCGGATGGGGCCGGGGTTGATGTTGTCGTGGCGCAGGGCGGCGCTGATGTCGACCTTGCCGACCCAGCAGATCAGCACGTTGTGCCTGGCCTGGGGGGCTGCGCCGCCTTCTGCCTCGGCTGCAGGCTCGGCTGCACCCTCTGCGGGTGAGGAAGCCGGCTCATAGGGCTGGGCATAGGGCTGTGCCGGAGCCTGGGCTGCGGGCTGCGCGGCAGGCTGGACTTGAGGCTGCACCGGCACCTGCGGCTGGACCAGAGGGGCTGCGGCAGGCTGGGGAGCCGGCATTGACGGCATGGTCACGCTGATCGGGGCGGAGAGCAGCTTGTCGGGTGCATGCGCAATCTGATCCTGATAGGCGGAGCGGTGCGAGAAATGGAAGCTGCGGTGGATGGGGTGCGTAGGCAGCCAGTAGCCTTCGGCAGGCAGCGGCGTGGACACCTTGTCGCCGGCAACCACAGCACGGCAGGAGCGGAAGAACTGCATGGCAAATTCCGGCTCTGAAGGCTGGGAGGGGGCGGGCTGGATGTTTTCGCCTATGGCATGGCTTTCCACGCGGCCGTCGCCGTACTGGCACTGCACCAGGAAGGAAGCCGGATCGCCCACATGGATGGCGTGGACTTCGTCTGTGGCCACGTGCAGGCAGATTTGCCTCTCCACCTCATCCA
>CAZWGJ010000179.1:0-3554 GCA_964633375.1 uncultured Desulfovibrio sp.
TACCTATATGGAAAGAGTGCCGTGCACCTTTGATTTCGCCGGCAGGAGGCGGACCGCCTGCCAAGAAAGAATCTTTATACAATGAAAGAAAGCAGGTTTCAATTTGCCGTGAAGGGGCCTTGCGGGGCAGGGTGCTCTTTTTTTGCGGCGCAAGGGGGGGGGGCGCGCCGTCTGCCCCCTGTGATGCGGGCAGGCGGCAACAGATTGACAACAGCCCCAATACTGTGCAACAAAGTATCCAAAGTTTCCAAACACATCCTGTCGGGCACAGGAATTTTAAGGAGTTTTTTCTATGAAACGTTTATTGGCCACCCTGGTGCTGGCTCTGGGTCTTATGGCCCCCAGCATCTCTTCCGCTGCACAGGGCATGTACCTGGCTCCCAAGTTCTTGATGACCGTCCAGAACACGGGAACAGTGGAACGTTCAGGTGTTCTGGCCGGCTATGGCGTTGACAGCCACAGCCAGTTCACCCTGGGCGGCGGCATCGCTGCCGGCTACGACTTCTGGCCCAGCCACATGATTCCCGTCCGCGCCGAGCTCGAGCTTGCCTTCCGCGGCAACGGTGAGAACTCTGAAGACGGCCAGAACGGCTCCACCAAGCTGACCACCAACAGCACCACCCTTCTTGCCAACTTCTACTACGACTTCCACAACAGCAGCGCCTTCACTCCTTATGTTGGTGCCGGCCTTGGCCTCGCCTTCAACTACCTGGGTGTTGACGTGCACGCCAAGGACGGTCGCAGCGCTTCTGCCGACGAGCGCCAGACCAGGTTTGCCTGGCAGGTCGGCGCCGGCGTTGCCTACAACTTCAATGAGAACATGGCTATTGATGCCGGCTACCGCTACCTCGACCTGGGCTACACCGAGGTCAAGCAGGGCGGCTGCAACATCGGCATCCGCCCCTACAACCACGAGGTTATGCTGGGCCTGCGCTTCGGCTTCTAACTTAAGCAAAAAAGTCTGAAAGAAACTGGTGGCTGGATCCTGCAGCTTGCTTTTGGGATGCAGCCGCCTTTTTCTTTTTCATTCTGTCTCGAGTGTTTGGAATGCTGCCTTGCAGACTGCCGGCAGAAGGCAGGTCCGCAAAGTTTGCGGACTGCAGAAGTCCCTTGTTTTAAGCCCTGTCCCTTACGGCGGCAGGGGCTTTTTTGTTTTCAAGGGGCAGGGAGCCCTCCGGCAGGAGAGGGCGGTTTTGGGTTTTGGCTGGTGTCAAGATGAAGAAAAGAAATTTTGTGCTGCGCTGCTGCTTTTTTTGTGTGGGGATGATCACCGCCGCCTGCGGCATAGCAGTGGTCACCAATGCCAGGCTCGGGACGACGCCCATCACCAGCATCCCCCTTGTATGCGATGCCATCCTGCCTTTGAGCGTGGGCGGCTATACGGCCATCATCAACACCCTCTTTGTGATCGCCCAGAAGTTCATCTTAGGCCCCAAGTTCCGCTACACCATCTATCTGCAGCTTCTTCCCATGCTTGTCTTCAGCGCCGCCATCGACTTCTGGCTGCACCAGACGGCCATGATAGTGGCGCTGCCCTACCTTGAGCGCTTCTGCTTCCTCATGATTGGCATTGCCACCCTGGCTGCCGGCATCTTCATCCAGGTCGTCTGCAACGTCGTCGTCATGCCCGGCGAGGGCATAGTGCTGGCTATAGCCTACCGCGCCCGCCATGCCTTTGGCTCCATCAAGGTCATTGTGGACTGCTCCATGGTGGGGACTGCCGCTTTGATGAGCTTCATCGGCCTTGGCACCATCACCGGCATCCGCGAGGGCACCGTGCTCTCGGCCGTGCTGACGGGCTTCATCGTGCGCTTCTATTCCTTCTGCGCCAAGAAAATAGGCCTGATTCCCAAGGATTAGAGCGCCCGGATCAGGGTGCTTTGAGGGATCGGCATTTGAAACTTGCCGGTGGCTGTGGTAGTCAGGACCGAGCAGTGTATCAGCCATTTCCAGCGGGATCTTTTGCCGGGTCTTTGCTGGGTGAAAAAGCTATAGGAGAAAATTAATGGGTACTGGCATTACTCTTTCTGCTGAAGGTTCTCTGATTGTCCCCGACGATCCCATTATTCCTGTCATCGCCGGCGACGGCGTGGGGCCGGACATCTGGAATGCGTCCAAGCCTGTCTTTGATGCGGCTGTTGCCAAGGCATACGGCGGGAAGCGCCAGATCTGCTGGCTCCCCATCAAGGCCGGCGAAAACTGCTGGAAGGAAACCGGCGAGTTCGTGCCGAAAGAGAGCATGGATGCCATCACCAAATACCGCGTGGCTTTGAAAGGACCTCTGAGCACGCCCGTGGGCAAGGGATTCCGCAGCGTCAACGTGCTGCTGCGCCGCCTCTTCGACCTCTATGCCTGCATCCGTCCCTGCAGCCACATTCCCGGCGTGCCCAGCCCCGTCAAGGATCCCGATGCCGTCAACATGGTCATCTTCCGTGAAAACACCGAAGACCTGTATGCCGGCATTGAATGGGACAAGGGAACCCCTGAGGTTGCCAAGGTCATCTCCCTCATCGAGGAGCTGACGGACCGCAAGCTGCGCCCCGACACTGCCATCGGCATCAAGCCCATCAGCGAGACCGGATCCAAGCGCCTGGTCCGCATGGCCATCCAGTATGCCATAGACCACAAGCTCCCCAGCGTGACCTTGGTGCACAAGGGCAACATCATGAAGTTCACCGAAGGCGGCTTCCGCCGCTGGGGCTATGAGTGCGCCGCCGAGGAATTTGGCTCCGTCACCATCACCGAGGAAGAGGTCGCCAAGAACGGCGGCGTCGTGCCTGAAGGCAAGATCGTCATCAAGGACCGCATCACCGATGCCATGTTCCAGCAGATCCTGCTGCGCCCCCGCGAGTACAGCGTCCTGGCCCTGCCCAACTTAAACGGCGACTACATGTCCGATGCGCTGGCTGCCCAGGTCGGCGGCCTCGGCATGGCTCCCGGCTCAAACGTGGGCGACGGCTACGCCATCTTTGAGGCGACCCACGGCACAGCCCCCAAGTACACCGGCATGGACAAGATCAACCCCGGCTCCATGATGCTCTCCGGCGCCCTCATGATGGACTACCTTGGCTGGAAGGAGGCCGGCGATCTCATCCGCTCCGGCATCGCCGCCGCCGTCGCCAAGAAGATCGTGACCTATGACCTGGCCCGCCAGATGGAAGGCGCCACAGAGGTTGCCTGCTCTGCCTTCGGCAAGGCTGTCTGCGACAACATGTAGTTCCCAAATAGAGTGTAGTTTTCAAGGCAGGGCAGTCCTTGGCGGTGCAATCCCCCAAAGGCCAGCCCTGCCTTTTTATGTGGACTGGTGCCGTTTTCTGCCTACCAGCGCAGGAGGCGTTTGACGGCTATTTTAGCACCTTGCGGGATGCGGCGCAGGACTGCCTTGATGGGCCTTTTTGCTGCGTCAGGCACGATGGCTTTTGCTGCTTTTTTGACTGCCACGCCGATGCCCTTAGGCCTGGTGTAGTTGCGCTCATCAAATAGTTCCTGCTGGAGATGAGCTATGGTCTGCTGGAGATGGTCAATGTCTTGCTGAAGGTGGCGGGCCCATTGCT
>CAZWGJ010000180.1:0-3512 GCA_964633375.1 uncultured Desulfovibrio sp.
CGTGCTCTTTGCCATAGGGCGCATGGACGACCGCATCCAGGTGGTGGCCAGATCGCGCACGGGTGCTGTCAACGTGGGCGCCGTCTGCCAGGCTTTAGGAGGAGGCGGCCACGTCTATGCAGCCTCAGCCAGCATCAAGGACAAGAGCTTAAGCCAGGTCAAGGACGCCCTGCTCAACGCCCTCTCCATGCAGCAGTCGGGGGAGAAGACGGCGGCGGACTACATGTCCTCCCCCGCCATAGGCATAGAGTGCGGCAGGACGCTCCGCGAGGCGGACGAGCTCATGCTGCACTTCTCCTTAAAGTCCGTGCCGGTCTTTGCCAAAGGCACCAGGACCTGCGCGGGGCTTCTGGACGACAAGACGGCCCAGAGGGCCCTGGCGCACGGCCTGGCTGACGAAAGCATCGACGACTACATGAGCAGGCGCTTTTACACCCTGCCAAAGGACGCCACCTTAAAGGACGTCACCAACGTCATCGTAGGGCAGCACCAGCGCATCGTGCCCATCGTGGAGGGCGAGGAGACGGTCGGCATTGTCAGCCGCACCGACCTCATCGGCATCTTTGCCCAGGAGCCCGGGCGCATGGACCAGGACATGGTGCGCAGCCGCGAGGGCAAGAGCCGCAACCTGCCAAAGATGCTGCAGAAACAGCTGCCGCCCTCCCTGCTCAGGCTCCTCTCCCTGGTGGCAAGGCTTGGCAGGGAGCACAAGGTGCCGGTCTACGTGGTCGGCGGCTTTGTCAGGGACGTCCTCTTGAAGACGCCCAACTCCGACATCGACCTGGTCGTTGAAGGGGACGGGCTGGCCTTTGCAGCCCTTCTTGCAAAAGAGCTGCACGGGCGTGCGCGCAACCACGACAAGTTCCTCACAAGCTGCGTGCTCTACACCGACGAGGAGGGAAAGGAGGCGCGGGTGGACGTGGCCTCCACCAGGCTGGAATACTATGAGTGCCCGGCAGCCCTGCCCACGGTGGAGCATTCCAGCATCAAGATGGACCTCTACCGCCGGGACTTTTCCATCAACGCCCTGGCGCTGCGCCTGGACACCGAGCCCATGGGCAAAATCGTGGACTTCTTCAGCGGTCAGAAGGACATCAAGGACAAGGTCATACGCGTGCTCCACAGCCTGAGCTTTGTGGAGGATCCCACCAGAATACTCAGGGCGGTCCGCTTTGAGGAGCGCTACCATTTCCGCCTGGGCGCAGCCACGGAGAAGCTTCTGCGCAACGCCGTCTCCATGCATCTTCTGGACAAGATCTCCCCTGCCCGCGTCTTTCATGAATTCAATGCCATCTGCAATGAGGAGCAGGCGTCCGCCATACTCTGCCGCCTGCAGGAGCTGGGCATACTGCAGAGCCTGCATCCGCTCCTTTCCTTCAGCGGCACCACGGCCCAGTCCCTGGCAAAGGCGGCCAAAATCCTTGCCTGGTACAAAATGCTCTACCTGGAAAGGAAGATCCAGAACTGGCTTGTCTGCTTCCTCTCTTTGACAGGGCATCTCTCCTACAACGACGCCCTGCTCTGCTTCAGGCGCCTGGGGCTGCCTGAGGCCATGAAGACCACGGTCATGCAGGGCAGGGAGCAGGTGCGCACGATCCGCCCCGTCCTGCGCAGGCTTTTTGCCAAGGGCGAGCCCAGCCCCAGCGCCGTCTGCGCCCTGGTGCAGAAAGTGCCCATGGAGGCGCTGCTCTGGCTTCTCTCCGAGGAGGGCAATGCCGACATACGGCGCGCCCTGTCCCGCTACATCACCGTCTGGCAGTTTGCTGCGCCGGATCTCACCGGAAAGGAGCTCAAGGACCTGGGGCTTCCGTCAGGACCGGACTGCGGAACCATCCTGCGCCTGCTTTTGAACGCCAAGCTGGATCATACAGCCGACACGCCGGTCAAGCAGTACCAGCTGGCAAGCGAGCTGGTCCAAAAGGCGCTTGCAGGCACCCTGGAAGAAGCCTGCCAGGCAAATGGCAGTCCCGTGGGCAGTGCCGGCAAGGCTGACGCCTCATAGGCTGCATGGGGCGGGTGCAGGGGCGCTGCAGGAGAGATCCTTGAAAAAAGTCCGCAGACAAACCCTTTACGACAGTCCCCAAACAGGGTAACATGCAAGCTTATGTTGTTCCTGCCTGTACTCTAGTCTGCAGAGGTTTTGAGCAAAGGTTCATCAGCCTCTGATCAGGCTTTTGTCCGCCTTTTTGCAAGGGCGGCGGAACAGGAAGGGACAGGGAAAGGAGGCTTGTGATGAAGCATCTGTGGTGTCCCTGGCGCATCGACTACATCCTGGGACCAAAGCCTGACACATGCGTTTTCTGCGTGCCCGAGCATACGGGAGAAGATGAGGAGCGCCTCATCCTGCACAGGGGAAAACACTGCTTCGTTGTCATGAACAAGTTTCCCTACAACTCAGGGCACATCATGGTCTGCCCCTACAGGCATGTCATGAACCTGGCCGAGCTGGAAACGGAAACCGCCCATGAAATCATGGACTACCTCCAGCTCTGCACGGGAGTGCTCAAGGAATACTACCATTGTGAAGGCATCAACATAGGCCTGAACCTTGGCCAGGCTGCCGGGGCAGGAATCAGGGAGCACATGCATTTTCATCTTGTTCCCCGCTGGAACGGCGACTCCTCCTTCATGGCAGTCATGGACGAGGTCCGCACCATGCCTGAAAATCTTGCCCAGACCTATGCAAAGCTGAAGCCTCTGTTTGACGCAGCAATGGCCGCCTGTCCTGGGAGGGAAAAGTAATGCGGTATATAAAAGCCTTTGTCTTCCTCTGTGTTTTCTTTGTGGTGCTGGTCTTCCTGTTCCAGAACCAGGCGGCGCTGTCCAAGACACTGACCTTTCAGCTCAACCTGCTCTTTGTGCCGGAAATGACCTCCATTGAGCTGCCCTTCTACTATGTGCTGCTTGCGGCATTTCTGATGGGCGCCGTCCTCTGCCTTCTCGTCCTGCTCTACGACAGGTTCCGCTTAAGCCTTGCCATGGCCCGCGCCGACATGCGCATCCAGGACCTTGAAAAGGAAGAGAAGAAGATGATGGCGCAGATGGAGAAGCTCGCCTGCGTGCCCAGCGAGTCCAAGAAGCTGTTCTCTTTCAAGCTGCTTCCCTCCCTGCCCTCTTTGCCCGCGCTTCCTTCGCTTCCTTCGCTTCCCTCGCTTTCCAGCCTGTCTCCTTCCAGCTGGATGTCCTCTCTGACTGACCGCTTCAAGAGCAGAAAGAAGGAAGAGGCTGAAGTGACTGAAGAGGCTTCGGAAGCCGAGCAGGCTCCTTCAGAGGAAAGAAAGGCTGAGATAAACGAATTTTTCAGGGAAACCTCTGCCGACGACTTTGAGAACAGCCAGGCGACCACGCCGCTGACCAAGGAAGAGGAAGAGAAGAAGCCGGCTTAAGGCTGGCTGAGAGGTACTCTCCTTACCTGCCAGGTGTTTCCACAACGACTTTTCTGCGGCGGGGTGCATAGCTTTTGCATCCCGCCTTTTTTTGCCCCAGCCAGGACGATTTGCGGTCTGGGCTTT
>CAZWGJ010000181.1:0-3506 GCA_964633375.1 uncultured Desulfovibrio sp.
AGCTTCCACCAGGACCTTGTTTGCCGAGAGAAGGGAGCCCCTGCCCTGGACAAGATCTATGCCCAGTTCCTTCAGAGCCTTGCCCACGGCCTGGCTTGAGCCTTTAAGGAAGCGGTCGATGCGGGTGCGCAGGGCCGTGAAGTCAACCTCTGCGGCCCCCTTGGACACGCGCACCCTTTCCTGGGCATGCGCCAGCTCCACCGAGGCTGTGGCGCCAAGCAGCATCTTGGTGGGGATGCAGCCGCGGTTGAGGCAGGTTCCGCCCCACTGGGCATCCTCGATGACGGCGGTCTTTCTGCCGGCCTTGGCAAGCGCCTTGGCGGCGGCTATGCCGCCTGGGCCTGCACCGATGACAAGACAATCATAGGACATGGCAAACTCCTTGCTGGGCGGCCCTTGGGGCGGCCCTTTTGGTTACCTTGATACTTTGGTCTCTGTCCTGCCCCAAGGGAAGGCGTGCAGCAGGGAAAGCAGCCACTGTGCAGCCTCGGGCAGGATGGGAGGCTGTTATTCTGACAGCATACAGAATTTGTCTTTTTTGTGCAGTAGCAAAAACAACACTGGAAAGATTCGCGGTGCAGTTTTTCCCTGAGGTCCGGCTGCCTGGTGCAGGGGCATCCCGTGGCCGCCCCGAGCTTTGAGGGGGACACAGGCATAGGGGGAGCTTGGCTTTGTCATGACCCCTGCCAAGGAACTGCCCCTCACCGTCAAGGCGGGCGTGCAGGGCTGTGCAGGCCGCAGGCGCAGCGCCTCCGGCAGCTGCAGCCTGGCCTGTGAGTTCTAAACACCAAGCGCTTTCCCTCTTCCTTCATTTGTCCGTCTGCCGCAGGTTCGAAATTCCGGACCTGCCGGCAGACGGCTTTTTTTGGCTTCAGGCCAAGCGGGGGCTGAAGTCCTCGCTGTCGTCTGCTTCCGCCCGCACAGGATAGATTCCATTCGTCTCCCATGCCTCCCCTGTGCCGGCCTTTCTCTGCAGGTCCTCCTTTGCCTGCAGCACCTGGTTTAAGCTCAGCATGGCTATAAGCTCCGCCTTTTCCTGCTCCCTGTAGGCGGCAGAGGGCGCAAGCCTCCCGTCCGGCAGAAGCAGGGCTGCGTTGCGCTCGCCGGCGCCGTCGCGCAGTGTGCAGCAGCTTGTCACGTAGTCTGCCTGGGTGCGCGGCACAAAGAGCTGGCTGCAGCCGACATTGAGGCGGGGGGCTTTGGTCAGCGCATAGCCCTGCGTTAATCCTAAGTAGAGCAGCGTGCGCATCTGCTGCAGCTGGGCCGGCTTCAACACCGCCTCCTGCGGTGAGAGCACCCTCTTGGAGAGGCGGCAGCAGCGCCCGGGCAGGATGTCCACGGCAGCTATCCTGTTCTGGGTGACAAAGGTGCGGTCAAGGCCGTGGATATACTCCTGGATGAGGTACTGCGCCCGGCGCAGGGCCTCGCTGTCCGCATCCTGGCCGTCGGTCCCTGAGGACGGCGGGGAGATGATGTTCCAGGGGCGGATGCGCCATGAGCCGCAGATCTCGCCCTTGGCATTGAGGAAGCGCAGCAGGCACTCAGGGGAGACAGCCCCTGAGAAGGCGGGCGTGCTCTCGGTGGTGCTTTCCTTGGCGCTCTTGAAGACCGGCTGGGAGAGGAAGTCCGCCAGCGCCCCGCGCCCCCTGCCTGAGCGGTCCAGAAGGTCCAGGGTGATGTGGTCTTCAGGATGCCAGGTCGTGACCGAGATGGTGCCGATGCAGGCCTCCCTGCCGGCAGCCTTCTCAGCCTGCCAGGCGGCGGTGACGCGCTGCGCAGCCTTGGCTGCGGCCCTGTAGAAGTTGCACTCGCCCCTGGCCGCCTCCTCCTCAAGGGTCTGGCGCATAAGCTGGTAGTAGCTTGGCCCTTCGTCCTCCTTTTGGCTGAAGGCTGCTCCGTCAGCACAGGCGGATGCCGGACCGCTCTTTTTGTAGAGCACGGCGTTGACGGTGCTGAAGCGCCGGCACTCCATATGGTCTGCCGGCTCAAAGGGGGCATCGTCTATCCTGCCCTGTGCGCCGCCCCTGCCGGAGGCAGAGGGGCCAGCCTCAAGCAGGGGCTTCTGGTAGAGCGCAATCCAGCCGCAGCGAAGCAGAGTGTGCGGGATGCCGCCCTCAGGCGGACAGTACTCCCTGGCAGTCCCGTCCTGGGCGGTGATGGCCCTTGCCCTGTCCAGGCGCAGGATGATGCGCTCTCCTTCAGGCATGCGCACTTCAGCCTGGCGGCCGCTGCCGCTTAAGGCTGCTGCAGCACTGTCGGGCAGATTGGTGCAGACCTCCCTGAAGAGATCCTGGATGGAGCGCCGCCTGCGCGGCATGCCCCTGCCATCCTGCTTTTCCTCCTCTTCGCTGTTCAGTCTGACCAGGTATTTTGCGCCTGTCGCCAGGCTTGTGCAGCGCAGGCCGTAGGCGAGCACCGCCTGAACTGTTTCCTCCTCCCTGCCTGCCTTTCCAGGGGCAGATTCCTCCCCTGGCTGCGGCTTCTTGGCTCCTGTCTCCTGGACGCAGAATGCCTCAAGCAGCACAGCCATCGTTCCAATTTTTTGTGCTTCCTCCCGTTTTTCTTCCAGCGTCAAATGGGATCGTGTCATAAAGGCCGTATGGCCCCTTGGCAGCCATCGTGGCATAGGTCCTCCTTTTTGTTCTCTTGGGTAAAAGGGTTTATGTCGCAAATTTTCTTTCAGGATGTCTTGCAGATGAGCTCTTTCAGCATGTGCCGGCGTCAGAGGCCCGGCAGGTCCGAGTAGCGGGGCAGGCCGCCCATAAGCCGCGAGCGGTAGGCTGCAGACAGAGAGCGCAGGTTGGGGTTGGTGACGTTGACATGCGTTCCTGTCAGCTCGTCAGCCTTTCTGCTGGCGGCTGTTTTGATCGTCGAGATCTGCGCCGAGACCCAGGACGTGCCTGTCTGGGCGACGTAGCGGCAGGCTTCCTCCTCGGCATCCTGGACGGCCTCCTCGCCCTGCTTTTTGACTGCGGCAAGGATTTCCTCCATGCCGGGTATGGATTGGCTGCCTATGCCAAGCGAGGAGATGCGGTTGATGAGGTCTGCGCAGGTCTTGGCGGCCTCCATGGCGCCTGAGGAAAAGGAAAAGGAGCCTGCCTCGTTTTTTAAGGCCATGCGCTGCTGGTAGACGTCGGCCTGGCTCAGTTCGTTTGCGCCTGTCGCCCCGCACTCCTGGGCGTCTGCCGCAGCTGCCGGCAAAAGCACCAGCAGCGGCAGGAGCAGGATGAGGCAGATTGCCGGCAGCGCCCCGGCTGAAGAAAGCTTTGCCAAAAGCGCTGCCTTTTGCCTGCATCGACCTTTGAAGCCCGCCTTGAACTTTCCCTTGAGCCTTCCTTTGAACCTTTCTTTGAGCCGGGCTGCCGGGTCCGTGAAAGGGGATGTGAAGCATCTGAAAAGAGTGAACTGTCTGTTCTGCCGCATACTCTGCCTCCTTATGCCTATTGTCAGGTTTTAACCATCTTTTTGAGCCGCCAGCCTCTTTTGAAACTTTCTTTGCTGACGGC
>CAZWGJ010000182.1:0-3462 GCA_964633375.1 uncultured Desulfovibrio sp.
CGAGCAGCTGACCGGCTACAAGCTGTCGGAGCTAGGCGGCGTCAATGTCCGCGATCTCCTCAACCACGGCGCCTTTGACATTGCCCTGAACCCTGAGATCGTCAAAACGCTGAAGCCCAGCACCAGGGTGCAGCGCTTGAAAAACGGCAAGACCCTGGTTTTGAGCGGCTATCCTGTCTTTGCCGGCAGCGGCAGATTGTGCCTGGTTGTGACCTTTGCCCGCGACATCACCATCTTAAAGGACCTGAACGCCATGGTGGCCAGCCAGAAGGAGATGCTGCAGAACACCAAGGAACTGCAGCACATCTACCTGGCAAAGGAAAAGCAGGAGCACAACTTTGTTCTGGAGACGTCCAGCGACGCCATGAAGGGCGTGCTGGACCTGGTGGACACGCTGGCGCCGACGGATGCCACGGTTTTGATTTTGGGCGAGACAGGCGCGGGCAAGGACGTCATAGCCCGCCTGCTGCATGAGCGCAGCACCAGGCACGACAAGCTGCCCATCAAGGTGGACTGCGGCGGCATTGCCGAATCCCTGATTGAGTCCGAGCTCTTTGGCTATATGCCCGGCGCCTTTACCGGCGCCTCCTCCAAGGGCAAGGCCGGCTACTTTGAAATTGCCAGCGGCAGCACCATCTTCCTGGATGAGATAGGCGAGCTGCCCATGAGCATGCAGACGCGCCTGCTGCGCGTGCTGCAGGACGGGGTGATACAGCGCGTCGGCGCAACAGCGCCCAAGAAGGTGAATGTGCGCATCATTGCCGCCACCAACCGCAACCTTGAAGACTGCATAAAGGACGGGACCTTCAGAAGCGACCTCTACTACCGCCTCAACGTGGCAGCCATCACCATCCCCCCGCTGCGCGAGCGCCCGGGCGACATCGACCTGCTTGCCAACAAGTTTCTGGAAGGCTATGCCGCCAAGTACAAGAAGACGCTTGCCTTCAAGGATGAGACCATGGAGATTTTGCGCAGGTACTCCTGGCCGGGCAACGTCCGCCAGCTGCAGAACCTCGTGCACAGCATGGTGATCACGACCAAGGGCACCAAGCTCTCCCCCGACGAGCTGCCGGCAAGCATCTCCGGCATCCGCCAGGAGGAAAAGACCTTTTCCCAGTACCTGAAGGCGGACGGGCGGTCCTACCGCGAGATCATGCGCGACGTGGAGGCCGACTTCCTGGCCCGTGCCGTCAAGCAGTACGGCTCGGTGCAGAAGGCCGCCGAGGTCCTTCAGATTGACAGGACAACCATTTTCCGTAAAACACGGCACAACAGGAAGCAGTAGAAAATCCGGCTTAAAAGCCGTTTCTGCCAAGCACCATGCCGAACACAGCACCATCCGCCATTTCCAAGCACCAAAGCCATGTCAAGCAGAGTATTTCAGCCGCTCTCCAAGGAAGACCTGGAGAGGATACAGGTTCCGCCAAGACCATTGCACAGCATCCCCGAGCTCCATCTGACGCCCAGGGAAAACGCCCACATTCCTGACGATGAGGAATGCTTCAGCCTGTGGGACAAGTATGAGATGTTTGACAACATCCGCGCCCACTGCCTGCTGGTGGCTGATGTGGCGACGGAGCTTGCCGCCAGGGCGGCCCGGATGGGGCTGCCTGTCTCAGTGCCCGAGGTCCGTGCTGCAGGCCTTCTGCACGACCTTGCCAAAACCTACTGCGTGTGCCATGGCGGCGGCCATGCAGACTTGGGAGCCTCCTGGGTGGTGCAGGAGACGCACAACCAGCGCATAGCCCAGGGCGTCTTCTTCCATGTCTGGTGGCCGTGGGAGCTTCCGGTGGACAATGCCCAGCACCTCTGCTCCCTGCCTTTCTTCATCCTCTATGCGGACAAAAGGGCCAGGCACGACGAGTTCGTGACCCTTGAGGATCGGTATGAGGATCTGGAAGTGCGCTATGGCAAAACGGAAGTCTTCAAGAAATCCATCTACATGGCCTATCTGCAGGGCAAGGCAGTGGAGGACGGCCTCTCCAAATGCCTGGGCCTTGATTTGAGCAGCTGGCATCCTGTCCGCCAGGGGGCAGGGAAAGAAGGGAAGTAGCGTTATGAAAATTTTGCTTATTGTCGGCGGCTGGTCCAGTGAACGTGATGTCAGCCTTTCTGCCATGCCAGGGCTGAAGAGCGCCATGGAGGAGCTTGGGCACACGGTCACGGTCTTTGATCTTCTGACCGGCTTCAGCGGCTTGGTTGAGACTGCCAGAAAGCACGACTTTGCCTTTATCAACCTGCACGGCACGCCCGGCGAGGACGGTCTTGTCCAGGCCCTGCTTGACTACGCAGGCTGCCCCTATCAGGGCGCAGGCCCTGCCGGCTCCTTCCTTGCCCTGCACAAGGCGGCCGCCAAGCAGGTCTTCCGCGACCTTGGGCTTCCCACAGCAGACTGGGAATACCTGCCAAGGGCGCCCGAGAAGGGCTGGGAGCCTAAAATTGCCTACCCGCTCTTTGTGAAGTCCTGCATGGGCGGATCCTCCCTGCGGCTTGGCAGGGTGGCCTGCCGCAAGGAGCTGGACGATCTTCTTGACGACATCTTTGCCCACGGCGAGGGCGCCATGCTTGAGCCTGCCCTGCCTGGACAGGACGTGACCTGCGCCGTGGTGGGCGGCGAAGCTCTTCCTCCCATCCTGATCGTGCCCCAGATGGGCGACTACTTTGACTTCAAGAGCAAGTACAGCGCAGGCGGCGCCAAGGAAATCTGCCCGGCGCCCATCCCCGCTGAGGTGACCAGGAAGATGCAGGAGTACACGCTGAAGGCCGTGGAGGCGCTTGGCCTGCACGGCTACGGCAGGGCTGACTTCATCATGGGCAGCGACGGCTCCCTGCACATCCTTGAGGTCAACACCATCCCCGGCATGACCGCGGCAAGCCTGGTGCCCAAGGCTGCCCAGGCCTATGGCCTGACCTTCCCGCAGTTTGTGCAGCGCCTTATCGACCTGGGGCTTGCAGCGCACAGGAAGAAGTAATGGGGGCGGAAAGCAGCGGCAGCAGCGGTGCTGCAGTCTGGATGGCGCATCTCTGCGCCCTGGCAGTGGCGACGGTCTGGGGGCTGACCTTCATCTCGTCCAAGACGCTGCTTGAGCAGTTTACGCCGCTGGAGATCATCCTCTACCGGCATGCCCTGGCTGTGGGCGGCATGTTCTTGCTGCGTCCGAAGATCTTCTCCCACGGCGAGGGCTGGCAGACGGAGATTTTGTTCATTCTGGCCGGGCTTTGCGGCGTCAGCCTCTATTTCTTCTTTGAAAATGTGGCGATGCTCTACACCTACGCCTCAAACGTCAGCCTCATCGTCTGCACTGCGCCGTTCTTTACCGGCATCGTCGCCCACTTTCTGCTGCACGAGAAGCTGTACGGCAACTTCTTCACCGGCTTTGTCATCGCCATCAGCGGCATTGCGCTCATCTCCTTCAACGGGGCTGCCAACCTGGGCCTGAACCCCGTGGGGGATTTGCTGAC
>CAZWGJ010000183.1:0-3459 GCA_964633375.1 uncultured Desulfovibrio sp.
CACCCTTGAGACGGGACTTCCTTTGCGCTACGCTTCATCGAAAATTCATCGGGATGTCTTCGCTTCCCGCACGTTTTCCCAGAGGTTTTCCCATGACGCTTCCCATCTGTCCCGCTCCTTTGCCGGACCTTCCCCGCTCTTCACGCTCTCCCTTTGACATCTCTTCCCATGAGGAATGGTTCAGGCAGTATGCAGCCATAGAGAGGACAGTCTGTCCTTATGATCCCTACCCTGAGGATCTAAAGCTCGCCCACACCTTCAATGTCCTGGGGCACGCAAGGCAGATAGCCAAAGAGGAAGGCTACGCAGCCCCTCTTGCCAGGGCATGCCTTCTGGCAGCCCTCTACCATGACCTGGGACGCTTTGCGCAGTACCGCACCTGGAAGACCTTCAAGGATGCCTCATCCTGCAGTCACGGCGAGCTTGGCGCCGATCTTGCCGAAAAATACGGCGTGCTGGACTGCGAGCCCTTTGTCGCCAAAACTGTCCTTGCCGCCGTCCGCCTCCACAACGCTTTTCATCTGCCGGACGATCTTTCCTATGACAGCACCATAGTGACCCACGTCACCCGCGATGCCGACAAGCTCGACATCCTGCGCGTCATGGACGAGCATTTGTCGCAAAAACACTATGAGCCCACAGTGGTTTTGAGTCTTCCTGACGATCCAAATCTCTGCTCAGAAAAGGTCATACACGCGGTCCTGAACAACGAGCTGGCAGGCTACACGGACCTCACCTCCGTCAACGACTTCCGCCTTCTTCTTGGATCCTGGTTTGTGCACCTGCATTCAGACTGCGCCAGACGCATCATGGCGCACGACCAGCATGCCAGGCATCTGCTGGAAGCACTCCCTGATGCCCGCTACGGCGAAGCTAGAGACTTTCTCCTCTCCCGCCTGGGCCAGCATTCAAACTGAGTTCTGCGGCAAACAGACAGAAGAGGCGATACTTTGACGACGTCTCCCCGTGAACCCGCAGCGTCGCATGCCGTTTTTGTCCCGTTTGATCCATACTAGCCAGCAAGGGTGAATCGTGCTAAAGTGCAGCAAATTGGTTTAGTGCCCACATATGCGACTGTCAGCTTGCGCAGCAAAACCGGCTTTCCTCCGGGTTGATTCTGTATTGCCTAAAGTCACGGGTATTCCTTCCGGCCTGCTTTTTGGCAGCATGCCGCCGGTCTGCTGCCGGCTCATCTGCCAGGTTCTTTTTTTGGCCGGAAGACAGGCTAAACCCAAACTTGCTTAACCCAGAATCCAGGAGGATTACATGGCGCTCCCTTCCCTTAAAATTGGCGAGCTGACCGCCTCCATGCCGGTCGTACAGGGCGGCATGGGCGTTGGCATATCCTTGTCGGGCCTTGCATCGGCTGTCGCCAATGAAGGTGGTATCGGCGTTATTGCCGGAGCCATGATAGGCTTTCTTGACAAGGATGTGACCAAGGACCCTGAAGCCGCCAATATACGCGCCCTGCGTCAGGAAATCCTGAAAGCCAGAGAAAAGACAAAAGGCATCATCGGCGTCAATATAATGGTGGCCCTGACCCACTTCAGCCAGCTTGTCCGCACGGCTGTCGAAAACAGGGCCGACATCATCTTCTCAGGGGCAGGACTTCCCACCGAACTGCCCAAGCTGCTGCTCGAGACCTGTGAGAGGAAAAAGGAAGAGTTCAAGACCAAGCTCGTCCCCATCATCTCCTCTGCCAGGGCAGCCGCCATCCTTGCCAAGAAGTGGATGCGCCATTTCAGCTACATGCCCGACGCCTTCGTCGTTGAAGGACCCAAGGCAGGCGGGCACCTCGGCTTCAAGGAAGAAGAGATCCACGAAGAAAGCTTTGCCCTGGACAAGATAGTCCGGCCAATAGTGGACGTGGCCAAGGGGCTTGAGGACCAGTGCGGGCGCGCTGTGCCCATCATTGCCGGCGGCGGCGTCTTTACAGGCGCTGACATACGCAAAATGCTCAGCCTGGGCTGCTCAGGCGTGCAGATGGCGACGCGCTTTGTCGCCACCGAGGAATGCGACGCCGACATCCGCTTCAAGGAAGCCTACGTGCAGGCAAAGGATGAGGACGTAACCATCATCCACTCTCCCGTCGGCATGCCGGGGCGCGCCATACAGAACGACTTCATTGAGGCCTCGCGCCAGGGCAAGACCAAGCCCTTCAAGTGCATGTACCACTGCGTCAAGACCTGCAACAGGGAAAAGACGCCCTACTGCATTGCCAGGGCGCTGCTCAATGCCATGAAGGGCAACCTCAAGGCGGGCTTTGCCTTCTGCGGCTCCAATGTCGGCAAGGTCACTGCCATCACCTCAGTCCATGAGGTCATGGAAAGCCTGCGCCGCGAATACGAAGAATCTGCACCCAAATAAGGTGCATCCTATACAGGCATCATAAAGGGCAGGATGGCGGACAAGCGGCTATCCTGCCCTTTTTCAACATCCTTGGAAGAAGGGGCTGACTCCTTATATGATTCTAGGCATCGGGACGGACATCGTCGCCATAGAGCGCATTGAAGCAGGGCTTGCCCGCCATGGGGAGCACTTTGCTGAAAGGATCCTCTCTGAAGATGAACTGCTGCACCTGCCAAAAGGCAAGAGGGCTGCCGCTTACCTTGCCGGGCGCTGGGCAGCCAAGGAGGCCTTTGTCAAGGCGCTTGGGACTGGCTTTGCGCAGGGCATAGGGCCAGGCCAGATCAGCATCACCAACACTCCTGCCGGCGCCCCTGTGCTTGAGCCTTTAAATAAAGCAAAGCAGTATGCCCAAGAAAAAGGTGCCGCCAGAATCCATGTCAGCATCAGCCATGATGCATCCCAAGCTGTCGCCTTTGTGATCCTGGAAGGAGAAGACCATGAATAAGCTGCCCAAACTGCCGCCCCTGGCCTCGGCAGAGGAAATGCGCCAGTGGGACAAAGAGAGCATCCATCTGGGCGTCCCAGGCATCGTCTTGATGGAAAATGCCGCCCAGGCTTCCCTGCGCGTCCTGCAGGGCTGCATTGCGGATCTTTACGGCAAAAACATCGCCCTGCTTATGGGCGGCGGCAACAACGGAGGCGACGCAGCCTGCCTGGCACGGCTGCTCCTTGACATGGGGGCATGCCCTGTCGTCTACCACGCAAAGCCTTTGTCCGAGGCAAAAGGCGACGCACGCATCTTCGCTGAGCTTGCCCAAAAATGCGGCGTACCCTTCAAGGACATCTCAGAGTGGGACGGCAGCTGTGACATCCTGGTGGACGGACTGCTTGGCACAGGCTTTTCAGGAACGATGCGCCAGCATCTGCAGGACCTTGTCCGTCTCTGCAACGACAAAAAAGCGGCAAGGCTTTTCACCCTGGCGCTCGACATCCCCTCAGGCCTCGACGCCCAGTCTGGGCTGCCCTGCCCCTGCGCCATAGAAGCCGATGCCACCGCAACCTTTGCGGCAGCAAAGCCGGGGCTGGTGCTGCCTCATGCCGCAAAATACA
>CAZWGJ010000184.1:0-1187 GCA_964633375.1 uncultured Desulfovibrio sp.
ATGAGGCAGTCGTAGCAGGCCTTGACGCAGATTTTTTCATCGTCCGCAGCATCGTCTGCCGCCTCATCTGCAGGCATCCCGTCCTCAGCGGCAGAGCCGTCAGGCGCATCCATGCCTGCCCCGCCGCCCCTGGTGTCCTGCCCGTCCATCGTAAAGTGGCACAGGGCAAGCGCCTTTTGGGCAATCTCGGCAAAGTCTTCCTCATGCTCCACCAAAAGCCTGAGGACGCCTGCGCCGCCCTCTGAGGCCTCAATAAAGAGCAGCAGCCTTTTCTCTTCTGCCACAGTCGGCAGGACCTCGCATTCAAGCTCGTCGTCCTCCAGCTGGTAGTGCTGCTCGATGGCCTGCTTTACGGCGGACTGCAGGGAGTACATCTGGGAGGCTGAGAGCTGCTCTGCCGGCTCAAAGACCAGGCAGTTTTTGCTGTCCTCGACATAGGGCACGACGCGCTGCGTTTTGGCGGCATCCATCGTCCTGGCCAGATAGGCGTCGGCGCCGCCTTCCTCATGGAGCGGCACGTTTTCAAGGAGGAGGCTTTCATCGGCATCCTTCTTTGCCTTCCTGCCGTCCTCCTTCTTGTCCCTGCGCCAGGTGCCCTTTTCGGTGTCCAAAAGGAAGCCCCTGTGCTGCCTGCAGCTGCTTGCCCAGCCTAAGTTTATGCGCCACAGCGTGGCGGAGGGGCTGTAGCAGAGCTTTGCCAGCAGCCGGCCGTCCTGGCCAAGAAGCGAGGCTTTGAAGGCGACGGGCTTTCCGTCCTGTTCGGCAAAGCGGTACGTGCTCAGCAGCTTGTAGCCGTAGCGGACGCGCTCCTCTTCGTCCGAGGTGATGCGCTCCCTGCGCCAGGTCGCAACATCCTGCATCCTGAAGAGGTTGTTCATGCTGCTTTCCTGGGTCAGCGGCGCCTGGCAGAGCGGGCAGACGTCCTTGCCGGTGTCGGTTTCCATCCAGCCGCAGGCAGGGCAGATCTTGCGCCTGGTCGTGCTCAGCCTGCCGTCGGCATCCTTGGCCATGATGATGCTGTTGATGCTGTACTTGGCGCCCTCATGGTAGATGATGCTGCCCGGGCCGAACTCCCTGATGGCCTGGAAGCGGGCGCGGGATACATAGCTGCCGTCCTTTTTGTCAGCGCCCGGCAGGAAGGCGGACAAGGGCAGGCGGGGGAAGTTGTAGCCCGGCAGGAAGCCTTC
>CAZWGJ010000184.1:1197-3401 GCA_964633375.1 uncultured Desulfovibrio sp.
CCTCGCTGCCAAAGTAGCGGTAGGAATAGAAGTCGGCCTGCCAGGTGTTGCCCTCCCTTCCGCAGAGGAGGTTCATCTGCTTGTCAGCCTCGGCCTTCAGCCTCTGGGCCTCCTTGCGTTTATCTTCCGTGTTGGCCCTGCTCCTGTCCTGGTAGATCGCCTCCTGCGTCCTGGACTGCTCGTCAGCCTGCCTGTAGAGGGTGCGCCAGCGCTCGCAGGCATTCCAGAAGTCGGCTGTGGTGTTGGCAAGGACATCGTCCAGCCAGCCTTCCCTGTACCAGCCGGTGTTGGCGGAAAAGCCGTTGAAGGGGTTGGCAAGGATCTGCTCTGCCCACAGCCTGGTCTGCGCCAGGGGTGCCGCCTGCTTTTTCAGCTCCTGGTCAAAGGAGTCCTGCAGAGGCAGGTCCGGATTCTTGGTGTCCACTATCTCGGACAGGGACGAGTGCAGGCTCAGGCCTGAGGCTGAGAGCCAGAGGGCGTGGATGTGCGAGCGGACCAGATCCTCGTTGCCCAAATCGAGCCTTGGCGTCGTGACCGAGCCTGAGATCATGTCGTAGGGGGCATGGAAGAAGTGCTGGTCGTGGGAACTGCCGCAGGCGCAGTAGGTCAGAACCAGAGCCGGCTGTCCGCTTCTGCCTGCCCTGCCGCTCCTCTGGGCATAGTTGGCAGGCGTGGGCGGCACGTTGCGCATGCCGACGGCATTGAGAGTGGAGATGTCCACGCCAAGCTCCATGGTGGGGGAGCAGTAGAGGACGGGCAGCGTCCCGTTCCTGAAGGCCTCCTCGCGCTCCTGCCTGTCCTTGGCAGACACCTGTCCTGTGTGCTCCCTGGAATGCAGCGAGAGCCCCTTTTTGACGGCGTTTTTGTACAGTTCGACAAAGAAGGGGTTGGTCCGCGTCTGGCCGTGCGTGGTGAAGGAGTCGTGGACGGCTTCTTTGCCGTCGCCAGCCTTCCAGATCAGGGCTGTGTAGTCTATCTGGCAGCCTTCAGCTTCCTTATGTCCGTACTTTCCTGCATAGGGAAGCGGCACTTTGACCAGGATGCCGGCCCTTGTCAGGGAAAAGAGCAGCTCGTTTATCGCAGCCTGGACAAGTTCAGGACCGGCAAGCTGGTGCTTTTTCTTCAGCCATCTGCCGAATTTGCCCCTGGGCGTCAGGGCAAGGGTGCCCTGCTTGATCGCCGGATTGACCTGGAAGGGGCAGGCTGTGAGAGCCGTGGCCATGCTGTCCTCATCCAGCTGCCAGGGTGCGGACAAAAAGGTTTTGCTGTCCCTGGCAAGCTCCTCCTGGGCGTCAGGGTCAAGGCAGGGGATGTTGACTGCCAGGCGCGAGCGCAGGAAGTCGAGCAGCCTGCGGGCCGCCTCTTCGCGCACATTTGGATCTGCCTTGGCAAAAAAGCCTTCCCCTGGCCAGTCCTTTTCATCCCGGCTTTGGCAGAGCTCGTCCAGGGAGGCATAGTCGAACTTCAGCAGGCCGCACTGCTCAAGGTTCGGGGCCACCAGGCGCCAGCCGCGCTTGAGGTCGTTGTAGATGAGGTATTCCAGCACCTGCCTGAAGGCCTTGTCCGTCTTCTGCTTCTTCCTGAAGGCGGCTTCGGGATCCAGGGCATAGCTTGTCATGGGGAAGACCTTGTCCTCATAGCCTGCGCCAAGCTGCTCCATGACCTTTTTGGCAAGGATGGTGTACTCGTCGATCTGCTGCCCTTCTTCTTGGAGCAGGGCATTGTAGAGGGCGGAGCGGATGAAGGTGGTCTGCACAAAGTCGTTGAAGTGCCCCGCCTGCAGCGAGGCGTCCTGCCTGTTGTCGGTAAAGCAGAGGAACTTGCAGGCCTGCTTGTCTAGGCCTTCCTTGTGCAGCGGCTGCTCTTTGCCTTCCTGCTGGTCTTTGGCTTCCTGCTGGTCCTTGGCTGCTTCCTCGCGCAGATGCTGCACTGCCGCCATGGAGAGTATGGTCGTGGCCGTGGATCTGCCTTCAGAGCCCAGGGTGGCCAGCTTGCTGAAGTCGCTGACCCTTGCTTCATAGGAGGCGCCGCAGCCGGGGCACAGGGCAAAGGGCGCCTGCAGAAAGAGGCATTTGACGGCATTTTTCTGGGGGCGGCCGGATGCTGTGCCGTCAGGCTTCACGTACCAGACCTGGGGCAGGTACTGCTTCTTGGTGCTGATGACGGAGATTCTGCCCTTCTTGTCAGCGGCCAGCCATTCCTCT
>CAZWGJ010000185.1:0-3392 GCA_964633375.1 uncultured Desulfovibrio sp.
ACGGGCTTGATGAGGCGCACTCTTGTGACGCCGTCCATGGCGCGGACAGCGGCAAGCTGGGCTTCCGGATCCTCGCGCAGGTGGACGTTGATCATGGATGCGCCGTTGTGCGTGGAGAGGGATGTGCCCTCATTGCTGGCGAACAGTGCGCTGATCTTTTGCTCCAGGGCTTCGCCGGCGGCCTTGTCGTCGGCTGCACATTCCACGAGAAGTTCATAGCAGTCGCCGACAATGGAAACGGCAAAGCCGTCGATTTCAAAGAGCTTGACTGTGCCGCCGCCTGTGCTGTCGGAGTGGACGACAGTGGTGCTGCCCTTGTCCGAGTGCATGGTGATGATGGCGTGGTTTGGCTTGATGGGAGTGAAGTCGGAAATGACAAACTTGATGTCTATGCCGGCTTTTCTGGCAAGCTCAAAGGCCTGGCGCAGCCTTGGATCCTCGGGGCGGTACCCCTGCAGGCCGGAGGCAAAGCCCATGTCTGAGCGCTGCCCCTTGTACATGAGGGTGTAGGCGCCGTCCCTGGCAAACTCGACGGTGGCGGAGGTCAGCTTGCCGTCCAGCAGCTGCTGGCTGAGGTAGCCGATTCTGGCGGGGCCGCAGGTGTGGGAGCTGGAGGGGCCGACCATGGTGGGGCCGACGATGTCGTTGAAGATGCTGGGTGCCTGGCGTCCTGTTAAAAGTGTTGTGCTCATTCTTTTCTCCTTGCAAGCGCAAAAAGGTGCTGCTGACAGTTTTACGGCTGCCGGCAAAGGGTTCGATTGCTGGTGGAAGAGAACATAGCGCTTGACATGATTTAAGAAAAGTTAAATATAATTATACTTATGTTAAGCAAAACTTAATAAAGGAACAGGACATGAATCTCACCAGGCTTCTGGCCCTCTACCAGCTTCATCTGCGCAAAAGCGTCACCCAGGCAGCACTTGCCATGCATCTGACCCCGTCTGCCGTTTCCCAGCATATTTCCATGCTGGAGCAGGAATACGGGATACGTCTTGTTGAACGCCAGGGACGCGGTCTTAAACTGACCATGGCAGGACAGGAAATGGTGCTGCATGCGGGGCGCATACTGGACGAGCTCCAGGCGGCAAGAGCCAGCATGGCCCACCTGAAGGACAATGTGACAGGCTCCCTGACCATATGCTCTTTCCCGTCTGCGGGTACGGTCATCCTTCCAGCAGTAACGAGATCCCTTGCCGAGGCATACCCCATGCTGACAGTCCTTTCCCGCGAGCTTGAGCCTGAGGAAGGGCTTGTTGCGCTGAGGGCATGGGAGGTCGATATGGCTGTAGTTGACGACGTCATCATCGACCCTGTGCCCGATGAGCAAATCGAGGTGCTGCCTTTGATGGAGGATGAATTTGTCGTCATGCTGCCGGCAGACCATCCCCTGGCAAAAAAGCAGACCGTCCCGGTAAAAGCACTGCAGAATGAAAGGTGGGTCAATGACGCATGGGCCTCAAACAGCTACACGGACGTCGTGATCAAGCAGTGCAGGGAGCAGGGCTTTACACCCAAATTTATCGCGCTCTGCAAGGACTACACCATGGCATCGACCTTTGTGCGGGAGAGCAATGCTGTGTTCATGCTGGCCGGGCTGCGCCGTCTCTGCCCTTCCGAGGGCGTGGTCTTTCGCCGTCTTGAGCCTGTGCTGAAAAGGAGCATATCGGTGGTGCTGCGCAGAAGCGAGCACAAGGCGCCTGCCATACAGGCAGCCTTGGATCACCTTAAGAAAAGGGCGGAGGAACTTAAGAGGCGGTTGTCCTTTTAAGTCTGCCTTGAGTGCGGGAGCGCGGTCTTTTTCGTAAAAGATGGGTTGATTGGCTAAACAGTTCTGCAGGTGCAGGCATTATGCGCGAAAAAAAACGCATGCTTTAGTTGCGTCTGGTACGTGACATAGGTATCGTTGCAATGCGACTTGATTCGAGTGTCCCTTTCAGGGGGATGTGCGTAAGCCAACCTCGGGGGTGCCTGCCAGCATCCCCTTTCGGAAGGTCGGTTTACACACTCCCCTGAATGGGTTCATTCGAGCTTTCCAGAAACCTTAAGAGCCGCCCCCTGCTTTTGTCGAAATTATTGGGGGCACTAGGCAAATGATATGTCAAACACAAGCTTTCACGATTTCTACAGCAGCGATGCCAACGTCTCTCCCGCTGAACGTGCGGCGATTGAACAAGAAGTTGAATTGATTGGCAGACTGATTGAAGCGCGCGAGGCCAAAGGAGCAGCTTTGGGGCAGCCCGCAGAAGAGGCGGCCTTATAACAGTAGGAAGGCTGGCTCCCTGCGCAGCTTTCAGAGGAAGCTGGGGCAGATTTGAAAAAAAAATATAGGTTGATTAGTCAAACAGTCTTGTAGACACGGGCAATATGCGCTAAAAAAATCGCCTTTATCAGAGACGCCCCCCCCAGATTTTTTCGGTCGTCTTGTAGGAGCATATATGTCTGGCACATTGTATTTCCTTGGAAGCATAGCCCTGCTTTTGGTGGGCTACTTCCTCTACGGTTCCTTCATCGAGAAGGTCTTCGGCGCTGACTACAGCCGCCCCACCCCTGTACAGAACAACAAGGACGGCGTCGATTTCATTGAGATGCCGAGGTACAAAATCTTTCTGATTCAGTTCCTGAACATTGCCGGACTGGGACCTATTATCGGAACGCTGCTGGGTGCACTCTACGGTCCTGTCGCCATGCTCTGGGTCGTCTTCGGCTGCATCTTTGCCGGTGCTGTGCACGATTACTGCGCAGCCATGATTTCCCTGCGCAACAACGGCGCCTCATATCCCGACCTGGTCAACATGGCCTTTGGCAAGTACGCCCGCCACGCCATGGAGTGCTTCTCAGTTTTGTTCATGGTGCTTGTCGGCGCCGTCTTTGTCCTGGGTCCTGCAGCTCTGCTGGCCAGCATGACGCCCATGAGCCTGCTTTTTTGGTCCTGCATCATCTTTGCTTACTATTTTCTGGCAACTATCCTGCCCATTGATGTCGTGATCGGGCGCATCTACCCCTATTTCGGTGTCCTGCTCATCTTCATGACCTTCGGTCTTGCCGGCGCCCTTCTTTTGGGCGACAGGCCCATCCTGCCCAATACCGACTTCTTTGCCAACTACAACCCCAAGGATCTGCCCATCTGGCCGCTCATCTTTGTGACCATTGCCTGCAGCGCCATTTCCGGCTTCCACGCCACGCAGTCTCCGCTGATGACGCGCTGCGTTGCCAGCGAGAAGGACTGCCGCTTCCTTTTCTACGGCCCCATGATTGCCGAGGGCATCATCGGCCTTATCTGGGTGACGCTTGGCTTGAGCTTCTATGACTCCCCGCAGGCCCTGCAGGAAGTCATCACCCAAGGCACGCCCACCCTGGCAGTCAAGCAGATTTCCTTAGGGCTTCTTGGCAGC
>CAZWGJ010000186.1:0-3350 GCA_964633375.1 uncultured Desulfovibrio sp.
CCTGGAACTGGCGCGCAGGGGCGCAGACCAGATGCAGGCCGACATCAGCGACGCCATCCTCAATATGCTGGCAGAGCTGTCCAGGGGCGACGCCCGCACCCTGCTCAACCTCGTCGAATACGTGGCCTCCCTGCCGGGCAAAAAGGAGGACCCCGAGGCGGTCAAGGCCGTGCTGCCGGACATTTTGAGCCGCCACGACAGGGACGGCGACAGCCACTACGACCTCACCTCCGCCCTCATCAAGTCCATACGCGGATCGGATCCCGATGCGGCGGTCTACTGGCTCTCCTGCCTCCTGGAAGGCGGTGAGGACCCGCGCTTCATCTGCCGCAGGCTCATCCTCTCCGCCTCCGAGGACGTCGGGCTGGCCGACCCGCAGGCCCTGCCCCTGGCCGTCTCCTGCCAGCAGGCAGTGGAGTACGTGGGCATGCCCGAGGGCTTCATCCCCCTGTCTGAGACGGTCGTCTACCTGGCCCTGGCTCCCAAGAGCAATTCCAGCTACGCAGCCTGCCTCAACGCCCGCAAGCTGATACGATCCCAGGGCGCCCTGCCCGTCCCCCTGCACCTGCGCAACGCCACCTCAAAGCTGACGCAGGAATGGGGCTACGGACGCGGCTACCTCTATCCGCACAACTACCCCAAGGGCTATGTTGAGCAGGAGTACCTGCCTGAGGGCATAGCGCAGCGGCGCTTCTACGCCCCCAAGGAAAACGGCAGGGAGCCGTCCCTGGCACAGTTCTGGAAGCGGCGGAAGCGAAGCAGCTGACAAGCTGCTGGCAAGGCTTTTTTGGCCCCTTGGACTTATGCAGGCTAAGGCAGGCTTTTTTTGCCATCTTTTGGAGGCGGCATTTATGGAACCCTTTGATCCGGAAAAAATTGTCAGCTACTTCCCCGGCGAAAGCTATTCCTCCCCCACGAGGAAGATCGACTTCCTCTCCAGGCATCTGCCGACTCCGGTCTTCTACTGCCGCGTCTACCTGCAGACGACGCGCTGGATAGCCGCCAGGACGGACAAGAACGTCTTCGACACAGCAGCGCAGGCCTATGCCTGCGCCTGGTGCGCAGAAGACTGCGAGAGGACGGGGCTGCACCTCAACATCATGGGAATGGACGTCCTCAATGCTGTGGACACGCCCTGCGTCATGGTTGCCAACCACATGAGCACCCTTGAGACCTTCCTTCTGCCTGCCATCCTGATTCCGCGCTTCCCGGCCACCTTTGTGGTGAAGCGATCCTTGGTTGAGATGAAGGGCTTTGGTCCTGTGCTTGCCGCCTACGACCCCATTGTGGTGGACCGCAAAAACGCCCGCGAGGACCTTGAGACCGTCCTGCGCGAGGGCTGCGAGCGGCTTGCCCGCGGCATCTCCGTGGTCGTCTTCCCCCAGTCCACCAGAAGCGACAATTTTGAGCCGCAGCACTTCAACACCATAGGCGTCAAGCTGGCGCGCCGGGCAGGCGTGCCCGTGGTCCCCATCGCCCTCAAGACGGACGCCTGGGGACAGGGGAAGCGCATCAGGGAGCTTGGCCCCATCCATCCTGAAAAGGACGTCTATATGCGCTTCCTCCCGCCCCTGTACATAGACGGGTCTGGCCATGCCGAGCACAAGCTCATCAGCGACGCCATAGCAGCCCACGTCTCCTGGTGGCAGATGCGCCAGAAGGCCAAGGACGAGGGCGCCCTGGTGCCGCCGCTGCTGGATCCCTCCTTCAAACTGCCGTACTGAGGGCGCAGCGTATGGCGCCCCGATGCGGCGCACGATGCGCCGGACGATGCGCCGGACGATTGCTGCACCCGACACAGGCACACGATACAAACAGGACAGCTGCACAGCAGGAGACAGCATGCCGCCGCTCAACTGGACAGACATCACCGCCAATGCACAGGTTTTCAGCCAGAAATGGGAACAGGCCGACGGCAGGGAGGA
Source organism: uncultured Desulfovibrio sp. (assembly GCA_964633375.1). Lineage (GTDB taxonomy): Bacteria > Desulfobacterota > Desulfovibrionia > Desulfovibrionales > Desulfovibrionaceae > Desulfovibrio. Next base: position 1,926 of record CAZWGJ010000186.1, read on the forward strand.
AGCAGAATCCCAGAGCTTCCTCCACGAGCTGCTGGCCGTTTTCGGCGCGCCCAACGCCCATGAAATCGGCACCTTTGAGTACCGCGTCAGCATGGACGACGGTCAGAACGGCTACATCGACTATCTCTGGCCAAAGACAATAGCCATTGAGATGAAGTCCAAAGGCAAGGACCTCAAGAAGGCCTATGCCCAGCTTAAGGAGTACATCGTCCACCTGAAGGCGGAGGACATGCCGGACCTCCTCATGGTCTGCGACTTCCAGAACATCTGGCTGTACAGCAGGACGACCAAGAAGCAGACCAAGTTCAAGACCAGGGACCTTGCCAAAAAGGTGCGCCTCTTTGCCTCCCTGGCAGGCTATGAGGCATCCCGCACCTACGACGAGCAGACCGAGGTCAACGTCCAGGCCTCGGAAAAGATGGCCAGGCTGCACAACGCCATGGAGGCGTCGGGCTATGAGGGGCACGACCTGCAGGTCTACCTGGTGCGCCTCTTATTCTGCCTTTTTGCCGACGACACGCTCATCTTCCCCAAGGACGCCTTCCTAAACTACGTCGAGAACTCCAGGGAGGACGGATCGGACCTTGCCCAGCGGCTTGGCAGCCTCTTTGAAGTCCTGGACATGCCGCCTGAAGAGAGGAAGAAAAAGAAGTTCCTCCCGCCTGAGCTTCTGCAGTTTGCCTACATCAACGGCGGCCTCTTTGCCGGCCCCCTGCCGCAGGCAGGCTTTGACGCCAAGATGCGCCAGACCTTGATTGACGCCGGTCTTTTTGACTGGAGGCACATCTCTCCCGCCATCTTCGGATCCATGTTCCAGGGCGTCATGGACAAGAAGCTGCGCCACGACATGGGCGCCCACTACACCTCGGAGGAGAACATCCTCAAGGTCATCAACCCCCTCTTCATGGACGAACTGTGGGCTGAATTTGACAGGGTCAAGTCCTCGCCCGCCCAGCTGGACGCCCTCCACACAAAGATAGCCTCCCTCAAGTTCCTGGACCCTGCCTGCGGCTGCGGCAACTTCCTCATCATCGCCTACAGGGAACTGCGCAGGCTTGAATACTCCATTCTGCAGATGAAGAAGGACAGCAATGCCCTGGCGCTGGATCCCGCCCTGCTGGTCAAGGTTTCCGTGGATCAGTTCTACGGCATAGAGCTGGAGGACTTCCCCTGCCAGATTGCCAAGGTCGGCATGTGGCTGATGGACCATCTGATGAACCATCAGCTGACTGAGCTCTTCGGCAAGCCCTATCTCCGCATCCCGCTCAAAAAGAGCGCCCACATCCATCAGGGCAACGCCCTGGCCATGGACTGGAACGAGGTTGTGCCGGCATCAGAACTCTCCTACATCCTGGGCAATCCGCCCTTCCTGGGCGCCAGGGTCATGGACAAGAAGCAGAAGGAAGAGCTTGTCGCCCTCTTCCC
>CAZWGJ010000187.1:0-3347 GCA_964633375.1 uncultured Desulfovibrio sp.
TGCGGGCGCACGGAGATAGACCTCATAGGCCTGGAAAAAGCCGTCTCCGAGAGGCTGCAGACCTGCACTGCCGACATCAAGGTGGCAGTCATGGGCTGTGTGGTCAACGGTCCAGGCGAGGCCAGGACTGCGGACATAGGCGTGGCCGGCGGCCGCGACAAGGGTATTATCTTCCGCAAGGGCAAGGTCATCCGCTCCGTGCAGGGGCATGACGAGCTGCTTGCGGCTTTTCTTGAAGAGCTTCAACGTCTCTTAGATGAAAAAGGTGCAATGTAATGCGTTTTCTCTCCTCATGTATTCCCACTCTTAAGGAATCTCCTGCTGATGCCGAGGTTGTCAGCCACAAGCTGCTCGTGCGCGCCGGCATGGTGCGCAAGCTGACATCGGGCATCTATACGTACATGCCGACGGCCCTCCGCTCACTGAAGAAGATTGAGGCCATTGTGCGTGACGAAATGCGCAAGGCCGGCTTTGAGGAGCTGCTTCTGCCGGCAGTGCAGCCTGGGGATCTCTGGAAGGAGTCCGGCAGATGGGAGCACTACGGCAAGGAGCTTCTGCGCTTCAAGGACCGCAATGACCGCGAGTACTGCCTGGGACCCACGCATGAGGAGGTCATAACCGACGTTGTGCGCGGCGAGGTGCGCTCCTACAGGCAGCTGCCTGTCCGCCTCTTCCAGATCCAGACCAAGTTCCGTGATGAAATCCGTCCCAGGTTCGGGCTTATGCGCGGCAGGGAGTTCATCATGAAGGACGCCTACTCCTTCGACCTGGACGACGCCGGAGCCGAGGAGTCCTACCGCTTGAGCAAGCAGGCCTACCACAACATCTTCACCCGCCTGGGGCTGCGCTTCCGCGCCGTCGAGGCGGACTCAGGCTCCATCGGCGGCAACTTCTCCCATGAGTTCCATGTGCTGGCTGAAGCCGGCGAGGACACCATAGCCTCCTGCACGTCCTGCGACTACGCAGCCAACGTGGAGAGGGCTGAGATTGCCTGTGACGGCAAGGCCGTTGCAGGGACCTGCCCGGCAGCAGAGGAAGTCTCCACCCCCAATGCCCACACCGTTGAGGAAGTGTCCGCACTTCTGAAGACGGATCCCAAAAATGTGGTCAAGACCATCATCTTTGTGGCAGACGGCAAGCCTCTTGCCGTTCTGGTGCGCGGCGACCGCGAGGTCAACGACGTCAAGGTGAAGGCCCTGCTCAAGGCTGAGGAAGTCGAGCTGGCAAGCGCAGAGGTGGTGCAGAAGGTGACGGGCGCCCCGGTGGGCTTTGCCGGCCCCTGCGGGCTTTCTGTGCCTGTCTATGCAGACAATGAGCTCAAGGCTGGTGCAGACTATGTAGTCGGCGCCAACAAGGCTGATGCGCATTTAAAGCACGTGGACTTGCAGCGCGACGCCAAGGTTGCGGAGTGGGCCGACCTGCGCCTCATCACGGAGCAGGACGTGTGCCCGCGCTGCGGAGCCCCCATTGAGCTGACCCGCGGCATTGAAGTGGGGCACATCTTCAAGCTGGGCACCAAGTACTCCGAGCCCATGCACTGCGTCTACCTGGACGTCAACGGCAAGGAAAACGTCATGGTCATGGGCTGCTACGGCATAGGCATCTCCCGCGTCCTGGCCTCTGCCATTGAGCAGAACCATGATGAAAACGGCATCATCTTCCCGCCTGCCATCGCCCCCTTCGTGGCCGAGGTCGTCAACCTCGACCCTGCCGACAGCACGGTCACAGGCTGGGCTGAAAAAGCCTGCCGGGCTCTTGAAGCCGTCAGCGGCGAGGTGCTCTACGACGACAGGGAGGAGCGCCCCGGCATCAAGTTCAAGGATGCCGACCTTGTGGGCTGCCCCATCCAGGTCATCCTGGGCGGCAAGGGCGTCGGCCGCGGCGTGGCTGAGACCAAGAACCGCCTGACCGGCGAAAAGGGCACCATCGAGCTGGACAAGCTTGAGCAGGGCATCAAGGACTATGTGGCTGCGGTCAACGAGGCCTGGAGCAGTCGCCGTCCGTAAGGTTTTTACGCTTGTTTGAGGTCCCGTCAGGGGGCTCAAATGCACAAAGCAGGGAAGAGACAGAAAAGGCAGGTCCTTAAAAGGGTGCTGCCGCCTGTCTCTTCTTTTTTAAGAAGGACGTAAGACAGGCTGCGGCGTGCAGGGCGCCGTTTGGCAGCCGGCTTTCATTCCTGCGGCAGCGGCATTCCCTGGCCGCCCGCTCATCTGCCTGGCTCTTGTGACGGGAGGCCTGGAACTTTCGTCCTTAAGCTGCACAGCCTTCCTTGTCGGCAGGCTGGGAAGGAAGGCGGCAGGCAGGATTTAAGAGGCAGAAGCTGAGGGGCAGAAGCTACAGGTACCTGCCGGTGAGGCTTTTCTCATTGTCCCTGATGTCCTGCACTGAGCCAGCGGCAACAATGGTGCCGCCGGCGCTGCCTCCGCCAGGCCCCATGTCGATGACGTAGTCGGCGGCACGGATCACATCAAGGTTGTGCTCAATGACTATGACGGTTGCGCCGTTGTCCAGCAGAGCCTGGAAGACGCCGAGCAGCACCTGCACGTCCAGCGGGTGCAGGCCGATGGAGGGTTCGTCAAAGACAAAGACGGAATCCCCCTGCGTTCTGCCAATCTCGCAGGCAAGCTTCAAGCGCTGCGCCTCGCCTCCTGAGAGCCCTGGCGTCTCCTCGCCCAGGGTGAGGTAGCCAAGACCAAGCTTCTGCAGGACGGAAAGCTTCTGGCTGACAGATTTCATATCCCTGCAGAAGTCCAGGGCGGAGCTGATATCCATGGCCATGAGCCCCGGCAGTGAGAGGGCTGAGCCTTCCTTGTTGGCAAGGGCGATGTCAAAGGCTTCCCTGGCGTAGCGGGAGCCTTTGCACTCCGGGCAGGGAATGGTGACGTCCGGCAGGAACTGTACATCCAGGCTGACTGTCCCTGTGCCGTCGCAGGCTTTGCAGCGAAGATTGCCTGTGTTGTAGGAAAAGTCCCCTGCCTTGAATCCATGCTCCTTTGCGGCCGGGGATTTGGCAAAGAGCTTTCTTAACTCGTCGTGCACGCCGGAGTAGGTGGCGACGGTGGAGCGGACGTTGATGCCGATGGGGCTGGCGTCAATAAGCTTGACGTGGCGTATGCCGGAAGCCTCAATGGATCGGACATGCGGCGGCAGGGCGCTGCCGCTGATCTTGGCCGCAAGGGCTGGGACAAGGCTTTCCAGGACCAGTGTGGTCTTGCCAGAGCCTGAGACGCCGCTGACAACGGTGAGCCTGCCCTTGGGAATGTCTGCTGTCAGGGGCTTCACCGTGTGGATCCGGGACGTTTCAAGATGGATTGCCCCATGGGCAAAGATCTCGTCTTTTGGCGTGC
>CAZWGJ010000188.1:0-3329 GCA_964633375.1 uncultured Desulfovibrio sp.
CAGCCGGATGAGGGGAAGCCAGAAGCAGCGTCCTCTGAATCAGTGCAGCCCAAAGCAGAACCGTCTGTCCAGGCGGCTGAGCCGACGGCAGCAGAGCAGGGCTCTGAGCACAAGGGGGCGGAGCAGCAGGAAGCTGCGCAGCAGGTGCCGGACGCATCCAGGCAGGAGGCAGCAGCTCCTGCCGGAACATCTGCCCAAACGCCTTCTGAAGCCGTTGAAGGCTCCGCAAAAGAGCCTGGGGAAACCTCTGCACAAGGCCAGGTGCAGGAGCCTGCTGCAGTCGGGAATGAAGCGCAGAATGCCGTGCAGGAAGAAAATCAGGATGCAAAGCCTGAGGTGAAGCAGGAAGAGAAGAAGGCAGCAGAGCTGAAAGACGGGGCGGAAAAGAACAGCACGGCAAAGCCCATCGTGCTGAAGGCTGCACCCCAGGCTGCATCAGTCCAGGATGCACACAAGGGCGGACGGATTGTGTTTGGCACTATAGGGGAGCCGTCCAACCTGAATCCCTATATCAGCATGGATTCTGCTTCCCATGAGGTGGCGGATTATATCTTCATCAGCCCTTTGCGCTACGACAAGAATCTGTGCATCGAGCCCTGGGCTGCAGAGAGCGTTGAGCTGTCAGCAGACGGCAGGACGCTGACCATACGGCTCAAAAAGGGCATCTTGTGGGAAGACGGCGTTGAGCTGACCGCAGACGATCTGGTGTACACAGTAAAGACTGTGGCCAAGCCTGAGACAGGAAGCCCTTATGCTGAAGACTTCATGCGCATCAAAAGCATAGAGGCTGACGACAAGTATACGGTTACCTGCACGTATGAAAAGTACTATGCCAGAGCGCTGCCTTCTTTTTGCTCTGCCATTCTCCCCAAACACCTTTTAGAGGGGCAGGACTGGCGCAGCGGGGAATTTGCCAGAAAACCGATAGGTGCAGGCCCCTTCAAGCTTGCAGGCTGGGAGTCCGGCTCCATGGTGACCCTGACTGCCAACGAACGCTATTTTATGGGGCGTCCCAACCTGGATGAAGTCATCTACCGCGTCATTCCGGATACAGCCACCATGTTCATGGAGCTGCGCGCCAAGAGGCTGGACATGATGGGGCTTTCCCCTGAGCAGTACCTTTTGCAGACAAAGGACCGCATCTGGCAGGAAGACTTTACCAAGTACCGCTATCTGTCATCAGCCTATACCTACCTTGGCTTCAACATGCGTCATCCCTTCTTCCAGGACAAGCGCGTGCGCAAAGCCATATCCTATGCCATCAATCGTGACGAGCTGGTGCAGGGCGCCCTGCTGGGGCAGGGGGTGGCGGCCTTTGGTCCCTATAAGCCAGGGACATCCTTCTACCACCCGACGCTGAAGCCGATTGCCGAAAACAGGGAGAAGGCACTGGCTCTCCTCCATGAGGCAGGCTTTGAAGATGCGGACGGCGACGGCATCCTGGAGAAGGACGGACATCCATTGGCCTTTATCGTGCTGACCAACCAGGGCAACAATGAGCGCATACTGGCTGCCACCATCATCCAGCGGCAGCTGCGCAAGGTAGGCATTGATATCCAGGTCAGAACCGTGGAGTGGGCAGCCTTTATCAATGAGTTTGTCAACAAGGGAAGCTTTGATGCCGTGATCCTAGGCTGGACAATTACGCCTGATCCTGATTTGTACCAGGTCTGGCACAGTTCGCAGGCTGTGGCAGGCGGGCTTAACTTTACCGGCTTCACCTCCAAGGAGCTGGATGAGCTTCTTGAAGAAGGGCGCATAACGCAGGACGAGGCAAGACGTAAGGAAATCTACAACCGCGTCCAGGAAATCCTCCATGAAGAGCAGCCCTACTGCTTCCTCTATGTCCCCTATGCACTGCCTGTGCTGAACGCAAAATTTAAGGGCATAGAGCCGGCTCTTGCCGGCATCACCTGGAATATGGAGCGCTGGTGGGTGAAGGATGAGGAAAAGCAGGAAGCCCCTGCCATAAGCCCAAAGTAAGGGCGTCTGGACAACATACTGGAATTACGGGAGGTCGATAATGAAGTCCTTGCTGCTTCGGTCCTTCGTGCTGGGCATGGTCTGCCTGGCTTCTATTGGGTGCGGCACTGCCTTTGGAGAGAGCATGTCAAAAGCTTCATACCATGCACAGAACGAGTATATGGAAAAGGCCATAGAAGAGGCGCGTACCGGCATCTACAAGGGGCACGGCGGCCCCTTTGGCAGCGTGATTGTGCGGGACGGCAAGATTATCGGCCAGGGGCACAATATGGTCCTGGCCAGCAATGACTCGACATGCCATGGCGAGATAGCTGCCATCAGGGATGCCGAGAAAAGAATTGGCAGTTTCAGCCTGAAGGGAGCCACGCTCTACACCACGGGCGAGCCCTGCCCCATGTGTCTGGCAGCCTGCCTGTGGGCCAACATCGATCTTGTCTACTATGGCTGCACCATAGAGGACAACGAGAAGATAGGCTTCCGCGACAAGAAGTTCGACGACCTTATGGGCGGGCGTGACAAGCTGAAGGGGTATCTTGTGCAGATGGACAGAGATGCCTGCCTGAAGCTCTTTGAGGAATACAGGGCATTGCCTGCGCAGAAATACTAACGGTGGCACTATCGTCCTTGTTATGCGATAAGAAGCTGACGGCAGCTTCCTGGTCTGTCGGACAAGGCTGAGCATTCCTTCAGCAGTCCGCAGAGGAAATCGCAGCAGAACAAGAATACGGCATGGAGCAGCAGATGGACCAGCAAATCCACAATCAAATAGTAAGCTTTATCTGGGGGATCGCCGATGACTGCCTCAGGGATGTGTATGTGCGGGGCAAGTACCGCGATGTCATTCTGCCCATGACGGTTATCCGCCGTCTGGATGTCCTTCTGGAGGATACAAAGGAAAAAGTCCTCACTATGAAGAAGATGCTGGACGAAGCCCATGTCGGCAATCAGTGGTCTGCGCTGTGCCAAGCAGCCGGACAGGCTTTCTGCAATGCGTCGTCGTTTTGTCTGCGGGACCTTACCAGCCGTGCCCAAAAGCAGACGCTGAAAGCAGACTTTATCGCCTACCTGGATGGCTTTTCCCCCAACGTGCAGGAGATCTTGGAGAAGTTTAAGTTCCGCAATCAGATTGACACCATGATTGATGCGGACATCCTTGGTGCCGTCATAGAAAAATTCGTTTCCTCTGACATCAACCTCAGCCCCAATCCTGTCTATAAGGACGATGAGCAGACGATGCTCCTTCATCCGGGGCTGGACAACCATGGCATGGGGACAATTTTTGAAGAACTGATCCGCAAGTTCAACGAGGAAAACAACGAGGAAGCCGGCGAACACTGGACGCCCCG
>CAZWGJ010000189.1:0-3318 GCA_964633375.1 uncultured Desulfovibrio sp.
AGCGGTATTCAAAGATGACCTCTGCCTGCGGCAGATACCTGGCGACTGCCTCATGCTTTCCAAAAAGGATCAGGGCGGCATACGTTACGCCGTCCTCCGTGACGGCGCCGCACTCACGCAGAAGCTGCCCCATGGAGAGGGAAGCCAGCTGCTTTTTCCCGCTCTTGGCAGTCCACCTTGCGCGGAAGCTTTCAACAGCTTCTTCGTCCAGGTCCTCAACCGAGGCACAATGGCAGATCGTCCCTGAAAAGTCGCTGCCGCTCCCTGCATACAGGCTGCAGTGCGCATCATTAGGCAATGCGCTGCGCGTACCGCCTTCAGAGCTCAGGGCTGCACAGCCGCAGGGCACCGGCAAGCCAGGGCTGCTGTCTTCCTTAAGCTGGGCACGCCCTCCTTCTTTGGCTTTCAGAGGTTCCGGAACAGTCTCTGCATACGTCACAACGTCTCTCCTTTGCTTTTGTCCGAATCGCACCAGGCAGAATGCACTGGCAGCGGATGCGCCGCCCAAATCCTCTTCAGGGCTGCGGCTGCTTTGAGCAGTGCGCAGGTTTTCTGCAATCCAGCCGCAGGATTCCCTAATCTTTCCCTAATTCAACTGCAATTTTTTAGCAAATTTCAATACGTTGCGCAAGTCTCTTAAATTGGAGGAATGCCGCAGTTTCCCTCAAGTTTTCCGCAGGCAGGCTGCAGGTTCAAAGTCCCCGCCCCCTGGGCGGATGCTGCATGTCACCTGGAACCCAGCCTGGGCAAAGGCGGTGACAAATAGGGCTGTATACTGCTATTCATGGAGCGTCAGCGGGACGATTTCAAGCATCGTCCGCCACGCCTCCGATGCCGGAGGAAACTGCATTGCACAAAACGTATTTGAAAGGAGTGAAACTGCCATGATTGACGGCGATCCCAAAGAGTTTGTTGAAGGCCTGCACTACGGCGACGAACGCATCTTCCTGTACGATGGGTATAAATACTTCATTCAGGGCTACACCACTGAGGACGGGAAGCTGGCGCTTGAGATCTTTGGTCTGGACCCTGACAACTTCGACTATCTTTGGACAGTCTCCTCAGACGACAAGAACTATCCTGTGGCGGAATTTGAGCGCGCACCCATCTTCAATGGCAAGACCTTCTGGGAGGCTGAAAAGGACATTCAGTGGGTGGACGAGTGAGGAACTGCCGGCTGCATCTCCAATGGCGGTCTGCCGGCTGTCATGCCTGGGCGGCAGGGTCTGCCCTGCCTGCTGCGGCAGCCGTTACCGCTCAAGCTTGCCTTCCTTTTCCTGCAGGTTGTGGAAGAGCTTCTGGACTTCAATCTCAGCGCGCAGCTGATCCAAAGCGGCTCCTTCTGAGGGAAGGCAGGCTTTGTACTGAGATGCCAGAAGCTGCTCATGCCCAGGGGCAATGAAGCACTTTGCCGCGTCTTCGTCCGCATCAGAGCATACTATAACGCCCACAGTCGGATTGTCGCCATCGCTGCGCTTTGTGTCGTCGTACAGACGGATGCACCGCTCCATCTTGGAGTCGTCCTTTGGCGTTCTCTTCGCTGTTTTGAGATCGACCAGCACAAAGCACTTCAGAATGAAGTTGTAGAAGACAAGGTCAACAAAGCACTCTTCGCTTCCTGTGCGCAGCGGCTGCTTCACTGCAGCCAGGGCATAGCCTTTTCCCATTCCCAGAAAGAACTTTTGGATATGCGTGAAAAGCCGCTGCTCAAGCCCGCCTTCTGCGGGAGCGCTGCCGGGCTCAAGGCCAAGGAACCTGGCAGCAGCTGGGTTTCTGGCAAACTCCAGCCTGCCAGCCTGGCAGGGAGAAGCCAGCTCCTGCTGCGCCTTGGCGGCAGGCTCTTTGCCGCAGGGCTGCAGGCCGCAGCAGCATCGTGCTGAAAGGCTGCGCTGCAAAGTGCATGCAGTCCACGCCTGTGCCCGGGCTTCCTTTTCATGCCATGCCCGTGCCTTGGCTGAGGGTTCCTGGAGCAGGAGCCTGTAGTGGGTCCACGACAGCGGACGCCCTGATTTTGGACTCAGTGAGTCCAAAATTTCGGGGAACTCCTGGCAAAACCTTGCGTACTGGCATAAGCTGCTGGAATCAAAGTCTTTTCCAAGCTTTTCCGTCAATTCTGCGGCAAGTAGCTGCATCGAACTGCTGCCGGGATCTGCTTTCCCTCCTTCATCCAGGCATGAGGCGGCAAGCCGTCTGCCGAGCAGCCAGCTGCGCAGGACCAGGAGCGCATCGACAGCATCCTGGGCAGCGCCCTGCGCGCTCTCTATGATTTCACAAACGTCTGAAAGCAGGTCAGAGGTTTCGTGATGCGCTGTCCTTTCCGCACAGGCTTTTGGGCTCAGCGAGTCCAGGATGTCTTTCAGCTGGGCGGCAGCCTTGTCCATGGGATCTTCCTTCATACGCAGATGCCTCCTTGCCGCTGCATGACCTCTGCAGGACGGCTGCAGGCTTCAGGCAGGTCTGGCTTGCAGGTCCGGCAGGTGCGGCCTGCTTTCTTCAGATGACGGGCTGGCAGGTCCGGAAGACGCTGGAATGGCGGCGCCTGGCAACGGCCAGCCTGACGGTCATGCACCCGTCGGCAATGGTGAAGCATGGTGTGCTGCAGCCAAGCTCCCTGCAGAGCTCCAGCATTCTTGGAAAGCCGCATCCCCAGGCGTCAATGAAGCCCGCACGGGAAAACGCATTGGCAATCGTCGGATTGAACGGACTGTACTTGTGCTTCTGCATCAGTGTCTCTGCGGTCCAGTCCCTGGGCAGTGTGCAGCTGTTGCGGACAAAGATGCTGTCCTCTTCAAAGCGCATGTGGATGGGGATGCCTGAAGCATAGTTGTTGTGAACAAGGGCATTGAAAACGGCCTCGCGAATCCCCCTGCAGACGATATAGCCGAGATGGCCTGAAGCACAGCCTGCAGAGGCATACCGTGTACGAATCATCTTCAGCAGGCAGTCTGCGATGGAGAGCAGCGATCCTTTCAGGTCCTGATGCTGCAGCCCTGAGCCGGTGCCGGACTGGCTGAATTTGACGCAGGCGCCGGGGATGATGCCGGCAGGATCCTTGTGGAAGAGCAGGACTGCGGCACGCCTGAGCCTCCCATGGCCGTCAAGAAGCGCAAGGTCCCAGAGCAGCTCCTTGGGGTTCAAAAGGGGCGCCAGAAGTTCGGGCATGCTGTCGTACAGGCTCTTCTGTCGTTCGGCGTTTTTGACGGCCTCTCTGCGGAAGATTTCAAGGCTTTCATGGTCAAGATCGTCTATGCCGACGGAATCGACAGGCACAGCGTCCCAGCGGATGCCTTCCAGAAAGGGCGGGGATGCCAGCTGCCC
>CAZWGJ010000190.1:0-3234 GCA_964633375.1 uncultured Desulfovibrio sp.
GGAGCCCTGGCCCTCATGGTGCGCCATGGACAGGAAGACGTTTTCTGCTGCGCCATACGGAAGCAGGAGCAGGATCCGGCTGAGGTCCTCAAGGACATCTGCCTGCCCAAGGATGCGGCATTCGGCACCTGCACCCGCCTGGAAGACGGCGCAGCCTTCCTGCTGAAGGACCACCTTGAGCAGCTGAAGGAGACGGCCCAGGCGCATATGGTGCCGACAGACAGCATAGACGCACTGGGAAGCCAGATTCATCCGGCAGCGCCCAGGGATCTTCCAGGCTGCCTTTCCGACTTCAAGGTCAGCTTTGAAAACGCCTGGAGCACGCTTCCTTCATCCTGGGAAAAGAGCCTGACAGAGCAGGGCGCCCTGCCCAGCAGCAAGCCGCTGGCCCTGCAGATTCACCTTTCAGCCAAGGGGGAGCTGACTGTCTCAGCCGCCCCTGCTGCTGAAGGCACAGACACGCTTGGCTATGTGCGCCAGGCACTGGATGAGCGCAGCGACCTTCTGCAGCTTGACCTCAATACGCCCCTTGCCTGCGAGGAGAGCGCCGGCAGGCACATCCAGCAGGGCGACTGGCAGGATGCACTGGTTGTGAACCGCTTTGCCGTCGTCTGCGGCTGCACAAACTCGGAGATTGTCTTCAAGCAGGGCACAAAGCTGCTCACGCCGCCTGCAGACGCAGGCTCCAGAAACGACGTCCTGCGCACGCTGCTGCTCAAAAAGCACGTCCTGGAAGAGCGCGCCTCATCGCTTCCCCAGGTGCTTTCAAGCGAAGAGCTCTACTGCGTCAGCTCCGTTTTTGGCGCACGCAAAGCAGTCAAGCTCGATCCGGCAAAGCTCTAGCCGCCATCCAGCCCCGATGCCTTGACGGCATGCCGTCTGCACAGCGCACACGGCACGCCGCCCGTCATTTTTCCTAAAGCCTGCCCTTCACTGCGGCAGGCTTTTTTGTGCCTGAAGGGCTGCCGGCCCTATGCCGGCAGCACCTCTCCCGCAGCAAAATCAAGCCCGCAACCTGTTGTCATTAGTGCAGTATAAGTCTAGTATTTCTGCTACAGTTAAATTTAAGGACAGGCAGTATACTCTTTTTCAAGGAGCAGGTCATGCCACAGACAGTAGCAAATTCCACAGCTGTAGAAAGAGCTCTCAGTTTGTACGATCTTCTGTTGTTCACGGCAAAGAAGTACAGCGCTGCAGATTTCATCAAGCTGCTCAACTGCTCAAAATCAACTGTCTCCCGCCTTCTGCAGCAGGTTGACAAAAGGCAGGGCATGAAGCTGAACCGCGACATCCAGGGCGGCAGGGAATGGTATTCCCTTGACATGCCGGCCCGCAGGCCGCGCATCCTCTGCTCCTCCGACGAGATGAAGGCGCTCTCCAAAGCCCTCGCCAAGGCGGACCTTTCCAAGGCTGAAGCAGCAAAAATGCAGAACCTTGTGCGCAGATTGAGCATGCTCTGCACGGACAACGACACGGCAATAACCTCTGCCGTCAATCCGGTCAGCAAGTCGTGGGTGGACCTCACCGGCTCTGCCCGCACCATCTCCCGCCTCAGCAGGGCCATCATCAACAAGACTGTCTGCACACTCTTCTGGAAGAGGCGCACAGGCTCCCTTCTTTCCTGGCGGATGGCCCCTGTCAAGCTGTTTGCCTCGGCTGACAGCGTCTATGCAGCCGGCTGGCATGTGCCAGGCGCCCTGAGCGACAAAACGATCACCCAGGAGATCCTGGAAAAGCAGGGGGCTATGCAGCCATGCATCATCTATGTCCACCACCTTGCCAAGGTCGAGTCCACAGACCAGGCCTATTCCCTGCCCGAGGAGCTGCCTGTCACCAGCCACTTCGGCTTTGCAGGCAGCGGCAGCCCGTTCAGGCTGCACGTCCGCTTCTCGCGCCTCGTGGCTGACTACGTAGAAGAACGCCACTACAGCGACGATGAAGTCAAAACGCCGCATGAGGACGGCTCCCTTGAGCTTGAATGCACTGCAGCCAGCCGCGCAGAGGTGCTCACCTGGCTGCTGGGCTTTGGCTCCTGCGCCAAGCTGATCGAACCCTCGGACCTCATTCCCCGCCTAAAGAAGGAGCTTGCCTCCTGCGCCAGCCTCTATGCCGACGATAAAAACGACGCGGCAGACGATCCCGCCGGCGTGCAGGAATAGGCTCGCAAGAGCACTGCTCCCTTGCCCTGTCCTGGAATGGTCCTGCACTTCAGCTTTTGTCCGCAGCACCAGTCTGTCAGGCCAGGTTGTACGACCATGAAAAACACTATGCTATGCTGCCGCATCCTTGGCAGAACAGGCTTCACTAAACGCCTTGCAGCAGGCGCCATGTCCTTCCTGCTGGCGCTTTCAGCCATTCTGCCGATCTTCCCTGCGCCCGCTTGGGCTGCCGCCAGGGAATACGGCCCGAACTACCAGCGCTATCTCATCGATCTGCCTGACAACTGGGCAAAAAACACCAGGACAGGCAGCGACGGCACGCTGACCGCAGTCTCTCCCGACAAAAAATCCGCCTTCTGCATCAGCGTCTGCCCGCGCGAGGGGCGCAGCGTCGAGGCTCTTGCCTACCAGGCAGCCGGCAATTTGTCCGTCAGCAGCATCGTGCGCCGGGACGACAATTCCTGGGTCCTCTATGTGACCTCGGAAAACGTGCGCCTGCGCAACATCCTGCAGCGCATCAATGAATCCGTGCTGATCATCTCCGTGCTTGGGGAAAATGAAAAGCTGGACGCAATCCTTGCTTCCTTGAGGCCGGCAGCAAAGTAGTCTTGTGCAAAAGATGTGCAAACAGGGCAGAGGCTTCATCTTTAGAAAAGCCCCTGCCCTGTTTTTGCGTGTGCCAAATCCTTGGGGAGGAGATCGCAGATCCTAGCAGATTCTGGGCAGAAGAGCCCCTTCCAGCATGCCAAGGAAGCGCTCGCCGCCGATGCGGGTCCGCAGGGTGACCCTTCCCGGCTGCTCGGCGCGCACCCTGCCTATGATGCCGGCTTCCTGGCCATGCGGGTCTGAGCGCATGGCAGCCAGGGCGGCGTCGGCCTGCCCTTCGGGCACGATGACGATGCACTTGCCCTCATTGGCAAGATACAAAGGATCAAGCCCCAGGAAGGAGCAGCCCCCCTTCACCTCGGGATGCACCGGAATCATGGACTCCTCCAGTGCTATGCCCACATTGGACTGCTCTGCTATCTCATTGAGGGTTGTTGCCAGACCGCCGCGGGTGGGATCCCTCAGCACA
>CAZWGJ010000191.1:0-3233 GCA_964633375.1 uncultured Desulfovibrio sp.
AAAAACATACGGCTGCCCTGTCCAAGGGATCCCCCGTGATGCAGAAGACCGTCCTGAACGATCTTGCCCAGGGCGGCAAGGCAAAAGGCAAAAAATAAGTCTTTTGACTCTTACGTTTATGCAGACGATGTTTTTGCCATTTTGGAGACATCTGATCAGGATATGCTGATTGGAGAAACTCTGCTTTTGGAGACTCTGTATGAAAACAGATTCCGCTACCCCCGCAAGCCTGAAAGCCTTCAGGACGCTTCGCAGGGCAGTTCACAATATAGTTCCCGCAGCCTTCAAGGCTGCCGTGCACTTCAGCTTCCTGCTCCTTTGCTGGGCAGTCCTCTCAGCCAGCGCCCATGCTGCCAATGAGACCGCCCTCTGGAATCCGCACCCTGACTCAACGGACATCATCCTGCCCATGCCAGGGGGGCTTTCCATGGCCTTTGCCGTCGTGGCCGTCCCGACCAGAGGCCTATTGTGGTCCCTTGAGACGACTATGGGTGCGGTGGGCGACGCAGGAGACAACAAGAAATCCGTCACCGAATCAGGATACCGCAGCAGGCTGTCTGCCCCCTTCAGTGAAGAAGACATCCCGCAGAGCTGGAAAAACAGCCTGCCCAAGGGTGCCACCGGTACGTTCTTCTACTACCTCATCGCCAAGTATGAAGTCACAAGGCAGCAGTACCGCGCCGTCATGGACAACCTGTCAGAGCCGCTCACTGCCCAGCCTGACGACAACCTGCCGGTGACCGGCATCACCTGGTATGATGCCATGACCTTCACGGCCAAATACACAAACTGGCTGATGGTCAACCACCCCGAGGCGCTGCCCTCCTTCAAAAACGACACCCGCAACACAGGCTTCATCCGCCTGCCCACCGAAGCAGAGTGGGAGTACGCAGCACACGGCGGCCAGTTTGAGACGACAAACTACCGCCAGCAGCCCTTCTTTGCCATGCCGGACGGAGCGCTTGCCGACTATGCCGTCTTCAAAAGCACGAATCCTGCCCCCATAGGCTCCCGCAGGCCCAATCCTTTGGGAATATACGATACGGCCGGCAACGCTGCCGAAATGACGCTGGACGCCTTCCGCCTGACCTCGGGCGGCAGGCTGATGGGCTCTGCCGGCGGCTATGTCCGCAAGGGCGGCTCCTTTAAGACAACGCAGGACCTGGACATTTATCCCGGCAGCCGCGAGGAAATAGCCGTCTTCAACAAGTCCGGCGCCACAAGGGCGGATGACCTGGGCTTCCGTCCCGTCGTCTCCGGCATCAATACGCCTGACGGTCCGCGCATGGATGAGCTGAAAAAGGAATTTGCCGCCATGAGCGGCATGGCTCCCGACATGGGCGGAGACAAGCAGGAAGGTGAAACAGCAGCCAAAAACCCGCTGGAGGAACTGAACAGGCTCATAGAAAAGACCACCGATCCCGTCCTGAAAGGACATCTGCTGTACCTTCGCACAGAGCTGACCAGAAGCAATGTCCTTCAGAGCCAGAACCGTGCAAACAGGGCCGGCAACCTCATCCAGTACTGCACCATGCTGCTTGAAGGCATACGCAATATCGATCACAAATCAAATACTATCAAGGAGGAAGACCTGGCTGCCATCAACAATGTCCTGTCCAAGAACCCGACGGCAAAGCAGAAAAAGGAATTGGAAAAGCTCAAAAAAGCCAAGGAACTGGAGATGAACTCCAGCGATTCCATGCTGCGTGTCACCATTACATTTTATCAGAAGCAGATGCAGGAAGTCTGCGGCATGAATACAGCAGACATTGAAGGAAGCTTTTCAAAACTTGAAGCACTGTACCGTGGTGATGAACGTTACAACGACACCATGCACATTATACTGAATCATGTCAGGGGACACTACAACACTCTCCATAACGGCGGACATATCAGCTACGATTCAATTATCAATGAAATTTCTGTGATTAATGATGAAATCTTGAAAAGCATCAAGGAAAAGGAAAACAGAAAATAGCAACTTAAAACCCTTCGCTGGTATTTGAGGGCATGACTGGCTCTCCTATCATTCTCATCTTACGATAAAGGATTTGAGAGTTACCAGCAGAGAGTTACGAAGATCCTCTTTTTTGATCATCAGTCTGTCATCCATCTTGAGACAGTAAAAGGAGCACACTATGCCTGAATTACCTCGCATCGGCTGGATCGGCACCGGTGTCATGGGCTGCGCCATGGCAGGGCACCTGCTTGATGCCGGCTACAATCTGACCGTCTACAACAGAACCGCTTCCAAGGCTCAGCCACTGGTCGACAAGGGCGCCGTACTCGTCAACTCCCCTGCGGAAGTCGGCGCAGCCTCGGACATCGTCTTCACCATCGTCGGCATGCCGGACGACGTCTGGCAGGTCATCAAGGGAAAAGACGGCGTCATTCACGGCATCAAGGAAAACGGCATCGTCTGCGACATGACAACCTCAAGCCCTCTCCTTGCCAGTGCCATGGCCCATGCTGACAAGAATGAGAAGCCCCTTGTCATGCTGGACGCCCCCGTCACCGGCGGCGACGTGGGCGCCCGCAGCGGCACCCTGTCCATCTTTGTGGGCGGCACAAAAGAAGGCTACCAGACGGTGCTGCCCATGCTGCAGTGCATGGGCAAGAAAATCATGTACTGCGGCAAGGCCGGCATGGGCCAGCATGCCAAGATGGCCAACCAGGTTGCTATAGCCGGCGTCATGTTCAGCGTCTGCGAGTCCCTGCTCTACGCAGCCAACGCCGGCCTTGACGTGCGCCGCTGGCATGAGCTTGTCAGCGTCGGGGCAGCAGGCTCTGTCGCCATGCAGAACCTCGGCTCCCGCATGATGGACGGCAACTACGATCCCGGCTTCTTCATCGACCATTTCGTCAAGGACCTCGGTCTGGTTTTGGAGGAGTGCCGCCGCATGAAGATTGTGCTGCCGGGCGTTGAGCTGGCAGACAGGTTCTACCGCCACATGCAGGCAACCGGCCACGGCAAGGAAGGAACCCAGGCTCTCATCAAGGCCCTTGCCGAGTTCTCCGGCACGGAGTGGCACGCCATCGACTAAAATCACAGTTTTCCAGCCAGGCTTTCAGCCTGAACAACAAAACGCCGCACTTTGCGTCCTGCCCATCGTACTCTTCATGGTACTGCGGGCAGGACTAAAGGTGCGGCTCTCTTTTTTGTGCATCTGCAGGCACAAAAAAAAGAGGGATGACAACGTGTGTCTCCCTCTTCAAGAAATTTCTGGTCGGGA
>CAZWGJ010000192.1:0-3178 GCA_964633375.1 uncultured Desulfovibrio sp.
GGCGACTGCGCCGGAATTGCCAAGGACTACGACGCCGTGCTGATGGGCTGCAGCTGCTGGGGCGATGAGGACGTCGAGCTCCAGGACGACTTCCAGGCTGTCTTCGACGCCATCGGCGACATGGGCCTTGCCGGCAAGAAGGCGGCGGCCTTTGCCTCCGGCGACTCATCCTACCAGCATTTCTGCGGCGCCGTTGACGCCATTGAGGAGGCAGTCAAGGACGCCGGCGCCACAGTTGTGGCAGGCGGCCTGAAAGTTGAGGGCGACGCCTCGGCAGCCCCTGCTGAAATCGAGGAATTTGCAGGCGCAGTCGCAGCCTCCCTCTAAGCCTGGCAGGCGGCATGCAAGATGCCGGCAGGAAGGCATGCCGGCAAAAAGATGCAAAAAGACGCCAGGAACAAAAAGCCTTTCCTGGATGGCAGCCTTCCCCCGCTGATGCCCTGCAGGGGGCAGAAAAATCCGGCTGCTTGAAAGGAAAGGCTTTTCCTCATGACTTTAAGACAGGGCTTTTCAGATGCCAGCCTGCCTGGCCTCCCACGCCTTGATGAGCTCAGCCATGTCCTCCCTGGAGAGCCAGCGCTGGTTTGAGCTGCCGCGGTACTCCAGCTCCAGGTCGCGCAGAGCCTCAATGTAGGGGCCGTCGACAAGGTAGTCCGCCTCCCTGACCAGGTCGGCTACGGCTTTGTCCTCCCTGCCCTTGTCCAGCAGCTCCTCCAGAGTGTAGCCGGAGTACGCCATCACGTTCTTGCCCTTGGCGTGCACCATCCTTGCCAGCCACAAAAGCGGCTCAGGCTGCAGGAAGGGCTCCCCGCCGGAAAAGGTGATGCCGGAAAGCAGAGGATCTGCCAGAAACTTTTCCAGAATGTCCTCGGCAGTGGTGAGATAGCCCCCCATAAGATCATGCGTCTGGGGGTTGTGGCAGCCCTTGCAGTTGTGCAGGCATCCCTGGGTGAAGACAGTCATGCGGAACCCGGGGCCGTCTACAATGCTTTCTGCTTCAATGCCGGCAATGCGCAGCGTATGCTCTTGAGATTGTTCCGAATGCTGGACCATGGGCTGCCTCCTTTAAGACAGGGTTGGATTGCGGGCGTGATGCGCCCTGCCGGCACAGGATACATCAAAACAGGGCTGTGGGCACCTTTTCAGACAAAAAATTTAAGGGGTTTATATGACAAAGAACGAATTGACCCGTGCGCTCTCGGCCAAGGCCGGCATAACGCAGGTCAAGGCTGCCAGGGTGATAGAGGCCTTTCTTTCAGCCCTAACCTTGGCGCTGGCCAGGGGAGAGTCCCTGACCCTGCCGGGCTTTGGGACGTTCAAGCTCAGCCCGCACAAGGAGCGCATCGGGCGCAATCCTTCCACAGGACAGGAGATAACGATACCTGCCAGGAAGGTTCCCCGCTTTGTGCCGGGCAAAGAGCTGGCAGACCTTGTCCAGGGAAATGAGTAGGCCTCCCCCCTTCCCACTTTACATTTTCCCTCTCCCCCTGCGGACAGAATGGCAGTACCCTGGCGGTGCTGCGGTTCTGTCCTCTTCTTTTTGTGCGGCAGATATGAGAGAAAAAGGCAAGCCTGCGCAAGAATTGTTCCTGTCAGGAGCTTAAGCCAGGCGGTATGGTAGACGGAGTCCCGCATCGTTTTATGCATCAGGAGCCTCCATGCACCTCAGCACTGAAATCATCTCAAAAACTGCCTCCCTGGCACTGCTTCTTGCCCTTGTCCTCTGCCCTGCCCTGTGCCCTGCACAGGCAAAGAGCCCTGCATCAGACAAGCCTGCAGCTGGAAGCGTCGTGCCGGCGCAAAAGGAGAAGACCATGAACGAAGGAAAAATGGGACCTTTCCCAATGGGTGCGGAAAACACCGCCTATGCCCAGTACTTTATCGGCAAGAGCTACCTTCAGCCTTTGACATCAGAGGGCCTGAACATTGCCAACGTGACCTTTGAGCCAGGCTGCCGCAACAACTGGCATATCCATCATGCCAGCAAGAACGGCGGGCAGATCCTGCTCTGCACCTCAGGAAAGGGCTGGTACCAGGAATGGGGCAAGCCCGCCCAGGCCCTGAAGGAAGGGGACAGCGTGGTGATTCCGGCAGGCGTCAAGCACTGGCACGGCGCCCAGAAGGACAGCTGGTTTGTGCACATCGCCATCGCAGTTCCCGGCGAGAATGTCAGCAATGAATGGCTTGAGCCCGTCACAGACGAGGAATACGCCAAGCTGCACTAACAGACCTTCCTGCAGTCAGCTTTCTGCCCGCAGAAAAGTCCAGGCATCTCAATCTTCCGGCTTCAGCCGCTTCAGGCGGCTTGAGCGGTGGTTGAGGTGCCTTTTTTTGATCTTAAGCTGCTCTTGTTCAGAGGCGGACAGGCAAGACTGGCGCCCTGCGCCCTGCCCAGCTTGTCGGATTGAAGAAGCTGGAAGAGGAAGGCAGGAAGACGGGGGCGCAGGTGACGGAGCCTGAGGCCGTGCCCGCTGAGCCGATTGAGCCTGAGCCGGCACAGGATGATAAAGCAGACAAGCCGGATTGGGTGAATGATATGCAGGATATCATTGACGGGAAGTACGACAGCAATACGAAAGAGGCAAACAGACTGCTTGATGCCGCCTTAGCTGAAGCGGACAGCCCCGACTGCGACCCAAGATGGGCAGAGCGGTTTGACCAGGCTGAAGCCCATATGCTTGTGATCGGCAAGAAGCGTGCTGCAAAGTTTGCATAGGAGGTATACAAATGGCACTGACAAGAGCAGAAAGACGGTCTTACATGAACCAGCTCTTTGACAACCAGGACAGGCTTGAGCAGGAGAAATTGTCCCGCACTGACAGGCGCACTTGTACAAATCTGATGTTTGAAGCGCTGGACAAGCTTGATGCGGGGGAACAGCCAGACGCAGCGATTGCCTTGTATGAACGCATCATGAACGGCGAGTTCAACAGCCTGCCCGTGGAGCCGTTTGTAAAGAAGGTGGAAGAGGCACTGGAAGAGGTTGATGGCGACGGCTTGCCGGAAGCCCAGAATTGTGCCAAACAGAATCTGCAGGCACACTATGATGCTACAGAGCGTATGTTCATAGCTGCGTAGGGAGCCTGGAATGTCTATCGAACTTTCTGACGCCTTCTCCGACATTGAGCGGCAAAAAAACACCCAGGGCGTCTTTGATACGTTGCGCCTTTGTCTCGCC
>CAZWGJ010000193.1:0-2264 GCA_964633375.1 uncultured Desulfovibrio sp.
CATTCAAAAGTCGGCCGGAGGCAAGGACATCCACAGAGCCATCCAGTGCGACTATATCCATTGCGATCACATGATAGGTGTCGCAGGAGTTATGCACCAAGGGATAGGTATGTCAGGGGAACACCTTTTCTGCCACGGCATTTGCTGGCACCTGCGGGAAAAGGGAGAAGCCAAGGGCAAAAGCAAAAAGACATGCTGTTCCCCAAAGGAGAGCACCCTGCCTCCTCCTGTTCTCGAGCTGCCTGACCAAAATGATCAAACCCACAGCAAAGACAAGGAAGAGCAGGAAGACATAGGGCATGCAATGCTGCATCTCTGGCGTCTGCGTCCGGACAATAGGAACAGGATATAAACCGTTGCCAGCGCAAAGGCGATACCTTTTTCTTTCCTGCTGCCACGAGGACAGACCATGATGAGGGCTGCAGCAGCCAGTCCCAGGAACAAAGGTCCAAAGCTGCCGGCAAAAGAGTACAGCGAGACAGCCAACCCTGAGTTGTAAGCTGAGTAGATATCTGCGTAGCTTGTTGTCAGAACTCTCTTAACGAGGTCGTATTGCAGGAAAAGGGCGCAGACCATGGACGTACTAAAGTGGGTGCATTCGAGCTTATCAGAGACCTTAAGAAACGCCCTCTGTTATTGTCGAAATTATTGGGGCCACTATGCGACGTGCTGGATGCGTTTTATGGATTCAGGAAGAACCTGCTCTTCGTTGTAGCAGGGTATGACTATAGAGAGAAGCATAGAAAAGTCTCAGGGAAATGGTCCGGGGAGGGGAAAGGCCAAAAGAGCCTGAATCTGCAGAGAGGCGCAGGCACGGCAGATGGTAGCCGAGAGCGCCTCATTTTGCCAGAGGTGATCAAGTGCAGGCAGCCAAAGCCAGACTTCCGCCATTCCGCTGCAAGTTTGCCGCAGGATTGTCGAAAGTTTATCGCAAGGCGTCCGTCAGTCCGCCAGGACCTCGGCGCAGCCCTTCTGAAATCCGAAGCCGTGCGGGCTTAAGGCGGCGGCATAGGCGCCGGCATTGGGGAAGACCAGCAGGTTGCCGGGAGCAATATTGGCAAGCTCCACGTCTTCAGCCGCAGTGTCCTGGACTGTGCAGAGGCTGCCGCAGACAGTGACGCGCTGCGCAGGACACGATTTTCCGACAGCAAAGGGAAGGCTTGTCCCGGGACCGCTCCACAAGGGCTCGCAGGGGCCAGGGAAGGGCTCCCCTCCGGAAAGGGCCTTCTGCAGCGAGGAGATGAGCCTGGCCAAGGGCGGGCGCAGGAAGTGGTTGAGCATCCCCTCGCAGACGGCATAGGTCGTCCCCCGGCTCTGCTTGACGTCAAGGATGCGGCTCACAAAGAAGCCCGCCTCTCCGGCAAGGAAGCGCCCGCTCTCAATAAGGACGGCAAGATTGGGGATGTTCGAGGACAGCCGGGCTTTAAGCTGTCCGACAGTCCTGCCGACTTCAGCCAGATCAAGAGGCTCCTCCTGCCGGCAGGGTATGCCGAAGCCGCCGCCAAGGTTCAGGGAGGAAAGCGGCAGCCCAAGGCCGTGCCAGTGCAGGGCAATGTCTGCTGCATGCGCAAAGCAGGCGCCGAGGGCCTGGGCGCTGAGCACCTGGCTGCGCACATAGGTGTGCAGATGGGCGACGCGGACGTTGGCTAAGGACGCAAGCCAGGCTGCGCGATCGTCGATTTCCTCTTCAGGCACGCCGAACTTGTCAGGGGCGGCAGGCAGGATGTCAGGATAGAAGCCAGCCCCATAGCGGATGGCAGGGCTTATCCTGAGCCCCGCCTCAAGCTGGATGCCCCGATCGCGGCAGACGGCATCAATCAGCTCCAGCTCCGACCAGGAGTCCGCGACAAGGCGGCAGCAGCCAAGGCAGGCTTCAATGTCCTCTTCTGTCTTGCCTGGCGCAGAATAGCAGATATGGTCCGGTGCAAGCCCAAGGCTTTTGGCAAAGAGCGTCTCCTGCCTCGAGCAGGTGTCCATGCCAAAGCCCCGCTCTGCAAAAAAGCGGCAGAGGTCCGGGTGCGGATTGCACTTCATGGAGTAGAGGGGCAGGCAGCCCGGAAAGGCGGAGGCAAGAGCGTCTGCCTGCCTTTTCAGCACAGACTTCCGGTACACAAAAAGCGGCGTGCCAAACTGTTCTGCCAGGGCTGCAAAGTCAGGCTGGGGATTGGTCGGTGGCTTTAGGGCTGCAGAAGGCATCTGGTTGTCCTTATGCCGAACAGACAGTCCCTGCCCAGAACCTCGATCGGCAAAAAAAAACGGCAGGG
>CAZWGJ010000193.1:2274-3177 GCA_964633375.1 uncultured Desulfovibrio sp.
TTTAGGGCTGCAGAAGGCATGTTGTCCTTTCTCAATCGGCAAAAAACGGCAGGAAGAAGGCTGCGGCTTACAAGTCCGGCTGGAAGCTAGTCGTCGCTGACAAGGGTGTTGTAGAAGGCATCCGGCTTTAAAATGGTGACCTTGCTGCCATGGAAGGCGCTCAAGATGCCGGCTTCCTCATAGTCTTTCAGTATCTTGTAGAGGGAGATGCGGTGCACGCCAAGCAGGGCTGCCAGCTCCAGCTTGGTGATGCCGACATCCACCAGGACGGGATCCGAGCCCACGACGATGTGCTGGGACAAAAAGCGCAGGGTCCGCACCTTCAGGCTGTCCAGGAAAAGGGACGCAGCCTGGTCGGACAGAACGCGCATCTTCCTGGACATGGAATGGCACAGATTCACCATCAGGTCGGGACGGCTTTTGGCAAGCTGCTCTATGGTCTGGTGGGAGAAGCTGTAGATTGTGCAGTTGGTGGAGCAGTAGAAGGAGCCTGCTGAAGGCATCTTGTCAAAGAAGGGCGTCTCCCCGAAAAGGCAGCCCGGGTAGAGGTACCAGAGGATCTTTTCTATGCCCTGGAGGCTCAAGTGCGACAGACGTATCCTGCCTTTGTCCAGAAAGTAGAGATAAGCGCCCATGGACACATGCTGCCCCTTGTTGAAGCTCTGCCTGGATGCCAGAGAGAGGACGTCGCGCCAGGGGGTGTTGAGGTCGGTCAACTTCTGAAAGGCAAAGATGCGCTCCTGCGCACCGTCCATTGCTGTTCCGTCAGACATGCTTCAGCCTCCTTGAAAGCGCTGCAAGGAATGCGGCGCTTTGTTCCATAAATGACCCTACACTGAACGGCAGGGGTATTCAAGAGCCGTGGAAAGGGGGCTGAGGGTCGCGGTCATGCACAGGGGCAAG
>CAZWGJ010000194.1:0-3175 GCA_964633375.1 uncultured Desulfovibrio sp.
GTCGACGGAAAGGTGCGCATCCTCTTCCAGGGTGCGGACGGACGCCTTGACCGTGTTCATGGCCTCCGCCGCTTCCGGCGGCAGCACAGGCGCTGGAGGGGCAGGCTTGGCCGTGCGCTTTTTCTGCTCCTCAAGCCAGCAGGAGATGTCCGTCCTTGGGGCGTCCGCATCCTCTACGACAGGGAAGAGGGAGACGATGTCGCTGTACTCGTCGTCTGCGCAGGGCATGACAGCACGGTAGAGCGCAACGCCGCGTTCAATGGTGGGGAAGAACCACACCGTTTCCAGATGGGCGCTTATTTCCTCAAACTTCAGCTCGGCTGCGTCCTTGGCTTTCTCCTTGAAGGGGTAGCCGGTCTGCCCCTTGGCTGCCGTCCTTGAGGCAAAGACGCGGACCCTCTTGGTTGGCAGGGAGCCTGTCAGCAGCCTCTTGGTCGGATGCATGTTTTCCAGGCAGAACTTTTCGCCGCCGGCAAAATAGCCCGGACGTTTGAGCTCGGCATCGCCGGCATAGGTTTTGGGCAGGCGCTGGTCCCTCTGGGCAAGGGAGAAGAAGTCGGGATTGACGTCGGCCGGAAAGCCTGGCCAGAACTCCTTCAGCCAGCGCGCGTCATACGTTCCGGACATGGCCAGCCGCGAGGGCACGTCTCCTGGGACGGGAAGCGGGCAGGCGGGCTTGGGGCTGTCATTGGGAGAGGTGATGAGGCCGGCTTTAGGATCCTCAACCAGAGGCAGGGGAAGGCGCTTCTCTCCCCAGGGAGTGTCAACGGGCGCAGTGCCCATGCCCTGGCGGTTCTCGGCAAACTCAGGACCGCCAAAGGCAGACTCCCAGGTGAGCGGGACCGAGGCCGCAGACTCAGGCTTGGAAATGGCTGCAAGAGGTCCGCCCTGCCAGTACCTTGGCCCGAAGACGGCAAGCTCCCGATGGATGGGGCCGGCCTGGATGCGGACAACGCCGCCGCGGGCGACTGAGGCATTTGGCGCAAACCAGCTGCCAGCCACAAGCACCTCGCCGCAGGCTTTGGGGAAGCCTGGATCCAGCACGCTTGTGCCAAGCTCCTTTTGCCCCTGCTCCCAGAGCTCCGTTTCCGGAAGAGCGGCGTTGGCATCGTCCAGGGCAAAGTAGTGCAGGACAGCAGCCTGCAGGTGCCATATGCCGCCTACAGCAAAGGGAGAGAACAGGATCCCGACAGTTGAGTCTTTTATGATGTTCATGACTGTTTGCCTAGTTGGTTCAGTGAGTGCAGTTGGTTAGTCGATAATGTAGTTTGCAAAGTTCTTTTTGTCGTCTGAGAAAATGATCGTCTTTTGCGATGTAACTGATTTGTACTGCTGGACAACCTCGTTGTAGTCATTGACGGTCTGCTTAATCGTATTGACAATCTCTTTTGTGTCGCTGCGGACAGTGTTGAGGTCGTTGATTTTGCTGTCTACAGCAGTGCATACTTCAGTCAGCGAGCTGCAGTTTTCAGTATCCTTGTCAGTTATTTCCTTGAGCTTGTTTGTTATGTCAGTAGTATGAGTGTCAAGGTCTGTTTTGGATGCAAAGCTTGCGGTCTTGTCCTTGGAAATCAGTTTGAAGCTTGCTGTGCTGTCTATCCTGCTGCTGTATTGCTTTACCTGGCGCAGAGCTGATTTGACGTTGACCGATACCGCCTTCATGTTGCTTAAGCTTTTGCTGTAGCAAAAGACCTCTGCAGCAAACTTCAAACTGAAGTTGACGGTAAATGAGGGCAGGCTTGCACGCACAGTGCTGTCCAGACCGGCCGTTGCTTTTGCATAGGCGCCGCTGACTATGCTTGTAGTGCTCGAAGCCGTTACTGCAGCATAAAAATAGCTGTTGATTTCAATAGTGTCTGCTTTGGCGGAAACGGTTCCACTCATAACTGAATGCCCTTGGAAAGTTCGTGCTGCATCCGTCCGGCAAAAGGCTGCCTGAACGCATAAAGCTGTGCTTTTTGCGCCAATATTTTACAAGGTCCCTTATCAGCGGTCCAGGGAAAAATGGGGCTGATGGCGTCAGGAATGCGGCGGCATCTGACGTGCAGGCTGCCCGAGTCCGGCGTCGTGCTGCCTGTCGTGCAGGGCGTCGTGTCCGGCATCGCACCTTGCATCGTGCTGCGCATCGCACAGTCCGTCGTCCCCTGCAGCGGGCTGTCCGCTGGACAGCGTCTGGGGAGGCGGCTCCCTTAGGAGTTTCGCATCTTTGCCATGCTGTTCAGGACTGTGCCTGACTCATTTGCGCTGCTGCCGACAGCCATCTGCTGCTGGGCTATCTTTGTCAGGACAGAATCCATCTCGGCAAGCGACTTGATTACTTCATCGGCAAAGGAAATTTGAGACTTCAGTTCATTGATGATGTTCGTTTCCTTTGCTGAAATTTCATCCTTCTTGTTTATAACAGCATTTTTGTTTGCAGTTACAGCTGCAGCTGTGTTGGCTATTGCCGTTGTATTGCTTGCGATAGATGTCTTCTTTGCAAAGGTGTTTATAGACGTGTTGATGGCTGAGGCGCCGTCTGCAATAGTCTTTACCTTGCTTGCACAGGAGGCTATTCGCGACTTGCAGATGTCAACAAAAAAGTTCCTGTCAGAAGCAGAGGAAAGCCTGGTTGCCTTCTTGCCGGCCCTGATGTTCAAGGTGCCTGTTTTGAGGCTGATGTCAGCCCCGTCGACGCTTTCAAACGACAGGCAGACTGCGAAGGACAGCGCCGGTCCGCAAAAAATCTTTGCTCTTGCTCCAAGGTAAATGCTGTTTTCCTGCATGCAGGAAACTTTGACAAAAGAGTTGGAGCAAATTTCTACGGAGCCTTTTCCGTCTTTGTACTTGTTAACTTTCAATGGTGTCCACCTGATTGAGCCTGTTGGAGCGGGAGCTCAGCAAAACACAGATGAGGCTTCCCTGCGGACCTTTTGCCTGGACCGCATCCCGTCATGGCTTGGGGCGTCGTGAAAAGACATGCATGAAGACGGGCACTGGGCAGTGCCCAGTCAAAGTCGCTGCCTGGGACTGGCCAGGGGCCGGTTTGCTTCTGGCTGAGCAAAGGGTGCATAAAGGGATCATAAGCGGACTCATGATATGACGTTGATAAGCTGGTGTTTTGCTTGCTCTGGCAATCATATAAATTTTTTGCTTGGACTTGGGCTGTTTTCGATATCAGCAATTTCATTTTTGC
>CAZWGJ010000195.1:0-3175 GCA_964633375.1 uncultured Desulfovibrio sp.
TCACCTGCACAAGCAGGCTCTCCTTGAGGCTCCTGGCGGCGACGCCCACCGGATCGAAGAGCTGTATGCGCTGCACCATGGACTCCACCTTGGCCTCGGTGCTGCCTGAGAGGGCTGCCAGCTCCTTATTGCTGGCCGTCAGACGCCCGTTGGACTCAAGGTTGCCTATGATGCACTCCCCTATTGCCTTCTCCTCCTCGGTAAAGTCGGAGAGGTGCAGCTGCCAGAGCAGATGCCCGGACAAGGTGGGGCGCTCAGTCAGCCGCTGCTCCAAGGTCAGCGTCTCCTCTGCCGCCTCCTCCCTCTGCCCGGCATCCTTGGGAGCCGAGGAAAAGTCGCCTATGTACTCCTCCCAGTCCGCATTTGCCGCCACGTCCCTGTCGTAGACCTCGTTCTCATCAGGAGCAGCCTTCTTCTCTTCCTCAGGCTGGGGCGCCTGCTCCTCCTGCGGCTGGCTGATTTCCAGGAAGGGGTTTTCCTCCAGCTCCTCCCTGACCTTCTGGACAAGCTCCATATGGGACAGCTGCAGAAGACGGACTGCCTGCTGCATCTGCGGCGTCATGCGCAGGGTCTGCTGCATCTTGGGCTGTTGCGTCATGGAAAGAAACATAGCACTCACCATCATCCAGGACATCCTGCGCAAAAGGCAGGCACATTAGAACAAGACAGGAACGGCTTCCCCTTCAGGCGGGACCAAGGCAGGACCGGCCCTGAAGACCAGGCTGATTGTTTGCGGCAGCCTCTCCGCCCGGGGCTTCTTTCTCTTGCCACAGAGTACTCTTTTGAGCAAGAAGCAGGCAGGGGGCGGCCGCCCTGCCCAAAGCCCAGCGATGCAGGGCACATTCCCCGCCAAAACACCAGGGAGCCCGTCTTTGCCCCTGCCCTTTCGCTGCCTTTTCACAGCCCTTAAGCAGCCTCCCGGGGGCGGGGCTTCAAAGCGGACTTACTTAGCAGGCAAAAGTATGCTAGCCTGACTCAGCTTGGCAAGGCAGGAGCCGGTCCTTATTCTGCGCCCCTGCTTCATGCCTGCAGCACCTTTTTCATCAAGGTCCGGCAAGCTCCCTGCAGCCCAAATGCAGGCTGCCGGATGCCTTTATGCACATAAAGCCAGGTCCATGCGGCTTTTGCGGGACGCATGCACCCGGGCAGCCAATACAAATGCCGCCCCCAAATCTCAAGGGGGCGCAGCCAAAAGGGGGAACTATGAAAACAAACGCCAGCTGGGGAGGCCGCTTCACAGAGGGCCCCAAGGAGGCAGTCGCAGCCTACACCGAGTCGGTTTCCTATGACAGCAATCTGTGGCGCCAGGACATCCGCGCCTCGCAGGCCCATGCCCGCATGCTCGCAAGGCAGGGAATATTGAGCAAGGCCGAGGGCGAGGCCCTGGTCGAGGGGCTTGACCGCGTGGCGGACGAAATTGAAAGCGGCAGCTTCGTCTGGCGCCCTGAACTGGAAGACGTGCACATGAACATAGAGGCCCGCCTCACAGAGCTTGTGGGCGACGTGGGCAAGCGCCTGCACACCGGCAGAAGCCGCAACGACCAGGTGGGGCTGACCTTCAGGCTCTTTGTCGCCGACAGCATCACCGACTGGCAGGACAAACTGCAGAAGCTCGTTGCACGCTTAGTTGACACCGCCAAGGACCATGTCAACCACATCCTGCCCGGCTGCACCCATCTCCAGCCCGCCCAGCCTGTCAGCCTGGCCCACCACCTTCTGGCCTATGCCTGGATGTTCCACAGGGACTACAGACGGCTTTCCGACACCTTGCAGCGCGTGCGCATCTCTCCTCTGGGCGCTGCCGCCCTTGCCGGCACCACCTACCCCCTGGACCCTGTCTCCGTCGCCGAGGACGTGGGCTTCGGGCACATCTACCACAACTCCATGGACGCCGTCTCAGACAGGGACTTTGTGATGGAGTCCCTCTTTGACGCCTCCCTCATCATGGTCCACCTCTCCCGCCTCTGCGAGGAGCTCATCCTCTGGGCCAACCCCAACTTCGGCTACATCCGCCTCTCAGACGGCTACTCCACCGGCTCCTCCATCATGCCGCAGAAGAAGAACCCCGACGTGGCCGAGCTGATGCGCGGAAAAACCGGCCGCGTGACCGGATCCCTGATGGCACTTCTGACCGTGGTCAAGGGACTGCCCCTTGCCTACAACCGCGACCTGCAGGAAGACAAGGAAGGCTTCATGGATGCCAGCCACACCATAAGCACCTCACTCAACGTCATGGAAGGCATGCTCTCCGAAATCGCCTTCAACACGGAACGCATGGAGGAGGCCTGCCGCAGGGGCTTTTTGAACGCCACCGAAATGGCGGACTACCTGGTGGGCCGCGGCATCCCCTTCCGCGAAGCGCACCACATCACAGGCCACGCCGTGGCCCTGGCAGAAAAGAAGGGCTGCACGCTGGAGGAGCTCTCCCTTGAAGAGCTGCAGGGGCTGGACAGCCGCTTTGACGAGGGCATTTACCCCGTCCTGGACTGCCATGCCGCCGTGCGCCGCAGGGAGACCCCCGGCGGCACGGGGCCAAAGTCCGTCCACGACCAGCTGGACTTTCTGCGCGACTGGCTGGGAAGCCTCAGCGACTAAGGTACTGAGGCAGAGGAGGCAGCATGAACAAGGAAAGGGGAAAAAGCCCGGCTGAAAGGACGCCCTGGGAGAACACCCGCCCGGGCGCCGAGAACCTGGCCAGGACGGAATGGCCTGCCTGGACCAGGGATCACCTGGTTTCAGAGGATCGCATGGGCGAGGCCTACGAGGCCCTTGATCCGGCGGCACGTGCCGCCGTCAAGACGGCCATGGCGATGTACTTCCGCTACGACGAGCCGGCCAGGGAGATACTGCACGAGCAGCGCAACGATCCCTTGTCCGGCTTCTGGCGGACGCGCACGGTCTTCTGCGCGCCCTGGGCCGTAATTGCCGTAACGCCGGCCTACACAGCCTCTGCCAGGCTGCTGGCGGCCCTCATGCCCGCCATACTCTGCGGCGTGCCCCAGACGGCCTGCGTCTGCGTGGACGGCGATCCCTCGGATGCAGTCCTGGCAACCTGCGAGCTGGCAGGCATCGACACGGTCTTGAAGCTCTCTTTGGCCGAGCTCTGCGCCCTGCTTGAGGAGACGCAGCCTGGCCCCGGGCGCCTTGTCCTCCTCCATGAAGGGGAGCTGGACAT
>CAZWGJ010000196.1:0-3160 GCA_964633375.1 uncultured Desulfovibrio sp.
ATCTACTGTGCCTTTGGCTTCTGCTTTCCCATATTTAAAGTCTACACCGCTGCCGACCAGCAAGGTTGTAAGAGGATCCCCCCGGTCCCGCATCCCATCTATAACTAAGCTTGATCCGCAGGAAGTTGAAAGATTAGTAGAATTCTTCACAAAGAGCTTATTGCCGCTGGCTTTGGCATTTGCCCTGCGCTCTCCAAGAGGCTTGTCCGCATCAAGCGCATCCCCTGCATTACCGGCAAAGCCGCCGTATATTGTTCCCCAAAAGATGTGTGTCGCATACTTATCAATCGTCAGTTTATTGTCTGTTGCTTCTGCCGGTGTTTTATTTACTGCATAACCGCCAAAAATATCGCCATAGTCTCCGGCGGGCAGCGTACCCTCCCAATTGCTGGCTGTATCACTCGACTCATCTGTTACACCCTTAAAGTCTTCAGCATAAGATGTCGCTGCTGAGACAAGAGGCAGAGAGAGAAGCGCACTGCACAAAACAGTTCTGCTGAACAATCCGTACTTACAGGGCTGTCTCCTGTCTTTTTTTGCCCGTTTACTGCTGTATCCTGATTTTGCAGACAGCCCAAAAGTGCAGCCTCTGCGCAATGACTGCTTGTAATAGTACTGTTTTAGCAAGTAAGATAGGGGGGGGTGTTTTGTTGACATCTTAAAATTAAATACCTCTTAATAATAGCTGTAAAAAAACTGCAGCAGAAGCATTTTTCAATAGAGACAAGCTGAACAGCTTCTATGCTTGTACTTATTTAGGCAAAAGAGGAACTGCACCAAGAGATTTCCCAGACTGTCCGCAAAAGCACAGAGATGAAACTGAGAGAATTTCAGCAAGGCTGCTGAAAAAAAAAAAAAAAAAAAATTACTCCCTCATTTTCTTTATCTCCGGGAAGCTGGCATCTTCTCAGAATTCCTGGAAGCTCCAGGGAAAATTCCCATAGTGTTCCGGACAGGCAAATTCGCTGTTTTCTGCATCCGTTCAAAGGATATCCATTTACGGTTTATTGTCTGACTGCCGTAAATAATACCGGCTGCTGGGACTGCCCTGCTCCAGGAGCCCTGAACAGATGCTTCTCTGATTTTCTATTTCTTAGTGTATGCCTAGTATATGCCATGGTGTCAAGAGACTATTTTCGTTTTTCTCCAGTCTGCAGTCCGTCCATGCGCCAGCCTCAAATCAGTTTTCCCCCCCCTTGCCTAACAGCAAATCCTGTTTATTTTCCCTAGATACAAGCGTCTGGCACACTTCTGCAGGTGCATTCGCCTTATGCATGCCGGCTGGCAATGCGCAGCATCCTCTTCACAAGGAGGAACGCTGACGCATCTGCGCTGCTTCTCACCGCACGGCACGTGACCAGCCAGGAGCAAAAAATATCAAATCCACGCAGAGGAATATCTATGAGCGACGACAACAAAAAAGACGTTTTTGCGCCTGAGGACACACCGGCAGAGGATTCTGCTGCGCCCGAGGAATGCGGACAGTCTGCAAAAAGCCAGGAAAAGGGACAGATGGGACGACGCATCAGGCGTGTCCGCCGTCCCATCATGCGCCTGCATCCTCTGCACCCAAAAGACAGCGAAAAGAAAGCTGAGGAAAGGCGCGCAGCAGGGGCAGTGCACGACACAGAAAAATCACCGGAAGAGGCAGCCGTGCGTCCTCCGCTTCCCAAACTTCTCCCCGTTGTGCCCCTGCGCGATGTAGTCCTCTTCAACTCCCTCATCATGCCCCTTCTGGTGACAAGGGAGCCCTCCGTGGCAGCCATGTCGGCGGCAGTCGACGGACCGCACTACGTTTTCTGCGTCACCCAGAAGAAAGAGTCCACCAACGATCCCGCAGCGGACGATCTCTACCAGGTCGGCGTCGTAGTCCAGGTCCTGCGCCTGCTCAGGATGCCGAACAACCGCGTCAAGGCCCTGGTGCAGGGCGTCGCCCGCGCCAAATTGTGCAATGTTGACGTCACAGGCCCCTTCATCACGGCTGAGGCAGAGTACATTGAAGAGCCCAAGCCTGAGGCCACTACAGAGATCGAGGCTTTGATGCGCGTGGTGCGCGACCTCTCGGAGAAGGCCTTGAGCCTGCGCGGCATCCCCACTCCTGAGCTCATGACCATCCTGCAGGGCGTGAACGAGCCCGGCAAGCTGGCTGACCTTGTGGCCGGCAACCTGCACATCAGCATAGCCGAGGCCCAGGAGCTCACAGAAATCATCGATCCCGTCGAAAGGCTGCGCGCAGTTTGGGAAAAGCTGAAGCATGAAGTGGATGTAGCCGCCATGCAGATGCGCATCCAGAGCGCAGCCAAGGAAGGCATAGAAAAGACGCAGAAGGAATACTATCTGCGCGAGCAGCTC
Source organism: uncultured Desulfovibrio sp. (assembly GCA_964633375.1). Classification (GTDB taxonomy): domain Bacteria; phylum Desulfobacterota; class Desulfovibrionia; order Desulfovibrionales; family Desulfovibrionaceae; genus Desulfovibrio. Next base: position 2,353 of record CAZWGJ010000196.1, read on the forward strand.
AAGGCCATACGCCAGGAGCTGGGCGACAAGGAAGTCAATGCCGACGAGGATCTGGAAAGCCTCAAAAAGGCCCTGGCCAAGGCAGGGCTCACAGGGGACATCAAGAAGGAGGCGGAGAAGCAGCTGCGCAGGCTCTCCCTCATGCATACGGAGTCCTCTGAATACGCCATGCTGCGCAGCTACCTCGAGCTGGTGAGCGAGCTGCCCTGGAAGAAGCTCTCCAAGGACAACCTGGACATTGCCAACGCCAAGGCCACCCTGGACGAAGAGCACTGCGGGCTGGAGAAGATCAAGGACCGCATCCTTGAATTTCTGAGCGTCCACAAGCTCAATCCGCAGACGCACGGCTCCATCCTCTGCTTTGTGGGCCCTCCAGGGGTCGGCAAGACAAGCCTCGGCAAATCCATCGCCAAGGCCCTGGGCAGAAAGTTTGAACGCCTGTCCTTAGGCGGCATGCACGACGAGGCGGAAATCCGCGGACACAGGCGCACCTACATCGGCGCCATGCCCGGCCGCATCCTGCAGGCTCTGCGCCATGCGGGCACGCGCAACCCCGTCATCATGCTGGACGAGCTGGACAAGGTGGGCAACGACTTCAGGGGCGATCCCCAGTCGGCCCTGCTGGAGGTCCTGGACCCTGAGCAGAACGTCACCTTCTCCGACCACTACCTCAACGTGCCCTTCGACCTCTCCAAGGTCATGTTCATCTGCACGGCCAACCAGCTGGACACCATTCCGCCGGCCCTGCGCGACCGCATGGAAATCATCCGCCTCTCCGGCTACACCATGCAGGACAAGGAGGCCATTG
>CAZWGJ010000197.1:0-3076 GCA_964633375.1 uncultured Desulfovibrio sp.
TATTCGGTAAGATACCTCATCTATGTATGCTGTCCGCTTTCAGCCTGTCAAGACTCGCTCGCGAGTCTTGTGCGCCGGATTCAGGTCTGTGTAAGCAGACTTCTGCATATCCAAATCCGTGCGCATTTACACTCCGTTTCGGCCGCCCTCCCGGGGAGGCATGCCGCTCGATGTGAAAGATCAGCAGAGCGCATCCATGCCGCCGTCGAGACGAATTCCGGATCCCATGATATGGGATGAAACGTCCGAAGCCAGGAACAGTGCCAGATCAGCAACCTCTTCCGGCTTGCAGTATCTCTTGTCCAGATAAGCCGCACCGAAGAGTTCCTCGCACTCCTCATGAGTCTTGGTATCGCCGAAGGTGTTCTCCTCGATCCTGTGGATCATAGGTGTCTCAACACCGCCCGGACAGATGTAGTTGCAGTGGATGCCCTTCGGTCCGAGTTCAAGCGCTACCGACTTCGCCACGCCTGCAACCGCATGCTTGGATGAGCAGTAAGCACTCATGCCGGGAGATGTGGTGTAGCTGCCGTTGGAAGCTATCGTAACGATGGCGCCGCTTCCCTGCTTGATCAGGTAAGGAGCTGCGCACTTCATCAGCAGCATGACGCCGAAGACATTGATGTTATAAACCTTCAGATAATCCTCTACCGTGCAGTCCTGGATCTCCTGATACTTGCCTTCATAGCCGGCATTGGGAATAACCACATCAATATGTCCGAAGTGGTTATATGCTCCGTCAACCCAGGCCTTGATGCTCTCTTCCTTGGTCGCATCAGCCACGAATGTCTTGATATTCTCAGGTGCTATGTCAAGGGTCGGAACAAAAGCATCCAGCTTAGCCTGGCTTGTTGATGCAATAGCCAGCTTAGCGCCTTCTCTTGCAAATGCACGGCAGAGAGCCTGTCCGATACCTCCTGTTGCTCCGTTTATCAGTACGACCTTATCTTTTAACTTATAATCCATATATTTTCCTTTCCTTTACTTATCCTTAACAGGTGCTGCCTTCAGTGCTGCCAGCAGAAGTACCATACCGATGGCGGTAGTTGCCGCAAAAATCTTCCAGCCCAGGCCCATGCCGCCTTATAACCGAAAAACTTGCTGCTTTTCTCCAATTTACTACCTCCACCACATCACTGAAGTGCCATTGCTGCGTAATAACCCTCTCTGATCGCCGAGCCGGCCTTGGCTGTCTTCTGGCAGTCGCCTATCAGGGTCGTCTTTGTGGGATATTTGTCCGCAATTGCCTCAGCGATAGTGCTGTTCGGCTTCTGTCCGAATGCTGTGATGACATTGTCGGCCTTAAGTATAACTTCCTTACCGTCTTTGTCCTTGGCTGTCACGCCGTCCGCGCCGATCTTGCAGACTGTCGTGTTCGTAAGGATCTCTACCTTGTACTGAGCAAGCATCCTATCGATGCTGATCTTATTGATGCTCATGACATCAGCCGCGCATGCATCACGCATCTCGACTATCGTCACCTTCTTGCCTTGCATAGCAAGCTCAAGGGCTGTATCACAGCCGGAGAGTCCGCCGCCGCAGATGACAACATTTTCCCCGGGAACGCCGTGGATATGAGCCTGAGTTACGTCGATGATCTTGTCGCTTTCTGCTACCTCAATCCTCGGGATAAACGGTACAGATCCGGTTGCCACGAAGATGGCATCTGCATCCTTGAGCACCTCTGCATCGGCATCTATCTTTGTATTGAACTTGATGTTAACGCCAAGCTTGTCCAGCTGTACGCCGTACCATGTGATGAGTTCCCTGATTCTCTTCTTAAACGGAGCTGTCGCGATGGCTCCGAAGGTTCCGCCGATCTTATCCGATGCTTCATACAGAGTAACATCGCATCCTCTGACAGCCGCAACTCTGGCTGCCTCAAGTCCGCCGGGGCCTGCACCGATGACAACGACCTTCTGCTTCTTTTCCAGGGGCGTAACGACCATGGATGTCTCAAATCCTGTATTCGGGTTGACTGTACAGGAGATCTGGGTCAGTCTTCCGAAGATTCTTCCTATGCACTCTTCATTGCAGATGATGCAGGGACGTACATCTTCTCTGTGTCCGGCTTTGAGCTTGTTCGGGAACTGCGGATCAGCGATAAGCTGACGTCCGAAGCTGATGATATCTGCATTGCCGGAATCAAGAAGATCCACGGCAGTCTCCATCGAATGATTGCCGGCATTGATGATCGGAACGCTGACGTGCTTGCGTGCTTCTTCACATACATAAGCCATGCAGGCCTCTCCCGTGTAGCATGTCGGGAAGATGTAGTCCATCGTCTCATAGCATCCTGAATCAATATCAAAGGCATCGACACCGGCCTTTTCCAGAAGCTCGATGATGGGCATGGAATCAGCGATAGTCCTTCCGCCCTCATACATATGGTCAAGGGAGATTCTGAAGATGATCGGGTAGTTCGGACCGACAACCTTACGGATCGATTCAACGATCTCGCGGGCGAATCTTGTCCTGTTCTCCCATGAACCGCCGTACTCGTCTGTCCTGTGGTTCCACTGGGGTGATATAAACTGGTCGATCAGGTATCCGGCATGTCCGTGAACCTCAACGGCATCAAAACCTGCATTGATGGCAAACTGTGCAGCCACCTCAAATTCCTTCATGATGTCCTTGATCTCGGATACCTCGAGCGGTCTGCAGATCATCTCCGGGTTGTAGAAAGACGGATTGGCTGATGAGGAGATCGGTACTCTCTCTCCGATATCCGGCATACCGTTTCTTCCGGTGCCGCAGGACAGCTGCAGGCAGATCTTCGCGCCCCATCTGTGCACGCGCTCCACCAGGACCGTTGCCTTTGGGATAGCTCTCGTGGAGTAAAGCGCCAGTGTAGGTCCGCCCTGTGCCGTCTTCTCGGAAAGGAACATCGCACCGGTCATGAGAAGGCCGGCTCCGCCCTTAGCTCTTTCCTCATAATAACGGATGCCCTCTTCGCTGTCGGTTCCGTCCTGCATCGGGGTAAATGTTCCCATCGCAGACAGCATGATACGGTTCTTCAGGCGCATCTTGTTGATCTTTATGGGGCGCCATAATTTTGTATAATCGTAGCTCATAT
>CAZWGJ010000198.1:0-3069 GCA_964633375.1 uncultured Desulfovibrio sp.
AGGCTTGAGATGCGCACGCCGTCCTCAATTTCCTCCATGGGCAGCTGGCTTGGGATGGTGACAGTGAAGCGGCAGTCATGGCTTCCAAACTGCTTTGTTATGGTCGTCGGCACGGCAGGCTTGTCCGGCCTGTGGAAGATTTCCTCCCCGCTGTTCAGGGAGAGGCGCCCGTCGCCCAAGAGCTGCCAGAGGACGATGCAGGATGATCCGCCCTGCTCCCTGAAGATGAGGTTGGCGCCGCTCTCAAGGATGGAGCCTGCGATTTTGCCGCTCTGGTCTGCCAGCACAAAGGCGTCATTGGTGATGTTGAGGGTGCGTTGCGCGTCAAGCACGGACTTCCACTCGCCCTGGAGATCCTTTTGCGGCGGGACGGCTTCTTTGCCCGGCATGACAAGCTTTTCTTTGTCGGTCCAGGGGAAGGACGCATCCTGCGCCAGGGAAAGGCTGGGGAAGGGAAGAAGCAGGGAGAGAAGAAGGCTGAGGGCTGCGGCGTTTTTAAGGGTACTCAAGGCTGGCTCCCAAAAAAGGAAAGAACGGGACGGAGTCTTTTGACTGCGTACAGAATGCAAAGCCTTTACGGCTTTTCTTCTGCCTGGGCAAGCGCTGCAGAGGGGACAGCCAAAACGGGGCGGTGCCGTGAGGGCAGCGGCCAGGGCGGCATGACGGCGAGGGGGCAGACCGGCAGGAAAAAGAGGGCTTCTGGCAGAATCAGGCAGACTTTAGCAAGAAATCGTTCTGTCAGGGCAGGGAGCGGACGCCGTATAGTTTGCAGGAAGAGAGAAGCCTGCAGGGCGGAGAGACCCGGTCCGCAAGGGGTCCTGGCCTGCAGGCCTGCAGGAAAAAAGCCCTGTCCTGCCGCATTGTGCGGGGACAGGGACGGACTGCCCAGGAGAGGACGATGCCAAAGACGATTGTTTCCAGAAGATCCCTGCTGAAAGGGGGTGCCATAGCGGCAGCTGCAGCGTGCGCTATGATAGCTCCCGCATCCCTGCTTGTGCCAAGGGCTTCATTAGCCAAGGTGCCTGCTTCCCAGAAGACGCCGGTGATAGGATCCAAAAATGTGACCGGAATGAAGACTGCCGGCAGCCGCGCAAAGGTGTACTTTACGCCCGTCCTGGACAGCGCCCACCTGATCAAGCTCTACCAGCTTGTCAGCAGCTCAATTTACGGCAAAGTCGCCATCAAGCTGCACACGGGCGAGAAGAACGGACCCAACATCCTGCCCCGCGGCCTGGTGAAGGCCTTTCAGGCGGCAGTGCCTGACAGTGCAGTCGTTGAGACCAATACGCTCTACAAGGGCGACCGCTGCACCACGGAATCCCATCGGGAGACCCTCAAGGTCAACGGCTGGACCTTCTGCCCTGTCGACATCCTGGACGAGGAAGGCGACGTCAATCTTCCGGTCAGGGGCGGCCTGCATCTGAAGGAAGTGGCCATGGGCGGGCACATCGTCAACTACGACTCCATGATTGTGCTGACGCACTTCAAGGGGCACACCAGGGGCGGCATGGGCGGATCTTTGAAGAACATCGCCATCGGCTGCGCCTCAGGCAAGGTCGGCAAGCGCCAGGTGCACGGCGTAAATGACAGCAATGAGGATGATTCCAAGAAGTGGCCGGGCAAGGATCTGTTCATGGAAAACATGGCCGACTCCGGCAAGGCCGTCTGCGACTACTTTGGCAAGCACATCGTCTTCATCAACGTGCTGCGCCGCATGTCCGTCGACTGCGACTGCGCCGGCACAAAGGCTGCCGAGCCGGTGCTGCCTGACATGGGCATCCTCGCCTCGACGGACATCCTGGCTGTCGACCAGGCCTCCTGCGATCTGGTGTACGGAGCAGCAGGTGAGCTGAACAAGGACCTTATAGAGCGCATTGAGAGCCGCCATGGGCTGCGCCAGCTCTCAGCCATGGCAGAGCTCAAGATGGGCAATCCCCAGTATGAGCTGATTCCCGTGGACTAGGGGCGCAGGGCTGGATGTAGTGGTTTGGCGGCAGTTTTTGCCGCAGGTTTTTCACGACAAGGAGAATAATATGCAGGACAACAGGCTTTCCAGAAGAACGGTGCTGAAGGGTACGGTTGCGGGTGCTGTGGCAGCAGCTGCCCCGTGCGCCTTTGCTTTTGCAGATGAGGCGGCAGCAGCAGAGGCAAAGGGCAGCACGCAGGCAGCGCCGATGATTGGATCAAAGAATGTGACAGGAAAGGAGACGCCTGGCAGCCGTGCCAAAGTGTACTTTACGCCCATCATAGACAGCGCCCACTTAATCAGGCTCTATCAGCTCATCAACAGCGCCATTTACGGCAGGGTCGCCATCAAGCTGCACACGGGCGAGAAAAACGGCCCCAACATCCTGCCCCGCGACATGGTGAAGGCTTTTCAGGCGACAGTGCCCAACAGTGCAATCGTTGAGACCAATACGTTCTACAAGGGCGACCGCTACACCACGGCCTCCCATCGCGAGACCATCAAGGTCAACGGCTGGACCTTCTGCCCTGTCGACATCCTGGACGAGGAAGGCGACGTCAATCTTCCGGTCAGGGGCGGCCTGCATCTGAAGGAAGTGGCCATGGGCGGGCACATCGTCAACTACGACTCCATGATCGTGCTGACCCACTTCAAGGGGCATTCCATGGGCGGCTTTGGCGGCTCCATGAAGAACATCGCCATCGGCTGCGCCTCCGGCAAGGTCGGCAAGCGCCAGGTGCACGGCATCACTGGAGAGATTCCTGCCGACTGGAGGCAGTGGCCTGCCAAGGAGCACCTGATGGAGCTTATGGCGGACTCCGCCAAGGCGACCTGCGACTACTTTGGGAAGCACATCGTCTTTCTCAACGTGCTGCGCCGCATGTCCGTCGACTGCGACTGTGCCGGAAAAAGGGCGGCAGAGCCGACCATTCCGGATATAGGCATCCTGGCCTCAACGGACATCCTGGCCATTGACCAGGCATCCTGCGATCTGGTCTTCGGGCTTGGCAAGGATAAGAACCATGACCTGGTGGAGCGCATTGAGAGCCGCCACGGACTCCGCCAGCTGACAGCCATGGCAGAGCTTAAGATGGGCAATCCCC
>CAZWGJ010000199.1:0-3063 GCA_964633375.1 uncultured Desulfovibrio sp.
AGCGGCGCGGTTACGACGGGAATCGTGAATATGATCGCAGGAAAGCCGGAATATGCGGAGCTTAAAAAACTGATGGGGCTCGATGAGAATGCTGTAGTCCTGTGCTTCAGCACCGAGGGCGACACCGACCCGGATAGCTACCGCAGGATCGTGTATGAAGGTGAACATGCATTGATGAACTGACCGGATGCCCGGCTGCAGGTAAGGGCATAAGCGTGTCACATGTTACATTCAGTATTTGTACATCCACCGGCAGTGGTGCCGGATGTAAAAGAGAATCACTAAAGAGAGGGAGCTTACAAAATGGAAAAAACAAAACAAACACCTAGCTTCGGATATGCTGCAATGGTCCTGGTAATCTCGTTTGGAATAATCATGATACCTGCAGTTTTCCTTGGCGCAAAGACACAGCCTATGTTCCTGGTATCGTGGCTCGTATCCATTCCGCTCTGCATGAAGCTTGGATACAGCTACAAGGAGCTGCAGAAGGGAATGCTTGACTTTATCGCCAGATGTCTGGTGCCCATGTGCATCGTACTGTGCGTAGGCGCTATGGTTGGCCTGTGGAATGCCAGCGGCACTGTGGCAACAGTAACCAGAATATGCCTTGAGATCATCAATCCCAAGTATTTCCTGGTTATTTCATTCTTTATCTGCCTGGTGTTCTCACTCTTCACGGGTACATCCTTCGGTACCTGCGGAACCATCGGTGTTGCCATGATGGGAGTAGGACTGAGCCTGGGACTGGATGCCAAGGTTGTTGCGGCGCCGATCCTTACAGCTGCTTTCTTCGGAGATGCGTTTTCTCCTCTTTCAGATAGTACCAATGTTTCTGCTGGTGCTGCGGGCGTTGACCTTTTCAGATCTATTAAATATCAGGCAACCATCACGGTTCCTGCGATCGTTGTGTGTGCAGTCATCTACTTTATCTGGGGGACAAAGTACGCTACCGCAGGCGCGGATCTTCACGAGATACAGGGCGTCATCACTGACATCGCTGCATGCTTCAAGCTGGGAGTCGTACCGCTCCTGCCGCTGCTTATAGTTCTGATACTGCTCATCATCAAGGTTCCTTCGATTCCGTCCATTCTCTCAGGCGCTGTCAGCGGATTCCTGGTGGCATGGCTCTATCAGGGCCACACATTTAAGGAGACAGCTCTTTATATGTGGCAGGGATTCTCACTCACATCTGACAGTGCATTTCTCACCAAGATCTTCAGCCGTGGCGGTATAACCAGCATGAACGGAACAGCATTCATGTTCGTGTTCGCCTTCGGACTGTTCGGGCTGCTCAGCACGGCCGGTATCATCGACAAAGTCATCGAGCCGATCACCAAGCGTATGACGGGACGTCTTTCAGCTTCCATGTGGACGGTTATCTTCGGTACCATCGCCAATGCAACCTCTGCTTCATGTAACTTCTCATTTATCTTTACCGGAAGCCTTTTAAAGCCGGTATATGAGGCGAACCATCTGAACAAGTACGATCTGACAAGATCCATGACGGTCGGCTGTCTTCTTACAGGACTCTGGGTTCCGTGGAACACCAACCCGCTGACAACATGCGGTTTCCTGGGTGTAGAAGCTATGGACATGATACCGTTTATGATCGCACCGGCTGTAACTTTCGCATTCCTGCTCTTATTTACAGCTACTAATCTTGATAAGAAGTTTTCAAAAATCGCACGCGGGGAGACACCCGAGGAGGAAGAATAATGAGCAAATACTATAGCGCAATAAGTGCATTTATCGATGACCACAAGGATGAGATGCTTGATAAGTGGAAGACATTTGTCAACCTTGAGGGTCACTATGAGGAGAAGGAAAATGTTGAGAAGGCTCAGGCGTGGTATCGCGCGGAGCTGGAGGCTGTGGGCTTTGAGACCCGTACAGTGGAGTCCCGTCCTGACAGATGCAGTGTCCTGATCGCGGAGCTGGGCAAGGACCGTCCCGGTAAGCCGATCATGTTCGGCGGCCATCTTGATACAGTACACCACAAGGGTGCATTTGGCTGTGAGAACCCCTTCCGCATCGAGGACGGCAAGGCATACGGCCCCGGCGTGCTGGATATGAAGGGCGGACTTATCATCGCACTTTACATCACCAAGGCACTGCAGAGCCTGGGATTTGATCTGAACCCGATCAAGATGGTTGTCGCGGGAGAAGAAGAGGGCGACCATGTGGGAACAGATGTGGACAAGCTGTTCACGCAGGAGAGCCGCGGGGCACTCTACGCGCTCAATATGGAGACCGGACACATCACCAACAGCCTGTGCGTAGGCAGAAAGACCCAGTACACGGTGGTTGCCACGGTACACGGCAAGGGCGGCCACGCCGGCAATGAGTTCCTGAAGGGACATAATGCTCTTAACGAGGCAATCTTCAAGGTTACTAAGCTTTTGGAGCTTGTTGATGTGGAGAAGGGAATCTATGTAACCCCGAGTGTTATGCACTGCGGAAGCAACAGCACATCCATACCGGATAAGTGCGAGTTCTCAGTAGATATGCGTATCCCGAACGATAAAGAGGGCGAGCGCATGCGCGCTGAGATTGACAAGATCATGACGACGGCATATGTGGAGGGAACCACGGCTGATTATGAGCTGGTCACAGCAAAGCTTCATGCATTTGAGGCCAACGACAAGATCATGTGGCTTTGGAATGAGGTAAACCGCGTGGCTCAGGAAGACGGCTTTGAGCCCTTTGGCAAGATCACGCTGGGCGGAGCTTCTGATACGGGTGCCATCGCCCGTGCAGACATTCCGGTTCTGTGCTCCTGCGGCGTCATCGGTGAGTTCAACCATAACATCAGGGAGTATGCTGTGGTACAGTCCATGTTCGACAGGGCCAAGATCTTCACAGACGCGGCAGTTGAGATAAGCGGATTTGATAAGTAAGCGGACAATCATGACAGATATAAATTAGAATCTGTCATCATGTATAGGAGATTTATATAATGGGGAAAACAAAAAAAGAGTTTAAGATGCCGCATACCCCCTTAACTGTGACTTTTCGTGCTAGATACGATGCGTCGATCTTCTCCTGCCCGTCCCGCCGGATATG
>CAZWGJ010000200.1:0-3038 GCA_964633375.1 uncultured Desulfovibrio sp.
TGACATGCTAAAATTATTCCTTTGTACTTTTTACAACATTTTACGGACTTCTCCCAACTTGTCGGGGAAGCCAGGCATCACGCAATCGCCTCAGCCAAGGTCGATGTGCCGGTGTTCTATAACCGTGGGGTAGCCTGCCTGCCTGATGGCCCGACCTACAGCCTCCGCCACAGCCACCGAGCGGTGGTGCCCGCCGGTGCAGCCGAAGGCAATGGTGAGGCGGTAGCGCCCTTCCGTCTCCATAAGGGGCAGGATGTAAAAGAGCAGGTCCTTGAGCTTGCTTAAAAACTCCCTTGCCTTGGCCGTCGCAAATACGTAGTCCGCCACGTCATCGTCAAGGCCGCTTTTCTTCTTCAGCTCGCTGACAAAATACGGATTGGGCAGAAAGCGCAGGTCAAAGACGTAGTCCACGTCCTTGGGGAGGCCGTGCTTGAACCCGAAGGAAAGCACAAAGACCCTCAGCGAACGCATTCCGACCTGTCCGTTCCGAAAACGCTTCTGCAGGACACGGCGCAGGTCGTGTATTGAGCAGCGCGTTGTATTGATCACCATGTCTGCAAGGCTGCGCACGCAGGCCAGGCGCTTCCGCTCCATAAGGACGGCGGCTTCCAGCCCTATTCCCTCATGTTCCAGAGGATGGGGGCGCCTGGTTGTGGCGTAGCGGCGCATCACTTCCTGTGTGTCCGCCTCCAGGAAGATGAGCTGCACATGCCAGCCGCGGCTGCGCAGCTTTTCCAGGATGTCGCCAATCTCATTGAGAAAGCTTATGGCACGGACGTCCACGCCAAGGACAATGCCCTTGAAGTGGGCCATGGACGGGCGCTCCATAAGAGAGGCCATCTCCATGATCATGCTCGACGGCAGTCCGTCCACCGTAAAGTACTGCAGATCCTCAAAGACCTGCATGGCCGTGCTTTTGCCGGAGCCTGAGAGGCCGGTCACAAGACAGATATTGAGCTTTTTGCCCTCTGCCTCGGCAGGCTTGCCCTCTTTTTTCTCCTGCACGCACGCATCTGCAGCAAGGCTTTCTGCAGGGCATTCCCCTGCAGTGCTTGCCGCAGCGCTCATTCCTTCCGCACTGCCCTTTCCATTCCCTTCCCCTGCCTGGCTGCATGGTTCAGCGCAGGAAAAGGCAGCCGCTGCTGCACAGCTGCTGCTTTTTTCAGGTCCCTCTGCTCCCTGCGGCGCCGGCTGCTGCTGCAGCTGATCCTGGGCTTTTGAGAGAGGCTGGGATTGTGGATCGCAAGCTTGCGCCATAACAAGGACTCCGAGAAAGCGGAATGGGAAGAAATCCATGCTGTCACGGACTTCTTCCCAAATTTTTCCCGAACAGTTTAGAAAGATAAAAGTCTTAACAGAAAAGCTGGGACCAGGCACATGCTGCTAGACAACAGGATCAAGCAGACCGTAGTCTCCGTTGCGGCGGCGGTAGATGATGTTGACGCGCCCAAGCTCGGCATTGAGGAAGACAAAGAAGTCGCTGGCGCCGTTGTCCAGCTGCATCATGGCCTCCTCCACATGCATGGGCTTCAGGCTGATGCGGCTGGTGACGGGGTTGTCGCCGGCCTCCTCGCCGTCCATGTTGTAGGTAAAGACATCGAGCGTCGCATTGCGTGCCTGGCGGCGCTGCTCCTTCACACGGGAGACATGCTTCTTGATCTGGCTTTCAAGCTTGTCGTAGACAAGGTCGATGGCCGCGTACATGTCGTTGGTCTGCTCCCTGGCAGCCAGGTGCAGCCCCTCGCCCGCCACGCTGACATCGCAGATGTTGCGTATCTTGTCCACAGTCAGGACGATGCCGACCTCAAGGCCGGCGGCCTTGCCAAAGAAGCGGCCCAGCTTTTCCATGCGGCGGCGGGCGTACTTCTTCAGGTGTTCGGATGCCTCAAAATTCTTGAAAGTGAAGGAGATATTCATATTTCCCCCTGTGGCTTCCCTGTCCAGCCTGAGTCCTGCTTGAAAATAACCGGCTTAAAAACCAGGCTGGCAGGATGTGATGTGAAGGGCGGAAGGCAAATGCTCCTAAGCCCTGCCTTCCCTGAGTCCAGAATCGCATTGCAGCCAATAATTGTCAATCGCAAAACACCTGGCCTTCCACTGCACCATGCAGGGCTTTTGGCAGCCTGCCTGAAGCCTCCATGCAGCCTTTTAGAAGCGCCTCTTCCTCTTGCTTGAAGAGGCGATGTTCAGCCCTTCCCTGTATTTTGCCACCGTCCTGCGGGCGATGCTCAAGCCCAGCCGCTCCTTCAGCTCCTGGGCTATGGCGTCGTCGCTCAAGGGCTTGTCCGGATCCTCATGGGCTATCAGCTCCTTCACCTGCGCCTTGATGCTCTCCGCCCCGAACGACTCCTCCCCGTCGGCGCTGGTGATGCCTGAGTTGAAGAAGAACTTGAGCTCAAAGACCCCGTACTGGGTGGAGACGTACTTGCTGGAGGTGATGCGGCTGACGTTGGACTCATGCATGTTGACGTCTTCTGCCACGTCGTTGAGGATCAAAGGCTTCAGCCCCTTGATGCCGACTTCAAAAAATTCGCGCTGGCGGCGGACTATGCTCTCCATGACTTTGTAGAGCGTGCTCTTCCTGTGCTCAAGGCCGTTGATGAGGTTTTTGGCGTCCTTGTACTTCTCGATGAAGAAGGCCTTGTCCTTGGCGGACTCCCCGCTCTTCTTCCCCTCTTCCAGCCTGGCGCAGAGTGCACAGGTCTTCTCGCTGATGCCTATGGGGGGCACGTCCTCGTCGTTGAGGGTGATGATGAACTCATCCCCCACCCTGGTGACGGTCACGTCCGGGCGCACATACTGCATCGACCCTTCCCCCATGTCGGATCCCGGCATGGGCTCAAGGCTGCGGATGACGCTGATGTATTCGTGCAGGTCGTCGTCGTCCAGCTTGAAGCGGTTCTTCACCGCCTTGACGCGCCCTGTCTCCAGGTCCTCCAAATGGTTCTTGATGATGGCGACCAGGACGGGGTCGGCGTCCAGCCCGCGGCTTTTCACCTGCACAAGCAGGCTTTCCTTGAGGCTCCTGGCAGCGACGC
>CAZWGJ010000201.1:0-3017 GCA_964633375.1 uncultured Desulfovibrio sp.
GCGCCCTTGTATGGAGCTAAGACCACTTCCACCATGGCAGGACCGGGGGCGTCCGAGTCGATGGTGACCCTGTTGACGGCATAGAGGATGTCTCCTGCCTGCATGCCGGGAACGCCGCAGGAGGCGTCCTTTTGGGAAGGCTTCTGGGAGGCTTTGTCCCCCTGCAGGCCGCCCCTGGCAGCCGCAGCTGCCGTTTTGCCAGCCAGGGCATCCTGCTTGGCATAGCTGTTGAAAAGCACGGTGCGCCCTTTGGGTGAATGCCTGTCCTGCACAAGAGTTGAAAGGTAGCGGGAGATGAGTTTGCTTCTGTCAGCCGCAGCCTTCTGGGCTTTTGCTTCCCTGGACGGCTCCTTTTTGGCTGCCTTCTTCGGCGGATCGGGCTTTGCCTCCACCTTGGGCACCTCCTTTTTCTCAGGCGGATCAGCGGGCTTGGGCGCAGGCTTTGGCGCCTGCTCCTGCACCTTTGGGGGATCGTCCGCCCCCTGCGCCGGCTCTATGAAGCTTCCGCCGCTGGCAAGCGCCTCCTTTGCCCTGCCCTCGGCATAGAGGTGCAGCTGCTCCCTGTAGGCCGGGCTTGTCCTGGTGGAAAGCCTGGACGCCTTCTTGTCCGAGGGGCTGATGTCCCCGACCTTGACCGCCCCCTCGCTGCCTTTGCTGCATTTGGCAAGGCCGGCTGCGGCAAAGGCCAGCATGGCCAGCAGAAACAGCCAGGGCAGCCACCTTGGCACCAGGTTTTTGGCGCCGCCCTCAAAGCCTGTGCCTGCGCTTGCGGCATCAGGGCCTTCGCCTGTGTGGTCAAAGGGGTCTGGATACGATCCGGCATCGAATCCGGCATAAGCGTCTGCAGAATCTGCGCTTCCTCCTTCCCCTCCGCTTCCTGACAGCGAAAGCGGGCCCTCCTGCTCTTCCTTCCCTGCATAGTCCTCCTTCTTCATGACTCCTCCCCGGCTCCTTCACTGTCCCTTCCTCCGTTCTCGCAGCCTCTCTTCTGCCATCCATAAAGCTCTGCCTCATCATCTGCTCACTCATTTCTTCCTGCCCTCCCCGCGGCTTGGCAGCTTTTGAGCCGGGCGCTCCTTGATCTTCACTGATCTGGCAGCCCCGTCCACGCTCAGCACCACCGAGGGCGTCTCGGGCATGACATAGACATGGACGCCCTCGTTTTCTGCCGAGGTCAGCCACGCAGGCCAGATGGCATGATACGGCGTCCGCACAATAAGCCTTCCCCTGCCGCGCCATATCCTGACGCCGGGCAGGGGCGGGTCTGCCGCCATGGCAGAGGCGTCTTCAGGCAGGATGCCGTGCAGGACGCTCAAGACCTCCTCAGAGGCTGTCTCCGGAATGCCGCCTATGCTGGCCGGCCTGGCGCAGGGGCCTGCCCTGTCCAGCCTGAACACCGTCAAAGAGTCGCTGATGCGCGCCTTGGCATGCGTTCCGGCACTCACCAGGTGCAGCACCACCGGATACACGGCCTCCTGCAAGGTCAGCACCAGGTTGCTTGAGGCATGCCCCTTTAAGGGCAGCACCGTCACCAGATGGCTGTGCGCCGCATCCTTCTGCTGCTCCTTTGCACCCTGGCTGCCGGCTGCCTGGTCCTGCGCCAGCTTTTCTTCGGATCGGCCCGGCTGGGAGAGGGAAAAGGCCTCTGCGTTGCCAAGAATGGCGGACAAGACCGGCCAGGGCGCGCCTGTTGCATCCTGAAAGAGCAGCGTGGAGGAATAGCCGGCCGTCAGGTGCACCACATGGGGGCTTTTCTGCGGCGTGGCGGAAAGGCTCACCACCCGCGTCCGCATGGAGGCAGGATCGGGGCTGACGGCGCTGTCCGCCTCCTCCTGCCGCTCCATGAACTCGCGTATCTCCTCAGGCTGCAAGGGCAGCAGATCCTCTACAGACTGGTCTATGTCCGCCCTGCGCTTTTTGGCGGCCTCCTCCCTTTCATTGGCAGCTGCAGCGCCCTGGACGTCTGCCTCCTCTGCGGCTGCGGCATCAATTTCTGCCTGCACCTTGGCTGCCGCCTCCTTCTGCGCCCCTGCCTGTCCTGCCAGGACTTCAGCCTGCGCCTCCTGAAAGGAAGGCAGAAGGACTGCCGGCACGACAGGCAGGGCCAAAAATCCCAGCAGGGCCGTTTTGCAGAGCCGCACTGTTTTGCTTTTTGAAACCATTTAACGAACTTCTCCCGTTCCCCGCACTTTTTTTTGCTGTCCGCTTGTCACAAGGACGCTGCCCCGCAGAGGGGAAGCACTCCTAGAAGTCCTCGCTCACCATGCTGAGAAGCTCGTCCGAGACGTCGGGATGGTCCTTGATGAACTCCGTTCCTTTGGCATGCTCCATCACCAGCCCCAGCAGGACGCCGGCAAAGAAGATGCGCTTGTCCATGTGCTCCTCGGGCCAGAGGACCAGCATGGCGTACAATACCTCGGGCTGAACGACTGCCAGAAGCAGGCCCAGGTGCGCCGGCAGAAAGATCGTCCAGTCCGCCACCTTCTGGTAGACGCCCTGCAGCTCCTCCTTCCAGGGGCTGGCGCTGCCGGCCTTCTGGTCCAGGGCGACCAGGCGCCCTAATGCTACGCCTCCGACCAGCCCGAAGGTCTGCGTCGTCAAAAGCTGCTGCGGGCATTCCTTGAGCTCCTGCAGAATGTCGGGAAGCTCCCCTGTGATGACGTCGATGCGTTCGCTGTTTTCAAGCCAGATTGTTTCCATATATGCAGACTCCTCTTGTTTTGTATGTGTTCTCTTTAGGTGTGCGCTATAGAGTTGTTTGAGCCAGCCCCCTCTCCTTTGTGCCCATGCCTGCCCCGCAGCGGTGGTGAGGGTGTCTTGGTTTAAGGGTTTTGCCGGCTGCGGGACAGGACCCTTTGCGGCGGGAGCTTGCCCCGCCTCGTTTTCGTGAAGCCAGTTATAGGCGCCCCAAAAACAAATGTCAAGCATACCAGAAAACTTTTCTCAAACTTTTTCACGCAAGGCTATGCTGAATAGCGCCTAAAACAGCTGATAAAATCTTGAAATTACGTTCTTTA
>CAZWGJ010000202.1:0-3011 GCA_964633375.1 uncultured Desulfovibrio sp.
CCTTCATGTACGCCTTTTCGATCTTGCTCACACCCTTTATGGTCGGCGTTGAAGTCTTCACGATTTTGCGGTTGTGCCGGTACGTCTCGGTTCTGCGTTCGGCAAGCTCAATGGGATCGCCCTCCGTGCCGGCGCTCGGCGGAAATCGATCGATCTCGTCAAGGAAGATATACCGCACGGGTTTGCTCGCCAAGTCTGACGGGCTGTTCGCCCCGATGATTGCCAAGCTTCCGCCGGGAAACGTCTTCATGGTAATCGTGTTGGCAGCGTCGCGCCCCTTCGCCTTGTACACCTTGTCCCGCAGCGGCGGGCACGCCGCAATCATGGGTGCAATGCGTCGCTTGGAATAGTCCTCCGCCACCTTGTCCGTCGGCTGTACATACAGCATCGGCCCCGGATCGTTGTCAATCGCGCGTCCCATCATGTTGAGTTCGATTTCGCTTTTGCCCACCTGTGAAGACGACATGATGACAATCTCGTATACCCCCGGCTGTGTAAATGCGTCCATGATTTCGCGCTGGTAAGGTGCTCTGTCCGTGCGCCACGGGCCCGGTTCCGCGCTGCTTTCGGAAACCAGCACGCGGTTCGCGTCTGCCCATTCCGAAACGGTCTGTGCTCTCGGTGGGCGAAACATCGCGTAAGTCGCTTTGAGAAGCTCATTTAATTCCATGCTCGCTCCTTCCTGCCGTCCTCACCCGGTCATTCGCCCTCCGTTTCCGTCTCGTCCGTTTCCTCGATCTTTGCTTCCTCCGGCAGTGGCGTGTCCGCAATGCCGGTCAGCGCGTCTCGTATTTCCGTGTCGATGATGTCCGCAATCTGTTCGACGTTCTCCATCATCGTAAGCGTTGGCGCCACCTTGCTGGCCACGTGCAGCATGTTCTGCATCACGGTATTCGCGACGTTCGCCCATAGCTTTTTTACGTCGTTCACGTCCACCAGCGCGCCTTCCATCCGTGCAACCTCCAGTTCGGTCTTGCGCGTCTTCACGCGTTCGTGAATGGCCTTCACTTCGTCCAGCGTTGCTTCCTCCGCCGTCTCGTGGTCTACGTTGTATTTGACCCACCTTTGTACAAATAAGGCAAGGTCGTATTTCCCGCCCTCGCCCTTTACGAAAAGTTTGCCGTTCTCCGGCAAACCTGCGTCAATATCGTATAACCGCCGGTACGTGTACCCTGCCACGCTCGCCAGTTCTTTCTTTGTCATTTCCATCTGCTTCACCGTCCGATTCCCTTGATCGCAAGCTCATGTTCCACGATCAGACGCTTCTTGAGGTGCTCCACGATCTCCTCTTGGATGTCCTCTTCGGAACGGTTCATGGGCATCTGGGGTACGGCGACGCCCACCACGCGCGCAATCGGCAAGTTCTTCGGCGGAAAGCCTACGCCCGCCGGACGCGTGAACACGGCGTTGTTGAGCTTCTTCGCGCTCGTGTTCCGAAACGGCGGATGTCCGCCCTGTGCGCTCATTTCCTCCGGCAGTGTGCTCGTCGTGCCCTTTAAAATCTGTGCCTGTATCTTGTACCGTTTGCCCTTCCGGTGCACCTGCCCGTCTGAACCCGTCGTATATTCAAACACGTTCCAGCCGCGTCGGCCGCCCTTGGCGGGGAATGTGCTGCCGCCGATGATGTGCTTGGTGCCCACAATCGGAATCGTGCACGTAGGATTCTGTGCCGAGTCCACTCTCGAAATCGGCGACCGTATGTCCTTGCCCACCACGGATTTGGTGATGTGATAGCTCTTCGGAACTTCCGTCTTGACAATCGATTTGACCTTTCGTCCGGTGCGGTTCAAAGCATGCTTAATCATCTTCTTGGCCTGCTCTTCCGTGTAGATCGTGCGCAGCTTCGTCATCAAATCCTTCACGTCGCTCACGTCCAAATTGACCTGTAAATCCTTGACCTTCGTCACGCCGCGCACCTCCCGTAAAAAAGTGTACGAAAAAAGGAACGGCGTCACACATCGTCGTTCCTTCTCCCGTTGTTGTCAAAGACTGCGTTCTGTTTTACATTCTTTTCGACGCTATCATAATAGCATATTGTGCTTGTAATTTCAACACAGAGACACAAAACCCTTTTTCGTTTTTTACCCCTGTTTTTCCACAATGAAACGTTCGCGCCAAACCACCTGCGCCATGCTCTCCGCGTTCTCGATAGCGGCGCGTGCGCGTTCGAAGCTCCGGCGTGACAGGTTCAGTTCCTTCTTCACAAACTCCTGCGGCAGGTCGTCCACATACATCATCGTCACGAACGTCCGCATGCTCTCGCTGGGAATGGCGTTGAGGATCTTCTCGGCGTTTCGAAGTTCGCGCATGTAGCTCCGCACCTTCTCCTGATACGTCCCTTCCAATCCGTCGATCACCGCCAAAGCCGCGTCCAGTCCCGTCGGTGCGCCCTTCCCGCCCGGCATCCCGTTCATGTGGGAAGTGATCGAGTACATGCGTTCCCGCTGCCATTCAATCCGGTTTTCAATGCTCACCACGTCCTGCATGATCCCCAGCACCCGCGCCAGCAGCGGAATGTCCTTGTTCTTGACCACCCGCGTTCTGTTCTCACTTTCCATTGGCAATATGCTCCTGCACAAATTTACCTACTCTCAGCCACGTGTAGTGTACCTTGCCGCCCACGGTTTCAATCGTAACCCCGGTGCTGTCGCATTCGAAGCAAAGACCCGGTGCCCAGCACCCGGAAGTTTTGTGTGCTTCCTTTAAGGCCGCAGCCACTATGCCGTTCAGCCACTTTTGATCATGTTCCCAGTATTCCATGAGTTTTTGAATCTCCTCGCCCATCGCATTCGCCTCCCTGTCATACGTCAAATGCGCGAACGTTCGCGCATTTGACGTCCTTGTCATTCCTTGTTCGCGCCGATCATGGCCGCAATTGCAAACCCCAGCCATGCGCCCACAATCAGCACCACCAGATACATCATTCAAACCACACCCTCTCGGGCAAATTTTCCGTCATGTTGTCGAAGGCCTTCATGGCAGGCGTGTATTTCTCGAAGCCCTCTTTCTCG
>CAZWGJ010000203.1:0-2965 GCA_964633375.1 uncultured Desulfovibrio sp.
GTTGTGGGCCTGCCAGGTCTGGACAAGAAAGGCGGCAAGCCCCTTATGGCCTGCCTTGTGGGACGCCGCTCAACCCATGCCCCCGGCTCAAATGCTCCCTCCATGGAGCAGCTTGGCGCACTTCTTTACAGTGCCGCCGGCATCAGCTCCGAGGACGGCAAGCTGGTGGTGCCCACTGCCATGAACAGGCGCAAGGTGCAGCTCTTTGCCGTGCTTGAAGACGGCGTGTGGGAGTACCTGCCAAAAGAGCATGCCATTAAGCGCGTTTTGATGGGCGATCATCGGGCCTCCTTTGACAAGTCAGGCTGCATACTTTTGTACGGGGCGCCCGTTTCCGAGCGCTTCTCTGCCATGCATGTCGGCTCCATGTACCAGAACGCCGGCCTCTGCTGCGCATCATTAGGCTTGAAGAACTGCGTCAAGTTCCAGAAATGCCAGTCGCTGGACAAGGAGCTGCCCTATGCAGAGGGCTGGGAAACCTTCATCTCCCAGTCCGTATCGGCATAGCGCTGCCTGGCTGCTTGAAGGAATGCAAAAAGGCTGCAAAAGGCAGTGCATGAGCTTTGTGCAGGCTTTGCATGAAGGCGCTTTAAAAAAGATCAGGCAGGAGCGGGGAAGGCGCATAGCGCCCCTCTCCTGCCGTGGCGGCACAAAAAGGGAACAAAAAGGCAGAAGGGATGCTTGAGGCAGGGGATTTTCTGGCAGAGATTCTTGCAGAGGAGCCGTATGTCCGGCAGCTGACAGGGCATACCGTGCTGCCTGAGGTGCCTGCTGCCTATGGCGAGACAGTCCGGCCGTTCCCTAAGGCTGTAGCAGAGGTTTTGAAGGCAGCCGGCATAGGGCGGCTCTACGCGCACCAGGCGCGCGCCATGGATCTCATCCGCTCCGGGCACGACGTGGTGGTGACCACGCCGACAGCCTCGGGCAAGACCCTGATCTACAACCTGCCCTTTCTGGAAAAGAGGCTGCAGGACCCTGAGGCCACCGCCGTCTATCTCTTCCCTCTGAAGGCTCTTGCGCAGGACCAGAAAAAGACCCTGGAAAGCCTGACCCTGCACTGGCCTGAGCACGCAAGGCCGCCCGTCGCCCTCTACGACGGCGACACCCCGACCCATGTCAGGGCCAAGATACGGCAGAATCCGCCGGCAGTGCTCATCACCAACCCCGAGATGCTGCATTTGGGCATACTGCCCTATCATGAGCGCTGGACGACCTTTCTGGCGACTTTGTCCTTGGTGGTGCTGGATGAAGCCCACATCTACCGCGGCGTCTTCGGGGCGCACATGGCAGGCGTGCTGCGGCGCCTTGAGCGCATCTTGAACCGCTACAACGCGCACCCCTCCCGCGTGCTCTGCACGGCCACCTTAGGAAACCCCGGGCAGCTGGGGCAGCTCCTGCTGGGTACTGAGAAAGAGCCGCCTGTGGTGTCCGAGTCCGGTGCTCCGCGCGGCAGGCGCCACATGCTCTTCATGAACCCTGAGGAGAGCCCGTCCACGCTTGCCATACGCCTTCTGCGCCGCGCCATGGCCAAGGGGCTGCGCACCATTGTCTACTGCAGATCCAGGCGCATGACCGAGCTCATCTCCATCTGGGCCTCCAAGCAGTCAAAGAAGATATCCGAGCGCATCTCAGCCTACAGGGCGGGCTACCTGCCTGAGGAGCGGCGCGAGATAGAGGCGCGCATGGCCTCAGGGGACCTTCTGGCAGTGGTCAGCACCAGCGCCCTTGAGCTTGGCATAGACATAGGCTCACTGGACGTCTGCCTGCTTGTCGGCTACCCCGGCAGCATCATGGCCACCCTGCAGAGAGGAGGCAGGGTGGGGCGCAAGGGGCAGGAGTCCGTGGTGGTGCTCATAGGCGGGGAGGATGCGCTGGACCAGTACTTTGTGCGCAACCCTGAGCAGTTCTTCTCAAGGCCTCCTGAGTGCGCCATGCTCAACCCCGACAACCCGGTCATCCTTGCAAGGCACTTGGAGTGCGCAGCTGCCGAGTCCCCCCTGAGGGAGAATGAGCCCTGGCTTGCCAGGGAGGGGGTGCAGAGCTGCGTGCAGGAGCTTGAGGCGGAGGGTCTCCTGCTGCGGCAGGCCGACGGCAGGAGCTTTGTTTCCGCCCGCAAGCGCCCCGAGAGGCAGGTATCCTTGCGGGGGCAGGGATCCTCCTTCCAGATAGTGGATGAGGCAGGCACAGTCATAGGCTCTGTTGACGCCCATCAGGCGTTCAGGGAGACGCATCCAGGTGCCGTCTATCTGCACCACGGCAAGACCTACACCATCAGCAAGCTGGACATGGGGGCGCACCTGGCGCATGCCGTGTCGGCCAGGGTAAGCTGGCACACCAATGTGCGCACCACCAAGAGCACGGAAATACTCAGCGTCCGGGCCGAAGGCTATGTGCACGGCATGAAGGTGTGCCTTGGCAGGCTCAAGGTCACGGAGACCATCACCGGCTATGAGCGCCGCGACAACGGCACGCGCAGGCTGCTGGACATCCTGCCTCTGGAGCTTCCGCCGCAGGTTTTTGAAACGGAGGGGCTGTGGTTCTGCATACCTGATGCAGCGCGTCTGGCCTGCGAAGACAACATGTACCACTTCATGGGCTCCATCCATGCCCTGGAGCATGTCTCCATAGCCTTGATGCCCCTGCTGGTCATGGCGGACCGCAACGACTTCGGCGGCATCTCCATCCCCATGCACCAGCAGGTGGGCGGGCCGGCAGTCTTTGTGTACGACGGGCTGCCAGGCGGAGCGGGGCTGACTGCAGGAGCCTTCACCTGCCTGGACCAGCTCTTAAACAATGTGCGCGATGTCTTGAAGAAGTGCCCCTGCGAGACGGGGTGCCCCTCCTGCATCCAGTCGCCCAAGTGCGGATCCGGCAACAGGCCGCTGGACAAGCAGGGGTCGCTCTTTTTGGTGGAGAGCATCCTGAACAGCGACGGCAGGACCAGCCTTGAGCTGAAGGCGCCGTC
>CAZWGJ010000204.1:0-2941 GCA_964633375.1 uncultured Desulfovibrio sp.
GGGTAAATCACTATGGATTTTTTATTAGCTGTCCAACTTCATTATGCAATCAACCCATTTCTTTACTCGCAAATTTTTTCTAAAACGTGAGACATTTTCATCTTCTCCGTTGTATTTAATTCGAGGTGAAATATATGCCATATATTGATCAAATTATGAACGCATTAAAAAACTACAGTAAAGCAAACCGCAACCCCCACCTGCAGCAGCATTCTGCCGAAAGTGAGTTGCTTGCTAACGAAGCAGATGCGTTGCTCAAGCAGATTGAAGAAAAAGACACCTTCGACATTAACGCATTCAATCAGCTCGCCAATAAGCCAAATGCCGTCATCACCACAGGTGAATCGCTGAGGGAAATCAGCAAGCAGCTCCAGCCCTATTATGACTTTCTGAAAAGGCAGAAGGAGCTAGAAGCAGCAGACCCGGATTCGGAAAATCCGATGATTCCGTTTACGTCCACAACCGAGCTGAGTGCTTCGGATGTTTCCCTGCTTCCTTATATCAAGAACTGGCCCGTAGACTACACCCAAAAAAACTACGACGAAATCATTCAACATCGTTCTAATGTCTTTACCGAGCAAAGGGTTCCCGAGCTTGTGGATGAGCTCAGATCGTTTGCTGCCGACAGCTTTGCGGAGCTGGATGCCGCAAACAGAAATGTCTATTTCGGCTCCACGGCCTATCGAGACTTTATGCGTGAAATGCGTAATCTGAACCGACTTCTGACTCCACGCCAACTCTATACCCCAAAAGAACTGCAAGATCAGTGCAATACTGTGCTGCAGCTTGGCCAGCGGTATCTGGACTACAAGGCGGGCTACGGTCGCACGATCAACCCCAAAGGAGAACGGCGCATTCAGCTGGTCAACAAGCTTGTAAATAAGCTGGCCCTGTTCACCGGCGAGCTTACCTCCAATGACGCTATGATGGCACGCGCCGAAGAGCATAAGAGTCTGGACGAAGCCAAGAAAAACGACCGTATTGCAAAGGAAAAAGAGCGTGCTGCACAGGAATTGCAGCGGCAGCAGGAAGCGAAAGCGGCGGAAATCCGCAGCTTTCAACCTGACATCGACTTCCTCTACAACGCCGAAAATGTATTCGACTCATCCTATGATGCGCGCTTCACTCGGGTAAATAACTACGATATCAAACACACGGGCGATCTCCCGCTGGATGGAAACTTCAATTTGACAGTCAACCGCCTGGCCGTGCGCAATAGATTGCTGCAATATCTTCGTAACGAAGCCGCCAACGCAGAAATTTCGTTTGACTCCAATACTCTTTACAGCACCGCAGAGCTTCTGTATCAGGTCTTTTTCCGGCCGGATCACATTAAAAACACAGAAAGAATGAGCTTCCCCAATGGATATGGCAGCAGCTTTGAGACAGGGGTACACGTTCTACTCACTCAGACAGAAGCTTTCCAGACATTTTACAAGCAGATGAAGAGCGACAAAGCGAAATACCGTGACTTTGTGCTCCAGCCGCAAAATCACAAGGATATGTTCAAGCGGTTGATTACCGACAGCAGTAAGCAGCTTGCGGAAAAGCTGAAGACTGACCGTGAGCTGATGAAGCAGAATGTGAGCTATCTGTTGGACTATAAAAATGTTGTCAACAAGGATTATAAGGAAAAGCTCCAATCACTGCGCCAATATGTAGACGGAGCGCAGATGCTGCCGGAGTATCAGGGTGGGCTCCCCCGCAAGCTCTCAGAGATATTGCCCGAGCTTGGTATGACTGAAACGCAATATAATAAGGTCAATCAGCTGGCAACTGATTGTTACGGTCTTTTTGACGAATATGGTCCAAATACCAAAAAGAGTAATCGCGAGGATCGAGAACTGAGAACATTCCATAGAACCATGCGGATTCTGGGGGCACTTTACCTTGACCCCGCCCTGAACCAGCCTGGCAGCGAAGCCCCGATTCCAGAGAAACTAATTAAGAATTCAGATTTTGACAAGTCATATGATTTTCTCTTTACCAAGATTCCCAACATCGGAAATCTGTCCCATGTTCTCCGTGAGCCGGACAAGCTCCTGCAGGGCTTTCTGGAGATAAAGCCACAGCTTGACAGCCTGCTCACCAAGGAGGCCATCGAGCAGCAAGCCCTGCAGATCAAGGAGTCTATTGACTACCTGAAGGAGTACAGAAATTTGCTTTATCCCGATTATGTCACCAAAACGAATGCCCTGAATGCATACCTGGCAACGAGCGCGCTGTATGATTCAATGCATGGAGAGCAGCACGACCGACTGAACGAGCTCGGCTTGGAAGAAGCCGTGCTGGATAAAATCCGAAGTCTTGCCGACTTTCATGGTAATCGCGCAAGAGAGCATATGGACAGTGCCGCTACCGGTAGTAAAGCTGTCAGCCTGAACACTACGCTTTATCTTCTCACCGATATCTATTGCAATCCGGCCATTGCAGTGCCCGGCAATACGACGCCCATCCCACGTTTCCTGAGCTCCAGTGGCTTTAATACTGACTATTTCCGCCTCTATGAAGGTCTTACTCAGTATGCCGAACTGAAGAAGAAGTATCCGGACACAACAGAGGGTAAGCAGGCACTTGCCAAGCTTTTGGTGGAGCATCCCGACGACTGCAAGACCATGATGCGAGATTTGTATCATGCAAGCTGTCACGCCGGTCTGGTTACCAAGTTTAATCAAAAGCACTCTAAAGAGGAGCAGATTAACTTTACAGGCGCCAAAAAGGAGGCCGAACCGAAGGTTGAACTCGACTTTACTGGGAATCAAGGTGGCAGAAGGCGAGCAAAAAAAGTATAAATAAAGCAGGAGCTGTAGCAAAATGAAAATTTTGCGCAGCTCCTTTATTCGCAAATTGCAAGTGCAAGTTGGACACCTGCACGGTAGAAATTAGTTAATCAGAGCGTCGGTCAGGATGGAAGCCCGTGGCTTCCGTCCTGGGCGATGCT
>CAZWGJ010000205.1:0-2917 GCA_964633375.1 uncultured Desulfovibrio sp.
AAAGCCGGCGCCGTTCTTTGAGCATACGGACCTGCTGGACTTTCCCGGCTACCGCTCGCGCCTGAAGACCGCCAACCTTGAGGGCACGCTCAAGAACCCCGGCGAGCTGGAAACCTTCTTCCTGCGCGGCAAGGTTGCCTACCTTTTTGAGCGCTACTGCGAAGAGCGCGAAATCACAGGCATGATCCTCTGCATCGGCCCCAGCAACCAGGAAGTGCAGGACCTGCCCAACGCCGTGGAAAACTGGATCCGCTTAACCCAGGGCGCAACCCCTGAGGAGCGCAGAAACCACGATGCCATGCTCTTCTTCCTGCTCACCAAGATGGACATGGAATTTGAGGACAAAAAGGGATCGCAGGATGCGGGAAGCCGCTGGGAAAACCGCATGCAGTCCTCTTTGATCGGCTTCTTTGGCAGAGCCCATTCCTGGCCGTCCAACTGGGACGGGAAGCCCTTCAAAAACATCTACCTTCTGCGCAACCCCAACGTCGTCTGCGACGCCTTTGACCGCGACGACGCAGGCAAGGAAACCGGCATAGCGCCCAAGAAGCAGGCTATTGTTGAGAGCGTCAAAAATTCCTTCTTCGCCTCGGAATCTGTGAAGAAGCACTTCGAGGACCCCGAAAAGTCCTGGGCTGCCGCCATGGCGCTCAACGACGGCGGCATCACGCTCCTGAGGGACAGGCTCAGCCCCATCTGCGACCCCGACCGCAAGTACAACCAGACCTACGACAGGGCAAAGGAGCAGGTGCAGGCGCTTGTCAACACCCTTGAGCGCTTCTACCGCTCGGACGACTACGGCAAGCGCGTTGAAGCCAAGACAGCCCTGGCCAAGGAGCTCATCACTTCAATGGCCCAGCTCATAGGGGCGCAGCTCTTTGCCGACTTTCTCTGCCGCTTCGAGGTCATCGACCAGGACTTCTATGACATGGCTATGTCCTGCGACGAAAGCCTGGATTCAGGCGATGCAGGAGGCCAGCCTGCGGCCATCACCGGCATCGCAGCCTCAGCCGCGGACGTGCTGAACGACCTTTTTGGCGACGGAGACCTGACTGCGGCAGGAAGCCCTGCTGAAGGACGGGCTGGCGGACAGCCGGCCGAGAGCCAGTCCCACGGTGCAGATCAGGTTGAAATTTTCTGCCGCAATGCTGTCGACCACTGGGTGGACCTCATCAGGGAGGTCACCAAGGATCCCGCAACCCAAAGGGTCTACCGGCTGTCTGCCGCCTTCCTGGAAGGCTTTGCCAACGAGCTCATCGTGGCGCTGACCAGAACGCATGTTCTTGAAGACATGATTGCCTCCATCCGTGCCAGAAGCGGCTTCTGCAACATCACCAGAGAGGTTATGGCCTGGCGCATGGCGTCAGAGGCTGCCTACCGCATCAACAGCTTTGTCTGCTGGCTCGGGCACGATGACCGCCTGAACCAGAAGCAGGAAATCCTGTTCAACGGCAAGCCCGTCGCACTGTTCCAGCCGACCCCGCTGACCTTCGGCCCCCATGGCGAGCCTGTCGTGCCGGAACAGCAGCAGCAGTTCGATCGCCCCTACTATATGGACTGGCTCAAGGCCTTCTTTGACTGTGTCGTAGGAAATGCTGTCTCCAATGACGAAAACTTTGACCCGGTCCAGAACAGCCGCCTGGGTGAAATCCTCAGCAGCCTGAAGCAAGCATAAACTGACGGCAGCGGCTAGCAGCCCCCAGTCTGAACAATAAAGGACAGCATAATGGAAGCCATTCTGATACAAGATCCCCAGCAGCCGGGATATGCCCGCGTTACGGTTGCCGACTGCCCGCCGCTCTCAGGCGATGTCGTCTGCTCCATCCAGCGGAGCAGCGACGGACAGTATCTCTCCAAGGACGGACTCTGGGGCAATACCGTTGAAAGCATTGCCGCTGTGCAGCCGGCACAGAATGGCGGCCGCCTTACCTTCCTTCTTCCGGCGCAGATTCTGCGGGATACGGACAGCCTGGACGGCTACGCCCTGTACGTCAACCAGCTGGACCGCTGCCTGCTGGAGATTCCGGAAGAGCTGAACATCCTCTCTGCCGGCAACACCGGCGGGGTGGAAGGCATTTCAGACGACCCAAGGCTGCAGGACAATGCTTCGTCTTTTGCCCAGCCGGACATGCAGCCTGAACCGGACCTGGGACAGGAACTTTGGCAGGAGCCTGAGCCTGAACCCGAGCCTGAGCCCGAACCTGAGGCTGTGCCCGATCTGCTCCCCATGCAGGACCAGCAGGAGGAACCGAAAAAAGCTTCTTCTGCCGCCATCGTAGGCGGCATTGCGGCCTTCCTGCTGCTGGCCTCTTTGCTGGGGCTGTATTTCGGCGGCTTCTTTGGTTCCGACAAGCCGGCTGAAGAGCCGGCGCCTGTGGAAGAGCCTGCTGGCAAGGCGCCTGAGGCCAAGCCGGCTGAGGTACCAGTTGCGGCTCCTGCTGCCGAAACGCCCATGGCAGCAGCACGCACCCTTCTGCGCAGCGGCGCAGACGCAGCCCAGCTGCTGCAGAAGGCAAAGGAACTGCACAAGCCCGATGCCGCCAGCGAAGCCTGCGATGCAGCCTTCCTCCTCATAGAGGAAGCTGCCGCAAGGCAGGAAAACGCCGAAGCCATGCTCCTCCTTGGGCAGTTCTACGACCCGTCCTCTGCCCTGCCCAAGGGAACAATCCAGCCCGATCTGAATCAGGCCCACTCATGGTACAAAAAGGCACAGGAAAAGGGTCTGCCTGAGGCAGGAAACGCCTTAAGCGGCCTGCGCAGCACGGTCGAGCAGAAGGCGGCAGCAGGCGACAGAGACGCCTCTGCCCTGCTGAAGAACTGGTAGCAGCCAACAGCTCTGAACTTTATTCTCCCCTGGCCTTAAGGTCAGGGGAGCATCTTTATAAGACAAGCGAGGGTTTCCCTGTGTCTAAAAATC
>CAZWGJ010000206.1:0-2899 GCA_964633375.1 uncultured Desulfovibrio sp.
TCTTTTTAAGCCACGGAATGTTTTTTTTGACAAAGCTGCATACTTTGCCTTTGTCTGCCCCGTAGGGAAGGCGTATATCTACATGGCTGCTGTCTGAAACGTGAAGGCATATTCTTTTTCTTCTTTTGTTGTAGACAGTCTTGACATGCAGATTTGTCTCAGGAAGGTTTTCTGCAAGAATCCTTGATACTGTCTCCTCAATGCTTTCATTGGCTTCCACTGCTCCTAAATCAGGGGTGTGCACAAAATTCTGCTCACGCTCTTTTTCCTGCCAAAGGATCTTTTTTAGCCACTGAATGTGTTTTTTGACAAAGCTGCATACGCTGCTCTTGTCTGTATCATAGTATGGAAGACGTACCTCTATAGTGCTTGCATCTGCAACTTTGATATACATTCTTTTTCTTCTTTTGCTGAAGACAGTCTTAACGTGCAGCCCTGCATCTGGAAAATTTTCAGCAAGCACTTCTGATATTCCATTCTTTATATTTTCCTCTATATTAAATTGTTCCATTGCCTCCATTTCATTATCGAAGTCTTCATACATTTTAATCGATTCTTCTGAATAATGCAGCATAAGCCTGTCTCTAATCCATGGAAGACATTCTTTTACATAATCACAGACTTCCTGCAAATCTACTTTGTATGTAAGACGTACCTCAATAGTAGAACTGTCTGGAACACGGAGACCTATGTACTTTCTTTTTTTGCTGAAATTAAAATAAATGTTTAGTATATCATTTAGATTTTCCTGCAGCATGTTGGATATTTCGCCATCCAGATAGTTTAATTCAGGATCATGCACTTCTTCTGTGCCGGACGGTGCAGCAGTCCAGCCATTTTCTGCATGCGTGTAGTGGGTGTCCCAGGGAAGACAGGGCCACAGCTTTTCCACAGTCTCAGGGGTGTTCCTGTACTCCATGGTCAGGGCGTCAGCCGACCTGGCATCATAGCGGAGGGCATCCTGCAGCCGGTCTTCAAAGTCTTCCCTTGAAAGAAGCAGGCCTCCTTTGGGCAGGACAAGCTCTTTGTTTTCCCGGCAGTCCAAAAGACAGATGCCGCGTTTTTCAAGAAGCTCGGCCAGGGCCTTCAGGCAGGCGCCGGAAGCCTCCGGCATAGTATGAAACATGGCTTCGCAGAAAAAAGCCCGGCCTATGGATGCGCCATAGAGTCCGCCCACCAGGACCGTATGGAACCAGACTTCAACAGAATGGGCCAATCCTGCTTCGTAAAGCCTTTTCCAGATCTCTTGCCGGTTATATACAGGGTATGCCTGCAAATCGTTCAAGCAGGCGTACACAACCTGGCTGAAAGCCTGATCCATGGTGATGCAGAACGGCAGGGCAGCCAGTTCGCCGGCTTCTTTTTTGGGCAGATGAAACTGCTCCGGCACAAGGACGCAGCGCCGCGGCGGCGTCAGCCACGAATGGAAGCAGGAACTCTGAATGTCGGGAAAGACTCCTTTGCTGCAGGCTGCGAGCAGTTGAGCAGGCTTAAGGGACATGTCCTTAAACAGCAGCCCGCCCGGTGATGATGCCTTTTTGGTGTCAGGCATGCCTTCCTTGATGAGATCAATTTCGTTCTTCATCTGAAGGATCATCTGAAGAGCTGATTCTGTCGCAGTCTGTGGCATAGGGTGATGCTCTCTTCTCTTTTTGCAGGAACCTGGGGGCAGGGCTGCAGGCGGTGCGCAAGCCTTCCCTGCAGCAAGCCTGGGACATGGGCTGCAGCGCCTGCTCAAGGCAGGCGTGCCAGGCACCTGCGGCCCTCGGTTTTAAGCCATTCCTCAGCCTTGCCTGCCTCGGGCAGAAGCCTGCGCACCTTCTTCTGAAAAGCCTCCGTGCTCATCTTTTTTATCAGGCTGAGCGCCTGGCATACAAGGTAGCGCTGGACGTACTCAGGAGCCAGGGCAAAAAGGGAATTGACAAGGACCCCTCCGCCAGGGACTTCTCCGGCAGTTGAGAAGTCCACCCACTTGGTGCGCATCGTCCGGACAGCGAAGCCGGAGAAGCGGACCTTGAAGGGAAGTGCGTAGTCGGCAAGATAGGAGTTGATCAGGGAAAGCGTCTTGTCGGCAAGCGCCTCGACCTGATCGCCTGTCAGCATGGCGGTATCGGAAGGAGCTGTCCGCCCCTGCACAGGCTGCGGTCCATATTGCTGCCTGTATTGCTGCTCATGCTGCCTTTCTCTTTGCTGGGCGTCGGCAATCCACTGGATGTTTTCTTTTATAAGGCTGCAGGCCTGGTATTCCGGCATGCTGCTGGGAATGCGCAGTACAAGCTGCCTGCTGCCGTCAAAGCGGAGACCGGCTTTAGCGTTTTTCGAGCAGACAACCCGGACGCTCAGCCCTGCATCAGGCAGCTCGTGAGCCAGAATACGGGACAGTTTTTCATCCAGGCTTGCTCCAGCCTGGATGCCCAGCGCTGCGTTCTCCTGCTCATAAGCACGCTCCTGCTCCTGATGAACGGCGAGCTGTTCGGCAAGCCACGGGACGTTTTGTTCGAGCATGTTCTGCAGGAGCTGGCCGGATGCGCCCTGCGGAGCGTGCAGCTCAACAAGGGCGGTGCTTATGAGGCGGATGGCCGCGTTGTCCGTTCTGCTGCTGAAGACGATCCGGACATCTGCCTTTGCAGAGGGTATGCGCTCGGCCAGCAGCCGGGAGAGCTGCTGCTCAAGCGCATCTGTCTGGTTCTGTCCCTGCGGCTCACGCTGCTGAGCATATTGCTGCCCGCGCTGCGGCTCACGCTGCCTTTCTTTTTGCTGGGCGTCGGCAATCCACTGGATGTTTTCCCTCACAAGGCTGCAGGCTCGATATTCCGGCATGCCGCTGGGAATGAGCAGTACAAGCTGCCCGCTGTCGTCAAGGCGGAGGCCGGCTTTAACGTTTTTCGCGCAGACAACC
>CAZWGJ010000207.1:0-2881 GCA_964633375.1 uncultured Desulfovibrio sp.
CCATGGGCGGCTCATCATAGCTTACGCTAGCAAAATCCCCGCTCCCCATCTCTTCCGGCGGCACCTCGTCAAAATCAGGGACAGGAATTTCATCAAGCCATGCCGGCATGGCATCAAGATCCACAGCCCCTGAGCCGCATGCTTCCCCAGAGCTGCATCCAGCCCCATTGCTGCCGGCAAATGAAGCGTCCGCTGCCGCTCTGCCTGCCTGTGCCCCCTGCCCACTCACAGGCTTAGGCTGCCCCTGCTTTGCAGGCTCGCCGTTGTCATCGTTTGCCGTATAGCGGCAGGAAGGAAACGCAGAGCAGCCCCAGAATGGGGTGCGCGGTCCTTTGCGCAGAACCAGCTCGCTGCCGCACCTGGGACAAATGTAACCTTTCACAGCATCCTCCTTGGCATCTGCATCCGCCTTCTTCTGCCCGCCCCTGCCAGGCTTTGCCCTGAAGGGCAGACCATTCCTGTCAGATGCCTGATAGCCGCACTCAGGAGCCCCTGTGCAGGTCCAGTACCAGGTTCCCTTTGCTGTGCGGCACCTGCGCAATTTCTTCCCGCAGCGGGGGCAGTCCGGCTGCGTAAAGGAGCCAGCCGTTGCAAAGACGTCGCGGATAACAGCGGGCAGGGAGGCGGCATAATCTGCCACATAGTCTGCGGGATTAAGCCGCCCTGCCTGTATTTCGCTTAAACTCCGCTCCATGTCGGCCGTCATAAGCGGATCCTTGATAACGTCTGGGGAGTTGCGGACAAGGTCGCGCCCAAGCGTCGTGGACTGCAGCGCCTTGCCGTGCTTTTCAAGGTAGCCGCGGGCAAACAGCGTCTCAATAACCGCCGCCCTGGTCGCCACAGTCCCAAGCCCTTCCGTCTTCTTTAAGATGCTCTGGTCCTCGGCGTTGGCGCCGCGTATATAGCGCTGGATGTTCTCCATGGCATCAACCAGCGTGCCTTCGGTAAAGCGGGCAGGCGGCGTGGTCATGGCTTCATTGACAGAGACTGTCCCTGCCTGCACAGCCTCCCCAACACGCACCTCTGGCAGAATGACATCGCGCCCCTCATCCTTGCCTTCCTGGTTCTTTCCCCTGCCTCTCGCAGCATCCTTGAAGGCAGTCCAGCCGGGGCTCTGCTCAATGCGCCCGTTGGCACGCCAGAGATACTTTTCACACTCCACCTCTATCTTTGTCTTGTGGAAAAGATGCTCGGGCAAAAACTGCCAGGCGTAGCGGCGGCAGATCATGGCGTAGATTTTGGCGTCGCGGTCAGACAGGTTGTGCGCTGCCACCGTTGTCGGAATGATGGCGTGGTGGGCGCTGACCTTGCTGGTATTCCAGGCAGCCGACTGCCTTGTCAAATCGCAGGCGTCAACCATGTCAGCCATGCCTTCCCACTGCTGCACGGCGGCCAAAACGTCCTTTGCGTCGGCAAACTGCTCCTTTGGCAGGTACTGGCAGTCTGTACGGGGATAGGAGACAAACTTCCCTTCATAAAGCGCCTGGGCTGCTGCCAACGTGTCCTGGGCTCCCAGCCCGTATCTGGCAGATGCCTCCTTCTGCAGTTCGGTTAAGTTGTACGGCAGAGGGGCTGCTTCCTTGACCAGCTTCTTCTCCGCCTTTTTGACAACGCCTTCCTTGCCGGAGACAAGCTTAGCTATGCGCTCTGCTTCCTGCCTGTCAACCAGCCTCTTTTCCTCATCAACGCCCGGCATGTCAGCATTGGTCACAAGCTGAGTGACAAACTCGCCCTTCTCTGCACTGAAGGGGCAGACAAGCTTGTAAAAAGGCTTGGGCACAAAGTTTTCTATAGTGAGGTCCCTGTCAACCACAAGCGCCAGCGTCGGCGTCTGCACGCGCCCAAGGGACAGCAGTCCTGCCGATCCAAGCTCCCGCCCATGTATGGTCATGGCACGGGTCAGGTTGATGCCGGCAAGCCAGTCCAGCTGCGATCTTGCCCTGGCTGCATCACGCAGTCCGACAAAGTCCGTATTGGGACGAAGGCGGTTCAGCTCGCGGCGCAGGCTCACCGCATCAAGCGCCTTGGTCTGCAGCCGCAACACCTCGCCCTTGTACTGGAAAAGCTCCAGCACCTCATCCACCAGAAGCTGCCCCTCACGGTCAAAGTCCGCCGCATTCACGGCGACAGGACAGATGGAAAGAAGCGTTTTGATGACTTCCAGCTGCTGGGGTATGCCCCTGTCAGTCCGCGGCAGCAGCTTGAAGCTCCCGGGCACTATAGGCAGGGTCTGCCTGGTCCAGGTCTTGAAGGACGGATCATAGGCTTCAGGCGGAGCCTGCTCCAAAAGATGCCCGGACAGCCAGGTGATGAGCGCATTGCCGCGCTCTATATAGCCGCCCTTCCTGACCGTGTGTCCTGGCAGGGCGTCAGCCAGCGCCAGGGCTATGCTGTGCTTCTCTGCCAGATAGACCGTCGCATTTGCAAAGCGCCTGGCTATGTCTGCCGCATCCGGCGGTGTGACAGGAACGCTCCTTCTCGCCTGGCCTGTGCCTGTCCTTTTCTCGCCTGAACTTCTGCCGCGTGCCCTGCTGCTGTTTTTTGCTGCTGCCTGTGCCACGTAAACGTACTCCATCTTAATGTTGGGAAAATTCCCCCGAAACGAACCAGTACTGATGAGGAGTACATACGGCAATTTGCGGCATTGGGGAAGAGCCTTCCGGCACCGGCAACAGAACGGATCTTTCCCTCTGAATGGTTGCTCAAAGGCATGTTCAGCGTATATAGGACTCTGCGCAGACTATCTGTCCATGGCTCTTTTTGCTCAGAGAAACTTTCGCGAACAGCCTGTTCTCTGCTTCCATTTCTCTTTACCTCGCATCTCACATTTCCATGAAGAAAAGCTCTACCCCCCCCACCAAGTGCTTGTAATTACATACAA
>CAZWGJ010000208.1:0-2872 GCA_964633375.1 uncultured Desulfovibrio sp.
GCGCTGCTGGAAGCCGTTCCCGAAAACGGCAAGGTGCTGGCAACGAGCGGCCTGCCCAAGGTTGTTGAGCTGCTGCGGGAGAAAAAGCACTGCCAGGTTTATGTGTGCGATTCGGAAAGCTTCCCTGAGCAGCTGGCGGACATTCCCTGGAAGGAGCTGGACGCAGTCCTGCTTTTGGATGTGCTGGAGCGGCAGAGAAGCGCCGTGGCGTACCTGCGCAGCCTGCATAAAATGCTTGACGGCAATGAGTCTGTGCGCATTGCAGCCTGCTGCAGCAACATTGCATTTCTTACAACGCGCCTGATGTTCCTTCTGGGACGCCTCAACAGGGGCGGGCACGACAGGCCGTCGGTGCAGGCAAGACGCCTCTTCTCCCTGCATTCCCTCTCCAAGCTTCTCATCACAACAGGCTTTCCCATAGACGACAAAAAGATGACGCCTGCGCCGTTTTCACGATCCCTTGGCGACGGCGCGGCTGCCAAGATCCTGACCTGCGTCAACAAGCCGCTGGCCAGGCTGCTGCCAGGTCTTTTTGCCTGGCGCTTCATTATGACGGCGCACAGGGTGCCTGATGCAGAGGCGCTGCTGAAAATGGCAAGGCGATAGTCTGCCTGGGCGTTTGGGAGTAGTATGGCTTGGAAATTCACTAAACAGGACTGGTTCTTTCTGGCAGGTCTGCTGCTTTTTGCAGTGCTCATGCACTTCGGGCGCATAGGCTCGTCCATCCACGGCACAGTGCTTGCGACGGATCCTGCCATGTACTGCTCCATAGCTGCCGCCCTGGGCAGCCCCGAGGCCTTTGCCAATGATTTTTCCTTTGGCATTGCCAGCAACTTTGCAACCCATGTAACCCCTCTGGTCAGGCTCGTCGCCTGGATTGCTGAAGAGTTTTTGAACGGAAACTGCGGCCTGGCGTACCTGTCTTTGACCGGCTTTGTGGTCTTCCTGCACTATGCTGCCTTTTACCTTTTGGGCAGAGTCGTCTTTGAAGCCCCGTGGAAGGCCCTGCTGTTCTCCATCCTGACCGGCATGTGCTACTGGACGCCGTGGGGGACGTACTGGGGAGCCGGCTATCAGGACTATACGCCGCGCGTCATCTTCAACGGCTTCTACGCCCTTTTCCTGTGCGCCCTGCTTTTCCTCCTGAAGAAACGGGCCTGCTGGCCGCTGCTGCTCTTCCTTCTTGCTGGCACGGTCTACATACACCCCGTGAGCGCCCTGCCTGCTGCAGCCGGCATCTGGCTGAGCCTGGCCTTCAGCAAGGATGAAAATTGTCCCATGGGCAGGCACATAATGTGGCTTTGTGTTGCAGGCGCGTGCTTCCTTGTCGGCATCCTGCCCTATGCGGCAACCTATCTGCACTCTTCGTCGATGACGCTGTCACCCGATGAAGTAGCCTACATGCAGGAGATACTGCGGACGCGCTTTGACAGGGAATACGCCGATTTCGGCCAGGGCATGCTGCAGTTCTACAAGCAGTACACCCTGCTGCCCGTCCTGCCCCTGGCCCTTGGCGCCACATGGCTTCTGGCCAGATACGGCAATGAGAAGGAAAGGCTGTTGTGCCGCCATATCTGGCTGTGGACGGCAGGCGTCTATATTGTTGCAGCCATCTTTTTGGCGGACCAGTTCATCAGCAGCGCCTTGGGGCGCGTGCACCTTGAGTTTGACCTGGTGCGGGTGCACCGCTTCCTTCCCTTCTTCTGGATGTTTTTGATCTTTCTTGGCTGCAACCTGCTCTGGCGTCTGTGCAGGCAGAGGACAGACTGGAAAAAGTATGCCTGCGGCGTGTTCTGCGCCGGCGTCTGCCTGGGCTTCTTCCTGGGCGGGCTGCACACGATGGCCAGGGTGAGCCTGCCCTGGTACTGGCTTGCCCTGGATGAAGGCCGCTATGAGAAAGCGTATGCCAAGGAGCTTGCCAGGTACGAGATGCTCACGGCCCTGCAGAAAGTTACAAAGCCTGATGAGACCATTTTTACCCCCCTGGAGGATCAGGCTGTCAGATACCTTGCCAGGCGCTCTCTGACATGGTGCTGGAAGGACGCCTGCTACCTCTACTATGCCAAGAACCTGCCTGCCCTGCACAGGTGGGAGGCCGTATTGAAGGACCTGGCAAAGTCGCCGACAGCCTACATTGCCGCCGGCATCAAGACTGGTGCGGACTACATCGTGTCGGACAGGCCTGAGGATCGGGCTCTTCTCACAGAAATGGCAGGACCAGTTGTCTGGGAGAACAGCGGCTATGTCATCGTGCGGAATGAGCACAAGCAGCAGCCGGATGGGCTGACGGACTGACGGGTAGATCCTGCCGCGCAGAGTAGAGGGCGGAAGAACACCGCAGCACGGAACGTTGCCGAATGCGGCAGGTCATGGTCATGCCTTTTTGACGCCGGACTGCTGGGGAAACTTTTTGCATGCAGCGCACAGAGGCTGGCAGCAAAACAGAATTTTTTTGTCTTTAACAAAAAAGGCTTGTAATTTAGATAGTGAAAGTGTAGAGATCTTGTCATGCGTCAAAAGCGCATCACATCCTAGGTTTGGCAGAACTTCCTGAACAGGTGCCTGCACCTGCAGACAGTATCGGGCATACCCTACGGAGAAACCGGTCAGTTTCTGACCTGGGAGACTGGAGAAGACAGTTTTAAGGAACTGTAAAGCGTTTTGTCAGTGGACGGTCCGCATGTCTTGGAGGGACTATAGAAGGTCGGCCACAGAATCAGTTCAGATGCGTTTGCAACAGGATTGGGATGGGAGACGCCCCGCTTGGCTCTTTTTGTCCTAGTCTTATTCTGCGTTTAAGCGCTAGGAAAGCATATAAGAACTGCAGCGTATTGTTCAGTGAGCGGCCCGCAAGTCCTGGAGGGACCATAGA
>CAZWGJ010000209.1:0-2829 GCA_964633375.1 uncultured Desulfovibrio sp.
CAGCCCATCATGGACGGCACCTACCGCATGGACCGCTTAGGCAAGGGCTAAAGAAAAAGGAAGACAAAGCCCTGTCCTGCTGCGAAGAGTGCAGGACAGGGCTTTTCCTTAATTTTTGGGGCAGTACAGCTACTTGGCTGCGGCTGTCACCTCAATTTCCACCAGGGCGCCCTTGGGCAGGGCGGCCACGGCGACGCAGGAGCGGGCAGGATACGGCTCCGCAAAATACCTGGCATAGATTTCATTTACGACAGGGAAGTCCTTGATGTCCGCAAGATAGACTGTGGTGCGGAGCACGCTTTCAGCGCCAAGGCCTGAAGCAGAAAGCAGAGCCAGGACATTTTTGCAGACCTGCTCTGCCTGGGCTTCAATGCCCCCTGCCACCAGATTTCCTGTGGCAGGATCAATGGCAATCTGTCCTGAACAGAACAAGATGCCGTTGGAGACGACGCCCTGGCTGTAGGGTCCTATGGCAGCCGGAGCAGAAGGTGTTGAAATGACTGATTTAGTAGACATAGCTGCAATCCATGCCCCCAAGAGGGAGCGTCCTTTATCCGATGATGTTGCGTTCAGCACACGATGAGACGTCTGCGGGAAAGAAATAATTCCATAATTTCCACATCTTAGCAAGCAGTTTCCAGCAGAGAACCACGGCACGGCGGAAAGGCAGGCAGTCAGGAAGCTTCCCTGCGGGAAGGTGCTCTGAAAAATCTGAACAAAATCCTTTTTCAGAGAGAAAACGACGCAATAACAATTGGTTGCATCATGCAAGGCGCTGCTGTCCGGCATCCATGCCGCCCCTGTCCTCAGGCAAGAGTATTACTTTTTTCAAAAAAAGTGTTACTACTGCCTCTCATGCACTGCCTGACAGCACCCGCTTAGTGCAGCCAGGCATAGTCAAGGTCCCATCCATAGGCACGGAGTCACGCAATGCATATATCTGAAGGAGTTCTCTCCCCTGAGGTCCTGGCTGCAGGCGCAGTCCTTGCCGCCTGCGGCGTTGCCCTGGGCCTGCGTGCACTCAAGGACGACAGCCGGCTTATGACCACGGGCATCCTGTCTGCCGCCTTCTTTGTCGGATCGCTGGTGCATGTGCCTTTGGGTCCCGGCAACGTGCATCTGCTGCTTGTCGGCAGCATCGGCATGCTGCTTGGCTGGGCAGCCTTTCCTGCCATCTGCGTGGCTCTTGTTTTGCAGGCTGTCCTTTTTCAGTTCGGCGGAATTACGACGCTTGGCGTCAATACGCTCACCATGGCGCTGCCGGCAGTCCTGTGCTGCTATGCCTTCAAGAAGATGCTTCATTCGGCATCCCCCCGCAAAAGACAGCTGGCAGGCTTTCTGTGCGGCTCCCTTTCTGTGGCAGGATCCGCCCTTTTGACAGCCCTAGCATTAGCGCTGGCCAATGAAGCCTTTCTGCCGTCGGCAAAGCTTCTGCTCTTAGCCCACCTGCCGGTCATGGTGCTGGAAGGGTTCCTGGCTGTCTTTCTGCTTGGCTTCTTGAGCAAAGTACGCCCTGAACTGCTGCAGCTCTCCACTCCTTCCCCAAAGGGGGACTCCGACCTTGCTTAAGCCTCCCCACATCCGGCTGCTGCCGGCTTTTTTGGCATGCTGCCTGTTTTTGTCTTTCTCCTCCAGCGCCTATGCCCACAGGGTCAACATCTTTGCCTGGCTGGATGCTGATCAGATCAACGTGGAATGTACGTTTTCAAGCGGACAGCCTGCAAAGAAGAGCCCGGTCGCAGTCCTTGATGCGGCAGGCAAAACTGAGCTCGCCTCGGCTGCCACCGACAATGATGGGCGCTGCACCATTGCCCTGACAGACGCCATGCGAAAGAGCCCTCAAGGGCTTTTGCTGCAGGTCAATGCCGGATCCGGGCACCTTGGCAGCTGGACCATTGAGCCGGAAGAGCTGAATCTGGCTCAAAAGGCGGGCAATGCTGGTCCTGATGCCGGCAGAACGCAGGAAAAACGACAAGCTGACGATGAGTCCGGCAGGGCAGCTGTCAGGGAGTCTGAGGCAGAGACGCTGCAGGAAACGCTGCTGCGCGAGCTCTCCTCCCTGCACAGGGAGGTTGCAGAGCTTCGCAAAGAGCTGCACAAGGCGCAGGAGCCGGGCCTCAAAGAAATCTTCGGAGGGCTTGGCTGGATTGTCGGCCTGTGCGGCATAGCAGCCTATTTCAAGAGGAGGCAGTCATGATTGCAGCAAGCGCCTGCACCTGCATCCAGGCTAAAGAGCCCGGTGCTCCCCTGCATCCGGTCATACGGCTTGCCGGCGCCGTCCTCTTCTGCCTTGCCACAGCAGGTCTGACAGAGCAGGCGGCAGCCCTGGCTGCCCTGCTGCTAGCCCTGGTGCTCTTCTTATTCTCCCAGGCTCGCCTCATCCCCTCCCTGCAAAGGCTGCTGGTGGTCAACGCCTTCATTGCCTTTCTCTGGCTGACCGTGCCCTGGTCCGTTCCGGGAGAGACGCTGGCAGCCTTGGGCCCCATTGCTGTCACCAAGGAGGGGCTGAACCTGGCCGTTCTGGTGACCGTGAAGGCCAACGCCATGCTGCTGGTCTTTCTGGCGCTTGTCTGCGGCATGCCCCTGCCTGCCCTTGGCGCCGCCCTGAACGCCCTGCACTGCCCTGCGCGCCTGACAGCCCTGCTGCTGCTCTGCTACCGCTATCTTTTTGTGCTGAGAGAGGAATGGCGCAGCCTGCGCACCTCTGCCATGCTGCGGGGCTTTGTGCCCCGGACAAACCTTGCGACCTACAAGACCTACGCCATGCTGCTGGGCATGCTCTTTGTCCGCTCCTACGACCGCTCGCAGCGCATCCATGAAGCCATGCGC
>CAZWGJ010000210.1:0-2823 GCA_964633375.1 uncultured Desulfovibrio sp.
CTGATCCCCTGTCGGCTGGTGCGGCGAGACAAGCTTGAACATGGCAGACTCCTTGGAAAAGACGAAAAGGGCGCGGGGAGGACGGCGGCGGCAGCCGGCCTTATGCCGGCGGAAAAAGCGGTCCGTCCACAGCCAGCACATTGTCCATGGAAACGGCTGTCCCATCCGCAAAGAGAAGGCGTCTTTTTGCTTCGTCCACGGCCTCCACTCTGCCTTCATGCGTGAGGACTGCCCCGCCGGGCTTCTTCTTGTCCGGCAGGTAGAAGGTCAGGCGGATGAACGGGTGCTCTGCCAGGTGCTGCATAAGCAGATGGTGCCTTCTGTTGAGCTCGGCCAGCGCCTCCTCGCAGAGCACCGGCCTTTGGGTGGTTTCCCTGGCTGTCTCCCGTATGGCTTCCTCATGGCCTGTCAGGGCGGCAAAGGGGGCGAACTGGGCCGCCCTGGCCGTCATGGGCATGCGCGGACGCCGTCTGGGCTCAGGATGCACAAGGTTGATGATGTCCTCATACGGAAAGCCCTTCATGCCTTGTGCCCCCCGATTTGCTCGTTGCGCAGGCGCCCTGTCGCCTTCTCCTCAAAGTTTGTTCCCTTGAGGATGGCATTTTTGCCGAACTTCCTGCGTATGCTGAGCATGGCCTCCTGCCTTTTGCGCTCCTTGGCAAGCCGCTGCTCCTCTAAGCGCTTCTGCTCCTTCTCCTGTTCGGACTCGGGGAAGAGGCTGAGCTCGCGCAGGCAGCAGGAGTGCTTCAGCGCCTCCTCCTGCAGGACATGGGCGGCTGCAATGGTGACCCTGCGTATGGTCAGGGAAGCGTTGACGATTGAATCGTAGAGGCTGAGCGCCGCCTCGGTGATGAGGCTGGCAGAGCAGGTCTTAGTCTCAAGCCTGCGGCTTCCATGGGCGTGGGCCGGCTTTTTGCGCCCCCAGCGGTCGGCAGCGACCGGCCCCTTGTAGGCGGTTCCTTTGGATGCCGGGCGCAGGTTCTGGACGTCATAGCCTATGGTCAGCACGATCTGGTCTGTCACCAGCTTCTTGTCCAGCAGGTCCATGGCCAGGTCCTGCGCCATTTCCCGGACAATGATCCTGGCTGCGTCAAAGGAGTAGGGCTCCATCAGCACCTGCCCCTGGGAAAGGGAGCGGCTCTGCGGGGTGTAGGCATGGATGTCCGCCATGGTGCAGGGCTCATAGCCCCAGGCATGGTCTATGAGCAGCTCGGCATTGACGCCGAAGAGATGAAAGAGCAGGTCCTGGTTGGTCAAAGAGCAGCGCGCCACGTCGCCCATGGTGTGCATGCCGTTTTCCAGGAGCTTTGCAGCGTACCCTGACCCTACGCGCCAGAAGTCCGTGACAGGCTGGTGCGTCCAGAGGGTGCGGCGGTAGCTCATTTCATTGAGCTCTGCCATGCGGGCGCCGTTTTCATCGGGATCGGCGTGCTTGGCCACGATGTCCATGGCGACCTTTGCCAGGTAGAGGTTGGTGCCTATGCCGGCAGTCGCCGTCAGCCCTGTTTCCTTTGTGACGGCAGCCAGGATTTCGCAGGCCAGCTCCCTGGCTGTCTGCCTGCGGGCGGCAAGGTAGCTTGTCGCCTCCAGAAAGACTTCGTCTATGGAGTAGACGCAGATGTCCTCGGGCGCAAAATAGCGCAGGTAGACGGCATACACTTTGGTGCTGAACTCTATGTACTTTGCCATGCGCGGCATGGCGGTGAGAAAGTCCAGCTCGAGGGAGGGGTTGCGGGCAAGCTCCACGGCACTGCAGGAGGAGGCAGTGAAGGTGCAGCCCGGGGCATTCCGCAATCTGGCGGCATTGATGTCCCCGACCTTCTGCTTCACCTCAAAGAGCCTTGGGCGCCCAGGGACGCCCTGCGCCTTGAGGGAAGGGGTGACAGCCAGGCAGATGGTCTTGTCGGTGCGGCTTTCGTCAGCCACCACCAGGTTGGTCGTCAGGGGATCAAGACCGCGCTCCAGGCATTCCACAGAGGCGTAGAAGGACTTGAGGTCGATGGCTATGCAGGCTCTTTCCTTGGTCATGGCATTGGGCAGGTCAGGACTGGCGCGGGCTTAGGACGGCAGCCGCCTGAAGCATTTCCAGCCCTCTTTCTTGATCCAGGCTTCGGCCTTCCTGTAGTCGGGCAGAATGCTTTCCACCAGCTCCCAGAAGGCGGCGGAATGGTTCATCACCTTGATGTGGCAGAGCTCATGGACCACGATGTAGCGCTGGACGTATTCAGGCGTGAGGGCCAGAAGCAGGTTGAAGTGCAGGTTGTAGCTGTGCGTTCTTCTCAGGTGCGAGCAGCTGCCCCATTTGGAGCGCTGGGCGCGGACCGTCACCTTGCCGTGGCTGACATGCAGCCTTGCCTCATATTCAGGAAGGTACTCATTGAGCATGTCGAGCGTTTTCTGCGCAAGGCTGCTGAGCTCCT
This sequence comes from uncultured Desulfovibrio sp., assembly GCA_964633375.1. Classification (GTDB taxonomy): domain Bacteria; phylum Desulfobacterota; class Desulfovibrionia; order Desulfovibrionales; family Desulfovibrionaceae; genus Desulfovibrio. The sequence continues at coordinate 2,421 of CAZWGJ010000210.1, forward strand.
CTGCTGACAGCTTGCCGGAATCAGGGTCGCCGTCAAGCTCCTGCGCACGCCTGTCTTCCAGATTAAGACGTTTTTCCAGCCAGGGAATGCACTGCTTGACAAAGAGGCAGACGCTGATTTTGTCTGCACCGTAGGGAAGACGCACCTCTACATGGCTGCTGTCTGTAACGCGGAGGCATTCCCTTTTTCTTCTTTTGCTGTAGATGGCCTTGACGTGCAGATTTGCCTCAGGAAAGTTTTCCGCAATAATCCTTGCAACTGCCTCCTCAATGCTTTCATTGGCTTCAGGTGCTTCTAAACCAGGGGTGTGCACAAAATTCTGCTCACGCTCTTTTTCCTGCCCAAGGATCTTTTTAAGCCACGGAATGTTTTTTTTGACAAAGCTGCATACTTTGCCTTTGTC
>CAZWGJ010000211.1:0-567 GCA_964633375.1 uncultured Desulfovibrio sp.
AAGCTAACGAATAAACGTTTTGAAAATGGAATACAAGTACCTGTCGGAAGAGTTTTATCTTCTGATATTTCGCCTGTAAGTAATTGGAATTCTTTATTGTATGAATTATGCAAAAGTCTTGTCCCAAAAATCAAAATTCGATTGAATAGAGGATTTTGCGGAATGAGACTTGGTTCGTACTCGATTTCTCTAGGAATCTCGAATTTCTTTACCATGGACATTATCCTATGTCCTTCTTTAGCCTCTTTCGTCGGTATATGAAGAGGACTAAAATTAGGAATTGTATTAAATTGCGACTTAAACCACTTTACAATATCATTTACGTCGCTTCTATCTGTAAAAACGGCATTATAACGAAAGGTAGAGAACCATTTTGGATATTTGCAATCAACAGCCTTAAGGTTCTCCATTACAATATTAAATGAAGGATTTCCATTATGAGTTTTCCGATAAGAATCGTTATCCTTGTTACCATCAAGACTAATCAGCATTTTAAAATTATGTTGAGCCAAGAAGTCGGAGTGCTTTGCTAAAAGCATTGCATTTGTTGTCATTGTGAAGAACAAA
>CAZWGJ010000211.1:577-2764 GCA_964633375.1 uncultured Desulfovibrio sp.
GCCATAAAAACTAATGGCAAATGGCTCCTTGGGAGCGTTTGATGGAAGTTCGTTTTGAAAAAGTGCAACAAAATAATCAATTATACTTTTGGCCGTTTCAAATTTCAGATTTCCACATTTTTCTCTTCGGCTGTCAAAAGTATCGTATCCTTCACTATAGCAACAGTATTCACATCTTAAGTTACAAAGAGTTGTTGTTTCGAATATAATTTGGGATAACTTTACCAATGCATTATGAATCGTAAACCCCGTAACAATACCTTTAAATGATGATGTATATGTTCCGAAATATCCATCATCTTTCAATTTTTTAAAAGCTATACTTTTGGCGTTCTTTTCATTTGCAATTTCATCATAAAGGCATTTTGACAAAGGCAGCAATGACTTCATCAAAGGACTATATAGATAGTAATTCCCATGTTGAGTTTGAAAAACAATGGATTCCATACATTCATCAAAAAAAAGGAAAGTCAAAAGCACTAATAGTGCAATGACTTTCCCGTGATTAGTTGTTGTTAATCAATGTTCCAACTTCCAGCAGAAGCAACATCATCACACATAGTGACTTCGCCTTCTCTGATGAAACACTCACAAGGACAATAACAATTGCTGATGCGAACACTTTTGTCCTTAGCTCTAACAACTCTCATCTTGTTTTTGAGTTGTTTGTTCTGTTCTTCAATGACAGACAATTTTAAAACTCCCATAAAACCTGTTTTAACCCCCAAAATCTGGCCAAGCCAACTGCGGGGGTATTGCGGTTGGCTTGCAATTTGTATACTTACATAAATCCTGCTATTATGCTCAATCGTGACTTCATGAAGTCTCTCGATAAAGTTCTCCAACGATGACGATGATGATGTTCTCCAAAACCGTGAAAATCGGGAAGAGCAGAGCAATTGAATAGATGCTTCTAAATTACAAAATCGCCTGAACTTAGGCTTGACGCTTAAAGTCTGACAATATAGTAAGTGCAAATTATTCTAGTATAATAATTAAACAGTTCTATCAAAACCTTTGGTTATACCAGCGAATTCACGCACAATATCATAAATCATCACTTCATTGGCATCTATATCTTCATCTACAACTATCATGTTTGCCATAAGATCTGCAAAATAATCCTTCTGCTCACTATCAAACATTTTAACTTGAGCAAGAGCCATTAAAGAATTCTTCTCCTCTATGTCTTTGTGAGATGCCTCTATTATTTCAAATTTTATTTTCAATTGTTCGAAGTAGTACATTTCACGAGCATCAATGCGACCATCAGCTTGGATAATATCCAACAAAATCCGCATCATAGCAACTTTTTGTTGATAATTAAACTTATTCATATTGCGTACTATGTATTTAATTTTCTTTTCTTTGAAAAACGTTTCTTTTCCGATTCTGGGTCCAAACCATACGAACTAATTATTTCTTTAACTGCGTTGTTGAATACTTCAACTTTTTTATAGTTAAGTCCATTAAACTTATTAAGTTCTAGTTCCGAATAAGCTGGTTGAATATCAGCCTTTTTCCCCGTGCCTTTCCGCATCCATGCGAGAGGAAGTTTTGTGTAGCCTGTATCGGATTCTATATCAAATAATTCTCCTTGTGCATTTATATTATTATTCCTATCTGATTTTGGATGTCCGGCTGTTGTATCCTTTATATCATTTGACTTTGCCATCTTTTCGTCAGTAAGTTCAGCCTCCTTTTCAATCGTTTCAAAATCATTAGAAAACGGAATATGGCTATACTCCGATTTGCAAGTTTCCTCATTAATCAAAGAAGTTTCTATCTTTTTCTTAAAGAATGCTAATTCTGTTGCTTCATAGAAAGCATCGTAAGTTTTGTCATAGCCTAAAGCAAGTCCAAGAAGGTAGACAGAAATCGAACACTCAAAGCCACCTATTTTTTTAGAATGAGAAATGAGGTCTTCACTCGGCTTGTGCTCCATTCCGTCTGCGAATTCAGACTTTAGGTATAAAAACAAAGGAGCCGCCAAGGCAAATCTACAACCAGATTCCTTCTCTGTCATCTCTGATAAAGGAGAACCCTTGATAATTTCATACAAGGATGTAAATTTAGAATCTTTACATTTTGAGAGCTTGGGGTATATCTGTGTTGTTTCAGCAATTTCTTCACTGAGTTCTACTTTTTTTGAATAGTTGCAGAAAACGTGGATAAAATCACAGAAAT
>CAZWGJ010000212.1:0-2718 GCA_964633375.1 uncultured Desulfovibrio sp.
GGCGGCGGCTGCTGCATGATGGAAGATGGCGTCGACCTGCTCCTGGGAGTAGGACGCATACTTGCGCTGGGCTGCGACAACGCGCTCTATCATGGCGTCAAGCTGTTCGCTTTCAGTCCTGTTCTGCTCGGTAGTATTCTGTTCCATAGTAATGGGATGTCCTCATTGTCGGGGTGGACAAGGCTGCGGGCACAGCCTGTCGTAAGACCTCTACTTTTATTCAGAAAGGACGAAAAAACAATACTTTTGTTGCCGGCCCTTAAGGCTGCAGCGGCAGCCGTCTGCCGTGCAGAGGGAAATTGTGCAGACAGCGTCTGCACAAATTTTGGGCATGCTGATGAGTGCTTAAAAAGGGGCTCTTCTCTGCCTGCTGCGGCTGCAAGGCCGGAATTTGGGGCGAAGGCGCAGACCATGCGGCAGCCTTAGGGCTGCACCTGCTCCCAGCGGACGATCTGCCTCTTTTTCCCGTCAAAGACCAGGGCTGTCCTTACGATAGGGCAGGCGCCGTGCGGGTTGCCCAGCTCTGTGGTCCGCAGCTGCTGCACAGCCTCCTGCAGCAGGGCAGCGGCCTTCCTGCCGTTCTTGGAGTACTTAAGCTCAAAGACCCAGTGCACAGCCCATTGCCTGTGCGCTGCCTCCGTCAGGACTTCCAGGGCAGAAGACTTGCTGCAGCAGTCTTGCTCTTCCAGGACTGTGCAGCCAAGGGCGGCAAACAAAGAGTGCAGCAGGCTGAGGCAGGTGCCTTCATCCTCTATAGGGCAGCGGCCTGGCACGATGGCTGCAAAGAAGCGGTTGAGGCCCTCAAGCACGCCGCCTGCATTCTGCTCCCCAAGAGCGGACAAAAGGCTGCCTCTGTCCAGGAAGGCAAGTGTGTCTGAGGCTGCAAGCTCCTCGATGCGCAGACGTTCCATATGGGATGCAACGTCCTTGTTGGGACAGCCCAGCGTGGCTGCAATGCCGTATGGATCGGCGGCCTTGATGCTCAGGCAGCCTGCCTGGAACAGCAGGGGGATGGCATCGATCTTCCCGGAGGTCTGGCAGACCTGCAGCGATGTATTCAGTACGGTGTATTCCCTCTGCATCTGTCCGGGGGCTAAAAGGCCGGCACGCATCATGCTGCGCACAATGCCGGCGCTGCCGGGGCTGCCAGGCCGGCAGGGCGCCATGCGCCCGGAGCCGTCAGCCAGGAAGCTCAAGACGGACCACGGGGAGTAGACGCGGGTCTCAGCTTCATCGTCAAAGCACCAGCCGCCGTACATCTCCCGCATGTCGTCCAAAAGCTCCTGCACGGATTCATGGCGGGCTTGGGCAGACCGCTCCAGGAGCCCGCCAAAGCATTGCTCAAGCTCCTCCTCGGCAAAGCCCAGCAGCGTGCCGTATTCCGGCATCATGGAGATGTCCGTCATCTGGTTCATGGAGGTCAGGTCCATGCCGAACTTGGCGGCGCCGGTCACAAAGACAAGGCGGAACGCATCGTCCCTGGTTTTGACGAGAGAGAAGAACTCAGACACCAGCCTCCTGGCAAAGGAAAACAGCTCTTCATTGTCCAGATTGGCAGTGAGGGGCGCATCATAGTCATCAACCAGCAGGACAATGTCGCCATGCTGTTCTTGAAGCCATGCGCTCAACTGCCCGCTGGGGGACATGGAATCCTTTTGATTGAAGGCAAAGCCGGCATCAGCAAAATCTGTGATCAGCATTTCGTCAAATGCTTCCTGCATAGCCTCGATGCTGCCTGCATGCATGAGGCAGGAGAAGTCTGCCTGGACTGCACGATACTTTTTTGCATCAGTCCACAGCTTTTCTATCTTCAGGTTTTTGAAATGCTCTGTGTGTCCTGAAAACAGCTCCTTCAGCGTTGAGACAAGCAGCGACTTTCCAAAGCCGTGCGGACGGGCCAGAAAGATGCGCCAGTTGTGTTTCAGCAAGGAATAGATGATGTCTGTCTTGTCTATGTAGAGCAGCTTTCTGCTGCGGATGCTGCTGAATGATGAAATCCCGATTGGCAGCTTCATGGTGCTTCCTTCTGTCTGGTCCTGGTGGTTTTTTTGATGTGGTTTGCCTGTGCAGTGGCAGAGAGGAGGCAAAGAGCCCCGCTTCAGCGCAGGCGGTCAGCATCCTGGTCCCCTTGGAGCCCCCTGGCTCCTGGAATGGCCGCTGTCAGACAGCTCAGCTCCTGCTCTCCAGCAGGGCAGTTATAGCTGAGAGGCTGGAAGAGGGCAAGACGACGCCAGGCTGCAAAAAGAGAGGGGATCCTCCTTGTCCTGCCCTGGCATCTGGTGTGCCAGGGCAGGACAGGAAGCTCCCCCAAATGCTGTGTGCGCTTATGTTGGGCGGCTAGAACTCATACTTGATGAGGCAATTGCCGGATATGCCCTGCTTCTGGCCGACGTAGCTCTGGACGCCCAAGTTGATGGAGAGGGGCAGGTCATTTGAAGGCGTCATCTTGATGCCAAGCTCGCCCATGCCCGTGTCCCCCTTAAAGCTTGGGGCGGCTACAGGATGGCCATAGGCAGTGGACTCGCAGGAGCCGGCAAATTCATGCTCCCAGGCGACACCTGTTGAGTTCAAAGACCCAGTGCACAGCCTCTTGCCTGTGCGGTGCATCCGTCAGGACTTCCAGGGCAGAAGGCTTGCTGCCGCAGTCTTGTCCTTCCAGTACGGTGCAGCCAAGGGCGGCAAACAAAGAGTGCAGCAGGCTGAGGCAGGTGCCTTCAT
>CAZWGJ010000213.1:0-2674 GCA_964633375.1 uncultured Desulfovibrio sp.
CGGCACCAGCGCCCGTAGAGGCAGGCAAGCCCCAGGCACATGACGACGTTGAGCAGGCAGGCCAGGGGGATGAGCGTGTGCACCGGCACAAGCAGGGAGGCTATGGGGAAGGCCACCATGGCCCCGCCCAGGGCGGTGGCGCCGGATATGAACCCGCCGGCAAGCCAGCTTATGAAAACAACAATATGCGAGAGTTCCAAGACCCTGCCTCCGGACTTTTCGTAAAAGGAGACGATGAGAAAGACGACAAGGAAGGCGATGGACATGCGCCGGCAGCAGGGCAGGCGCTGCCTGTCTTAAACCCCTGCCTTCAGCAGATGCCCTTCAGGCGGAGGACAAAGCACAGGACAGGCAGAATGAGCCCCAGCAGGAAGAAGGCAGCCTGCCAGGCTGTGCTCCTGGCAGCAGGCATCCTTTGGAAGAAGCCGGCTGCCAAAAAGCCTGTCAGCATGCCGGCGAGGAGGCCTGCGGTGTGCGAGAGATAGTCTGTGTTGTCGCCCTCCGTGCCGAGCAGCGCCAGGATGGCAAGCCCGGCTGCCAGGGGCAGGAGCGCCTTGGGGCGCGAGCAGCAGGCCATGAAGCCGGACAGGCAGCCGACGCCGGCAAAAAGGGCGGTGGAAAAGCCGATGCTCAGGACAAAGTACGGACGCACAAGGGCGACCAGCACATTGGCAAGCGTGCCTGTCCAGATGATGAGCAGGAGGGCAAGCCCCGATCCCGTCCTTTTGCCGAGCAGGGAGGCAAAGACCAGCGTGAAGCCCGCATTGGCGGCCAGGTGGGCTGCGTCTGCATGGAGGAAGAGGGCGGTGCCTGCCCTTGCCCATTCATGAAAGAGGCGCATGCGCACATTGTCGCAGGCAAAAAGGGAAAGCCAGTCTTCAGCCTGTGCCGGAAAGCCCAGGGCTGAGGCGAGGGGCGCCATGGGCGCCCAGAAGCGCAGGGCCTGCAGAAAGAGCAGCGGCAGGATGAGCAGGCAGGACAGCCAGGCCGAGGGATGGTCTGCCGGGAAGGAGGGCTCAGGCCTTGGGTGCCGTTCCTCCTCGTCATATTCCAGCAGGTTCTGCAGGCAGACTCCGGACAGGAAGACGGGCACAAGCAGGAGAGGCCTGCTGCCGAGGTACAGCTTGTAGGGCAGGCGCAGCGCCTGCAGGACATAGGGCCAGGTGGTGAGCCTGCGTCCTGAAAGCGGCGCCTTCTGCGGGCGTATCGGCACCCAGAAATGCCTGGCCGCCTCCGGCAGGACCCTGATGTGCCAGCGCATGCCGCGGCAGGTTGTGCTTGGGGATGGTAGAATCATCGTCAATCGTCATGGGAGCCTGCAAAGGGGGCGCAGGGGCGGCAGCCCAAGGTTTTCTCCTTGGCCTGGCAAAAGGAAAAAAAGCCTGTCGTCCCATTGGTATAGCTTCCCTCCATTGTCCTGGCAAGGTGTCGGATTACTTGGCAAAAAGCTGCGAATAGCATACAAAGGACGAAAGACTTGCGTTCCATGGAGACTTTTGAATGCGCCGCCCGATTATGGTTTGCGGGCAAAGCCGGCTGCACGAAAGAGGCACTGAAGACTGTTGTCTGTGTCCTCTTTAAGGCAGGGAAAAGTACATTGGCATCTTTCAGCCGCCTCCACCCCTCCCGGAAAAGCAGAAAGGTGCCGTGGAGCGTTCAGAAAGAGGCTTATGTCTCTTGGGATACAGCGTTTTTAAGAGGCCTGTCTGCTTTTGTCTGAGGGGGATTGTTGTGGTTTGCTTGAAAACAGTCGGTATAGGATTGCTGGTTGGCTTTTGTACGCTGAAGCCGTCATTGGTGCTGGCAGACGACGGTTCTGCCGTGGGCAAGGACGGAACTGCTCAGGGCAGCGACAACTCAGTCAGGGTCAGCGGGTACAACAGCGAAAACGACGGAGACCCGAAACCGGGTCCGGGCACGTACCAGTACATTGTGGGCGGCAGGGCTGATGCCAATTCAGGCTTGTCGGTCAACGACGCCATAGCCGACGACAACAAGCTGAAGCTTGCCACCGAAAAATACAGGCTGTCCGGAAAGGAGACGGACAGGATGGCTGGCGGCTATGCCAGGGCAAAGCAGGGCAGAGACGGCTCAGCCTCTGCCACCAACAACATTTTGAGCGTTGAGCACGATGACAAGAGCAGCAGCGTGTCTGCCGGCCACTACAGCGGCGGATTGGCCGTCGGCTACGGCGGCTCTGTCAATGCGAGCAAGAACAAGGCGTATGCCACAGGATCTGCCGCTTTTGCAGGAAAGTCCAGCTTCTTTTACGGGGGCTGTGCAGAAACGAGGTCGAACCAGGGCGGAACGGCTGAAGCCAAGGAAAACAGGGCGGAGGTTTCGTCAGCCCTGGCCTTGAAGGTTGTTGGCGGAAGCGCCAAGGCCGGTCTTTTCGTCAAGGACGGCGGTGCCTACAACTACGACGACTCAAGGGCGTATGATGCCTCCAAGACGTGGACTGCCAATACAGCGGACAATGTCGTCGTCTATACCGTGACAGGCAGCAATGCCGAAATGGAGGGCAGGCAGCTGATCGGCGGCGAGAGCCTGGCCAAGACCAGTGCGAAGGCTAACGGCAACAGCGTGACCCTTGCCGGCGAGGACACAGACGGCGTGAAGGAAATCGCCCTCTGGGGCGGTTTGGCTGAGGCAGAGCAGACGGCCGAGGCGTCGG
>CAZWGJ010000214.1:0-2645 GCA_964633375.1 uncultured Desulfovibrio sp.
TTCTGACGACTTCTTTCAGAAGGTCTACAGCATCCTGACAAACTACCTCTTCTCCCCTGAAAAGGACGACATCTTCGCCGGCCTGCGCGAGCTGCACCTAGAAGTCTGCGCCAAGCTTGGCTACATCCAGCAGGCAAGGCGGGTCCGCGTCCTGGAGGAGGTGCGCAACCGCCGCTACAAGGGCGAAACCATCACCTACAGGCGCATGCTCACCCTGGCCCTGGACGTGGTGCAGGACCTAAAATACGAGGTCGTCAACTTCTTCCCCCAAATCGTGGAAAACGTCATCGCCTGCCTGGACCACATCACCTCGGACCGCTACCTCATCCAGCGCTACATCCGCCAGCCCGGCAACACCTCCAAGAATGCCGTTGAAATCCGCAAGGCCTACGGCGCCCTGGTTTCCGCCACCGACGACTTCCGCATAGCCCTGCGCAGCCGCACGGGCTGGAAGCCCAAGCCGGCGGCCATTCTGCAGAGCCAGCAGGCAAAGCAGCCGCCCAGGCAGGCCCAGAAGGCCTCAAAGCAGCCTGCAAAGCAGGCCAGGGACCGCCAGCAATAGACGCAGGAATCCTGCCTGCGGGACGTACAGTATGAGCGAAACACACTATTTTTATGCGGAGCCGGCCGCCTTTGCCGGCAGCATCAAACTGAGCGGACAGGAAAGCCAGCATCTGGCCGGCGTCCTGCGCCTTAAGGAAGGCGCCGCAGTCCGCGTCCTGGACGGCGAGGGGCGCATCGCCGACGCCGTCGTCCTTCATGCGGACAAGAGGCAGACAGAGCTTTCCATCACCAATATCACCGCCACGCCACGCCCCCGCTCCCTGCCCGTCATAGCCCTTGCCTTCAGCAAGGCCGTGCGCCGCGGCTTCTTCCTGGAAAAGGCCGTCGAGCTGGGCGCCTATGAGGTCTGGCTCTGGCAGGGCGAGCACAGCCAGGGAAAGCTTCCCGACAGCGTGCGCGAGAACTGGCAGGGCAAGATGACTGCCGGCTGCAAGCAGTGCCACAACCCCTGGCTGCCCAAGGTGCGCGCCTTTCCCTGCGGCCTCTCTGACGTCCTTAAAGAGGCGGCCCCCTTTGAGCACCACATCCTGCCCTGGGAAAAGCAGGAGGGCGTGCCTGTGGTCACGGCCTCTGAGCTTGGACAGGATGGGCGCACCATCTACGTCATAGGCCCTGAGGGCGGCTTTTCGCAAAACGAGCGCTCGGCCTTAAAGCAGGCAGGCTACACGGCCGTCAGCTTCGGGCAGCGCATACTGCGCTGCGAGACGGCGGCAACGCTCTGCTTAGGGCTCCACTGGTGGGCGTCCCAGCAGCCAGGGCATCCGGACGCAGCCCCGCTCTAAGGGCGCAGCCGGCGCTGCCGCAAGTCCATTTCGATGCAGCAGCCGATTGTTCCGCCCGACAGACTTTACGACACAAAGCACGACAGATCAGACGACATAAAGCCCACAACAAGCAGGTTCAGCATGCCAGACTCCCCAGACAAAACACCGGTCACCATCTACACCGACGGATCCTGCCTGAGCAATCCCGGCGGACCAGGCGGCTGGGCTGCCATACTCATCCACGACAAAACGGGCACCCGCAGGGAGCTCTCAGGCGGCATGGCCGCCACCACCAACAACCGCATGGAGATTACGGCCGTGCTTGAGGCGCTGAAGGCCCTCAAGCGCCCCTGCCTGGTGACGCTCTACACAGACAGCCAGTACGTCGGCAACAGCATCTCCAAGGGCTGGATCAAGGGCTGGGAGCGCATGGGCTGGATCGACAAAAAAACGCACAAGCCGCGTTTGAACGCCGACCTCTGGAAGGAAATGCTGGTGCAGCTTGCCAGGCATGCAATCAAGGTGCAGTGGATACGCGGCCATCAGGGGCAGGAAGAAAACGAGCGCTGCGACGAGCTGGCAAAAGCCTGCGCCATGCAGGAGGGCCTGCCCCTGGATCCAGGCTACAAGGCTGCCGACTACGAAGACGGCACGCCTGCCTGACAGGCAGCCTCAAACTGATTTTGTCCGCCAGGAAGAAGGCTTGTTATGGCAGAAGAAGAACCTTCCCTCACCTCACCCCCTGCTGCGCAGCCTGCCCCATCAGGCACGAGGCAGAATGCGATGCCAAGCCCGGCGCAGAAAAGCGCCGACACGCAGCGCATCCCCCTGCCTGAACGCCTGCGTCCGGACGACTTCGACCTTTTTCTGGGGCAGCCGCACCTGGAAAAGCGCATCCATGCCCTCTTGAACGCTCCGCATCTGCCAAGCCTGCTCTTTTTCGGGCCTCCAGGCTGCGGCAAGTCGACCATAGCCCTGCTCATCGCCAAATCAACGGGACGCCCCTACCGCCGGGTCTCTGCGCCAGAGGCTGGCATCTCCTCGCTGCGCACCATGCTGCAGGGCGTGGACCTGCTCATTCTGGACGAGCTGCACAGGTTCTCCAAGGCCCAGCAGGACTTCTTCCTGCCCAGGCTGGAGGAAGGCAAGCTGACCCTGCTTGCCACCACCACGGAAAACCCGTCCTTTTCCGTCACGCGCCAGCTGCTCTCGCGCCTGAGCGTCCTGCGCCTGCGCCCCCTGGACCTGCCCGAACTCCTGGAGCTGGCGCGCAGGGGCGCAGACCAGATGCAGGCCGACATCAGCGACGCCATCCTC
>CAZWGJ010000215.1:0-2345 GCA_964633375.1 uncultured Desulfovibrio sp.
AAGGGCTACAGGGCTTGATCAAGGTGAAAGCGAGGCCATTGTTCTGACAGACGAGCTGAAGAGTGACCTGTTGCTTATGGATGAAGCCAAAGGCCGGGATGTGGCAACACAGATGGGGCTTAAGGTCATGGGAACTGTAGGCATCCTCATGGCCGCATATGAGGAACGTGAGTTGACAGCTGCTGATGTCAGAGACTGTATAGAGGGCTTGCAAAACGCAGGAAGACATATAGGTCAAAGACATTATAAGATGTTGCTGGATCGTCTAAAGGAATGATCCTAGTTGTCTACGTTTTAAGCGCATCAGCAGGGCTTTTTATCTGCCCACCCTTAATAATGAACCCGCCCTGCAAGCGGCGGCCCGGCTTCTGCGCCAGCAGAAGCCTTCCTTGTATGGGTGGGTTGGGATACGGACACTCGGGCGGTGAGCCGCCCGAGTGTCCGGGTACAATTAAAGAGGCCGCCGCTTTAGTGCGACAGCCCCTTGCACGATCAATATGTTTTGTTATGGCTGCGAAGCGCTGACTACTTTTTCTACGCCCGCTCAACAACCTCCCTCACAGTCTTGTAGTACACAGCCCGGGATAGCCGGCTCTTCTCCAGGTATCCCTTCTCGCAGAGATTGTTCAAAACCTTCTTGCGGAAGTACGATGAGTCGCTCAGGCCAAGATGTGCACTGATCTCAGAGGCGGTTCGGGCTTTATTGTAGCAGTATGAAAGCACCGCCGCATCGTGCTCCGTGCCATTCGCGATGGGAGCATACACCAGCTCCGGACAGTCTCCCTCCTGCACGCCCTTCTCATAGGTAAGGTCCGGAAGCACCAGTGTAAAATGATCCGAGTTTGACCATATGTACGGCCTGTGTTCCTCGTCCACGCCCGAATATTCTTCCATGATCTTATCAAATCCGGTTCTCGCTGCCTCCATGACATTGCAGGCAACCAGAACATCCGTGATCAACGAGTTTCTACGCTTGGACATGATACCGGACAGATCATATGTCTTTCCTATATTTTCTCCCCGGTAGAAGCCGCCCGGCGATGATATCTCAAGCCTGTCCCTGAACATATCTATCTGGATCTGGGTTCCATCAAGGAAATAGTCCCGATGCGCCACTGCATTTACAACGCCTTCAAAGAGCGCCCGCCTTGGATAGGCGTCAATGTTTATCCTTGTGTCATCCTTCTTTATCAGTGAGTGGTTCATCCTCTGGCTTACGAAGTCCATAACATAATTTATGGTCTCGATGATATTGCCGTCAAAACGGTTGATGGTAACGATCCGCTCGCTTCCCTTATTAAAGCCGGAAAATGCAGAGCACTGGACCTCGGTCTTCTTCTCTGAATATCCATCCATGAACAAAACCGCGCCATTGGCCAGCTTTCCGTCTTCATCAAAAAATCCCATCGAGCGCAGCTTCTTCTCACTGAGCTTCTTCCCATCATTGTGTTCTGAATAAAAGCGCTGAAGCTCTGTGAAGTTCTCGGCCTTATAATCTACATCTGAGGCAAGCACGTCATACTGCACGTTCTTGCTCTTGATGCTCATCTCAATGATTTCTTCATATGTTGCGCCGCCGGTGTATCCGTTCCTGCGCATGAAGATCGATGGAATATTTTTGTACTTCAATATGACAGGCTTCACCTGGGATTCAGCCACACTTACCTTGATAACAAAACGCCCCGATCCGCGCACTTCATACCAGAGGAAAGACATCTCCATGCGCGGTCTCGGAGTAAGGTGTTCATTGACCTGATTATTAAAATAGTTGCGTTCCACATCCGCCTCAGCAGCGGTAAAGCCTATGAGCTTGTTCGTCTTGTCCTCTACGCCGATGTAGAAGTCCCCGCCCGATGCATTGGCAAAACCGGCGATGGTCTTGAGCCAGCCAACCACATCGTCACGGTTCAGTCTTGATTTACATTCAAACCTGTCATTTTCTATCGATGCGCTGCTGTCGATCTCCTCCAGAAACATATGGCTTCACCTCCTGACGCAGTCCTCACTATGCTCATTCAAGCACTTCAAAGTCTACTTCAAGATAACTTCAATGTCAACTTCAAGATAACTTCAAGATAAACTTCAAGATAACTTCAAACAAGCTTCAAACAAGCTTGAAGCTTCCTATAGGCAAAAGAAAACCGCCTCAGCTATCAAGCTTTGGCGGTTTGTTCCGGTTAATATGCGACATAAAAGCCGACTGCTACTTGAACTCTCTTCCCATCTCCATCGCCTTCTTGTTGGCGTCGAAGAGGTCGGCGTGCCTTGCGGAGATGCACTTGCCCAGGGCCTTTTCTACCATCGCTTCGTCATAGTCTCCCAGGACATCCAGGAGCTTGCCCATG
>CAZWGJ010000215.1:2355-2633 GCA_964633375.1 uncultured Desulfovibrio sp.
CCTGTTCGAGTTTGATCTCCATGCTGCTTGTCCTTTCTTAACTTCGAAAGCCGGCTGCTCCGTGCCTTCGGCACTCCCGCAGTCGACGCCAGTATTCGCAATCCGGGCTATCGCCCTACTTGCTCATACAGGCTTGGTTGCCAAATGTCCAGATGTCCTTGCGTGCAAGCACGCAGTCCATCTGTCCGCTTGGCAATGCTTTCTAAGTATTTACTTGTACTCCCTTCCCATCTCCATCGCCTTCTTGTTGGCGTCGAAGAGGTCGGCGTGCCTTGCGG
>CAZWGJ010000216.1:0-2605 GCA_964633375.1 uncultured Desulfovibrio sp.
CAGGCTCAGCAGGGCCTCCTTGGGCTTGCCCTGGCAGAAGACGGCCTCAGGCAGGCCTATGCGTGCTGTGCGTGCGTGGTCAAAAAGAATGCCGTGATCCAAAATGCGTGCTCCTGAAAAAGCGCCGGGAAAGGGCCTGGCCGGCACTTCCTTATCCGGGCTGGGTGTTTTTCCTGATACTGCTGCCACTATAGGCGATGCACGGTCTCTTGCAAGACAAGGAAAAACGCAAAACTCTGCCTTTTTCTCTCAATGCGCCGGCTTAAAACGGATGGCCTGAAAAGCTGCTTCAGATGACGTGCGCTGCGTGGAGCAGGACAAGGCAGAGGCTGAAGAAGCCTGCGCAGATCCAGACTGAAGCCCACATCAGGGTGCAGGCCTGTCTGATGTGCCCTGGCTCGGCATCGGGCGTGCCGCCGCCTAGCAGGGGGTGGTTGACCTCCAGGCCGGGGTAGCTGGCAGGCCCTCCCAGCCTGAGGTGCAGGGCGCCGGCAAAGGCTGCCTCGCTCCAGGCGCTGTTGGGGCTTTCATGGGCTGAATGATAGCGCAGCCCCGTCTGCCAGGCGTCCCTGGCTGAAGCGCCGCGCACAAAGAGGGCTGCAAGGCTGATGCAGACAAGGGAGAGCCGTGCCGGCAGATAGTTGAAGACGTCGTCCAGGCGGGCGGCCGTTCTGCCAAAGAAGAGATAGGGCGCCGACTTGTGCCCCCACATGGCATCCAGCGTATTGGCAGCCCTCTGGGCGAAGGCCAGGGCGCAGGCACCGGGAAAGCCTGCCAGCAGGAAGCCTGCGCAGCCCCAGAAGAGGGTGGTGAGCGTTGAGTCTGTGCAGTTCTCGGCAACGGATTCAATGCAGGCCCTGGCAACGGCGTGCCTGTCCAGGGCATCGGTCCTGCGTCCCACTATTCTGGCAAGAAGGGTGCGGGACTTATTTATGTCGTTTTGCTCCAGCGCCTGGAAGACGTCCTCTGCGTGCTTTGCCAGGGATTTTGGCGCCAGGCAGAGCCAGAGGCAGGCGGAGGCGAAGAGAAAGCCGCAAGCTTCCTGCAGGCTGGACAAAAGGAGGCAGACAAGAAGGACGGGCAGGGCGAAGAGGAGGATGTGGCTGAGCGCTGCAAGGGACCCAGCCAGGAAGAGCCCCCTGTCTTCATTTGGGGAGAGGGAGGAAGCCTTGCTGCGGAAAAAGGCTTCCAGGCGGTCTGCAGCCAGCCCCATGAAGACGACAGGGTGCAGCCTGGCAGGCGGCTCGCTGAAAAGATAGTCGATGAGAAGCGCCAGGGGGAAGAGAAGGGGGGCTGCGGCTGCATCTGTCATAGGTCTGCTCCGGAAAGAGGCGGTGATTTTGGCTGCATACGACGCGGCTTAATACGGGATATGCTTTGGTGAGGCAACTGCCTGTACGATGCCAAAAGGCAGGGGTTTGCCGCATTTTGCCGGCATAAACCTTGCAGAAAGGGGCAAGTGTCGGTAAAAAGAAATGCTTTTTATGCGATGTTCTGCCTTGCGCCGCACCTTTTTTTGCAGGGCTGCGCCGTCGTATGAGGCGCCGCTTTCTGCTGCGCAGCAATGTCTGCCTTTGGCCTGTGCCGCCGGCTTTTTACGATCTCTTTTTCTGGATAGGTTCATGTTGCGAGTTCTTATTTTCATCCCTGCCTATGAGGCAGAGCAGACCATAGTCAGTGTGCTGGACCGTATCCCCAAGAGCCTGGCTTCAAGCTATGACGTGGAAGTCCTGGTTATCGACGACGGCAGCCGCGACAGAACCTTTGAGCTGGCAAAGGAGCATCTTGCCGGCTTCTGGTGCGAGGGGACTGCCATGCATTCCCCCAAGAACCAGGGCTACGGCGGCAACCAGAAGCTGGGGTACCAGTACGCCATGGACCACAACTTTGACGTGGTTGCCATGGTCCATGGGGACGGGCAGTACGCCCCCGAGTGCCTGCCGGACCTGCTTCTTCCCTTTGCGCAGGCTGAAGACGGAAAGGTGCCTGACGCCGTTTACGGCTCGCGCATGATGTGTATTGCCGACGCCCGCAAGGGCGGCATGCCCAAATACAAAATTCTTGCCAACCGCTTTCTGACCGTGGTGCAGAACAAGCTTCTTGGCACGCACCTTTCTGAGTTCCACAGCGGCTACCGCCTGTACTGGGTGGACAGCTTAAGAAAGCTGCCCCTGCCCCTGAACAGCAACGGCTTTGACTTTGATACGGAAATCATCATTCAGGTCGTCTTCAGCGGCGGGCAGATTGTGGAGCGCCCCATCCCGACCTTTTACGGGGACGAGGTCTGCCGTGTGAACGGCATCCAGTATGCCTTCCGCATCCTGCGGACCTCCATCAAGGCACGCCTCATCAACATGGGGCTGATGCACGACCCGCGCTTTGAGGTGGCAAGCTCCGAGAAAAAGGGGCCTGCCGGCATTGAGGCCGACAGGGAGGCGCTGAAGGCGCTGCTGGAGGTCGTTCCCGAAAACGGCAAGGTGCTGGCAACGAGCGCCCTGCACAAGGTTGTCGAGCTGCTGCGGGAGAAGAAGCACTGCCAGGTTTATGTATGCGATTCGGAAAGCTCCCCCGAGCAGCTGGAGGACATTCCCTGGAAGGAGCTGGA
>CAZWGJ010000217.1:0-2587 GCA_964633375.1 uncultured Desulfovibrio sp.
CAGTAAAGAAGGACGTTAAGTCCAGCTTGGTAATGGCCTCATTGAGCCATCGGTCCATGTCGCTGGCAAAGACTGTGCGGATCTCCTTATTGGGTATGCGCAGCTTTATCAAATCCGTGTCATGGTTCTGCTGGCTGTCCGGGAGTTTGGTGAGGTAGCCGGTGAGATAGAGCAGCGTCCACAGCGTGCTTTCAGTTGACGTAATGCTGTCATAGGTCATGGTGTCAGCAAGTGCTGTCTCTATGCACCCTCCCTGCATAAGCGTTGAGAGTGCTTTTTCAATAGGCCATTCTCTCTGGCTGATGCATTTCCTGGTAATGTCATTGCCGCTGGTATTGCGCCAGTATGCCTGGGGCTTTGCCGCCGGGTTTGTCCCCAGATCAGCTACATATTTTACGACATCCCAGGGGCAGTAGATCTGCTGGTCGCTCCCAAAGCAGTAGCCGTTATACCAGGCACGGATCTCATCTGCCTTATGGGAGAGATTTTTTTCAGACAGAAGAGCCTGCACCTCATCCGGCGTAAAGCCAAACTTGTCGGCGTAGCGGTCTTGGTCAATGCCGTAGCAGTTGACATGATTGAGACCTGTATACACGCTTTCCTTGGCAACACGCAGGCAGCCTGTCATAAGGGAAAATTCGAGAGAAAAATTGGTTTTAAGACCTGATTCCAACAAATTGCCAATAAAGAAAGCAAGCCTGTCATAGTCCTGCCCTGCCTGTACGTTGGCTAGAGGAGCGTCGTATTCATCGACAAGTACAATAACTTTTTTATTCCAGTGCTGGTGCATGGCTAAGCAAAACGTCTGCAGTGCAAGGCGCATTCCCGCTTCATTTGCTTTGCAGGCATAGAGGTCATGCAGGCGTCTTTTTAAAAGCTCATCGACTTTAGGACTAGTCAGAAGATAGCTGTGCTCCATGCAGGATGTGGCAAATAACTCTGTGCATGATGCATAGCTCTGAGCAAAGGTTTCTCCTTTCATTTCCTTCATTGAAAGGAAAAGAACAGGACGCTGGTTCATCCATTCATTGCAGAGATCCTTGTCCTTTGAGACGGCAAGACCTGCAAACAACGCACTGCTGTCTTTGCGCTCTATATCAAAGAACTCCCTCAGCATGGACAACGTTAATGTCTTGCCAAATCGTCTTGGACGCGTGAAGAGAGAAACCTTTGAGCCCCTTGTTTCGACAAGGTCTTTAATGATAGCCGTCTTATCAACATAGCACAGACCATTCTCTCTGACTTCCCTGAAATCCTCATTCCCTGCAAAAACACTTCTTCCAGACATTGCGTCCTCCTGCTTTTAGTGCAGTATACTCATTCACACGTCCGCCCTCATCCTCATATAAGGTCTGAATGGCATAGACAGTCTCCATGAAGATACCTGAGAGTGCCGGCAAGTCAAGGGACCACGTGCCGCTCATCCGTTCAGGGGGTACGGTTTCAGCTGTGATTTTGGCCGGCCTGAAGTCGGTCTCAGTGGTGTCCTCGGGAGACGGGACTGGCTAAACCACATCCCAAGCATTGCCTCTAGAAGGCTGCGAAGAAAAGGTTCAGGAAGAGCCAGAGATGTTGACATTATGCAGCTGCACAGCTACTTTTTTACCCATGACAATACTTGCAAAAGCAAACTGCTTTGAAGAATGAACTGATAGATATTGCAAAAGCTGTGCAAATGGCAAATGAAAGAAGGAGAACTAATGGAATACTCAAAATTTGACATTGTTGATTATCTTGACAGCGATGAAGCTGCAGCCGCTTACCTTTCTGCCGTTTTGGAAGAAAAGGATCCTGACCTCTTAGCTGCAGCCTTGGGCGATATAGCCCGCGCTGGCTCAATGTCAAAACCAGCTCAAGATGCTTGATTGCATAGGGAAAGCTTGTATAAATCCCTTCATCCGGCGTTCTGGCTGCTGCAAAATCGGCAGTATACGTCCAGAGGCGCCGGTGCTGGATCAGACGCAGTGCGGCAGTTCAGCTGCTGCAGCCCCTTAAGCGGATACGGAGGAGAAGCTATGAGCAACGACAAGACGCACGACACCCTGAAGGCAGGGGAAGCAGACCAGCCGCTGGAAGACTACACACTGCAGGACCCAGAGCACATCACCATGGAGGTCACCAATACGGCAGGCTGTTTTCTGTCCTCCCCCAGGCAGGCCGTCCTGGAAAACGTTGAACTGACCATCTCTCGATCGGATGCAGCTTCTGCTTCAGAAATCACTGCCGCCCTGGCGCAGGGAGAGGACGCCTCAGCCAGCGGCGTAACCTTAACCATAGAGGGCGGGGAGTACACCTCTGTTACAGGCGCAAGGGCAGAAGCCGCATCAGGCACAGCAAAAGCCTGCGGCAACCGCATCGTGATCAGGGGCGGCAAAGTCGGAACCGTCATCGGCGGCTGCGCTGCGTCAGCATCCGGCAGTGCCAGCGCCTCGGGCAATGTGCTGGTCATTCAGGGAGGGACGGCTTCCTCTCAGCCTTCCGCCGGCGCATCCCCTGCCATGCACCCGCAGCTCTCTGTAAAGAATGGGGAGCTCACCTTGCGCCATATCAAGAATGCAGTCATGGGGGCTCTCCCCCAGGTGCACAA
>CAZWGJ010000218.1:0-2543 GCA_964633375.1 uncultured Desulfovibrio sp.
GACGCAGCAGGAGCTGGCGGACCGCACAGAGCTGACGAAGGGCTTCATATCGCAGTTAGAGCGGGGGCAGGTGTCGCCGTCGGTCGTGACACTGATGGACATGATAGAGTGCCTTGGAGTCACACCCGAGGAATTCTTTAAGAGCAGCACGCCGGAGCAGATAGTCTTTAAGACAGACGACTACTTTGTCAAGGAAGACGAAGAAGGCGGAAGGAAGACATGGCTGGTCCCTCCTGCCCAGAAGTTCGAGATGGAGCCGCTGCTGGTGGAGCTTGAGCCGGGCCAGGACACCGGCGAAGATAAGCCTCACGCCGGCGAAGAGTTCGGATATGTGCTCAGCGGCCGCATCAAGGTCATCTTCGGTGACCACACGTACACGGTGAAGGCCGGAGAGAGCTTCTATTACCGCACCACGAAGACGCACCGCATAGTCAACGCAGGCAACCGCCCCGCGAAGTACCTGTGGATCAGCACACCACCGGAATTCTGAATATTTAAGGAGACGCTATGGCAACAGAGAGCACCAACATCATCGAACTTAAGAATGTCACCAAGCGCTTTGACGATAACGGCTTCACCGCCGTGAACGACTTCAACCTCGAGATAAAGCGCGGGGAGTTTGTCACCTTCCTCGGACCCTCGGGCTGCGGCAAGACCACGACGCTGCGCATGATCGCGGGCTTCGATATCCCGACCTCGGGCGAGATCCTGCTGAACGGAAGCTCTATCACGAACCTTCCGCCGTATAAGCGCCCGATCAATACGGTATTCCAGAGGTATGCGCTCTTTCCGCACATGAACATATATGACAACATTGCATTTGGCCTTAAGCAGAAGAAGGTCTCCAGGGAAGAGATGGACCGCAAGGTGAAGCGTATGCTCACGCTTGTAGACCTGGAGGGCTTTGAGAACAGGAGCGTGTCCACGCTTTCCGGCGGCCAGCAGCAGCGTATCGCCATAGCCCGCGCCCTTGTCAATGAGCCCGAGATACTGCTTTTAGACGAACCTCTGGGCGCGCTTGACCTTAAGATGCGCCAGGAGATGCAGATAGAGCTCAAGAACATGCATGACAAGCTGGGCATCACCTTCATTTACGTGACCCATGATCAGGAAGAGGCGCTGACGATGTCGGACAAGATCGTGGTCATGAGCGAGGGCAGGATACAGCAGATAGGAACTCCGGAGGATATATATAATGAGCCTGTAAATGCATTTGTCGCAGACTTCATCGGCGAAAGCAACATATTCACGGGCATCATGACGGGCAAGCTTAGGGCGCGCTTTGCGGGCGGCGAGTTCGCATGCGTGGACGATGTGGCCGAGGGTACGCACATCACGGCGGTCGTTCGTCCCGAGGACGTCATACTGACGGCGCCGGAGCAGGGCACCATCCGCGGAACGGTCACATCCGTCATATTCAAGGGCGTGCACTACGAGATCACCATACAGTCGGGGCGAAATGAGATCGTGGCTCAGTCCACGAGATCGGCGAAGGTGGGCGACCGCATAGGCATCTGCCTGGAGCCGGACGGCATCCACATCATGATGACCGAGGATCACACGAACACGTTCCTTGTGGACATCAACAGGGAATACAGGCTTTCATATAACGGCAAGCTCCTTCATGCGTCTCTGACGAAGCTCATTCCGGGCGGTAAGCGCCGGGAGGACGGCACCATCATCGACGCCGGCGGCGAGGTCATCGACCTGACGAGGACGAAGGTCATGGCTTCCATACAGCCGGGCGATATCAAGATGACGGACAATCACGAGGAAGGCCTGGTGGACGGATATATCAGCAACCTCATATATCTGGGCGACCGGTACCTGTATGTCATCCATACGGAGCAGGAGCAGGACTTCGCAGTATACGACGAGGATCTGTGGAACATGGGCGATCACGTCGGGCTCATCATACCGACTGAGAAGATGACATTTGCCTTGAAAAAATAAGAAAGGACGAGGAAAACATGAGATTTTCGAGAAAGAACCTGTGCATCCCGTATGCGCTCTTTCTGGCGGTCTTCGTAGCGGCACCGCTCCTGGTCCTTATGTATTATGCATTTACGGGCACAACGGGGAGCTTCACGCTGGACAACTTCACGGGATTCTTCACGAATCCGAACACGCTGGGGACGCTCCTCTACAGCTTCGCGGTGGCGTGCGTGACGACGATAGTGTGCGTCCTGCTGGCATATCCCCTGGCCTATATCCTCGCCACGGGGCGGTTTCGCGGCAGGTCGGCAGTCGTCATGATATTCGTGATGCCCATGTGGATCAACTTCTCGCTGCGCATCACGGCGCTCAAGGAAGTGCTGACGTTCATAGAGGGTAACCTCGCGCTGTATCCATTTGCCAATGCAGTCATAGGCATGACGTATGACTTCCTGCCGTTCATGATCCTGCCCATATATACGACGATATACCGCCTCGATCCCTCACTTCTGGAGGCTGCGGCGGACCTGGGCGCGGACGGGAAGACCGCATTCCTGAGCGTGACTCTGCCGCTGTCCATGCCGGGCGTCATGAGCGGCATATCCATG
>CAZWGJ010000219.1:0-2540 GCA_964633375.1 uncultured Desulfovibrio sp.
CTGTTATTTCTTTTCAGCCGGCACGCTCTTCAAGCCTGCCTCTGTGCACACCAGAAGCTTCTGCACCTTGGTGTAGCAGGCTTCAGGATCCTTGCGCCTGTCCTTGCCTATAAGGTCCTTGGCGCCAAAGACAGGCTGGGCATCCACTATCCATTCCGGACGCAGGACTGCGTAGCAGACGATGCGGCTGAACTGCGGGCAGCCCTGGCCAAGAATCCTTGTCGCCTGGTCGCGCCAGACTATGCCGCGGCACTGCGAATTGGCGGGATTGGAGAAGAACTCGTCAAAGGCGATCCTGTTCTGGAGCAGAAGGTTGGAAAGGTCGCTCATGACAAAGCGCTTGTCCTTGGGAATAGCCCTGGCAAAGTGCCCGCGGACCTGCTTTTCAAGAATCTTCTTGTGCAGGTAGTGCAGGCTGACAAGGGTGTGGTCAAAGGGGTTGGTGGTGTGCTGCCAGAACCTGAAGGGCACAACGTCGGGATAGACGACCGGCACAAAGAGGCTCTGGATGTAGAGCTGTATGCCCTGCTGCCTTGCCTGCTGGCGCAGCCCGTCCATCACGACGGAGGCAGGGCGCGTCGCCTGCACGGCTGCCATGTAGCCTGGGGCCAGCAGCTCGCCTTCCTTGTCGCGCAGGGAGACAAGGCGGTTGGGAGAGGTTGACCAGACCAGGAAGCGCAGGAAGCGCACCCTGCCTGGAGGTGTTGTGCCCTCGCCCCAGCCGTAGGGGTTTTCCTCGCTGATGGCGCCTTCGCCAAGGTCGCTTTCGTCTTCCTCAGGCGCGGCAGCGGCAGCTGCCTCGCGGACTGAGTCGGAAAGGGAGATGTCCAGCTCTTCGTGGTCATAAGAGCCGGCAGCCATGCCGGCCGTCTCCTGGGCGGTTTCTTCAGCGGGGGCGGTTATCTTTTTACGCGCCATGGTTTTCCTCCATGTCACCGTTCATGTCATTTTCTTTGGTGCTGCCGGCTGCGGCCCTGGCGCTGCCCTTCTTTGGTATCCAGACTATGTCGGCATCGTCGTCGCAGGGGATGGATCCATCCATGATCCTCTCTATGAGCGCCAGGGGGGCGAGCTTGACTTCCTCAGGCACGCCCCAGGGGATGTTGCGTCCGGCAAGGTCGAGCTTCTCGATGTCGTCGGAATGGACTGCCTTGCTGCGGAAGGGGCGGTCGGGCGAGGACCAGTTGCGTATCTCAAAGATTTCCCTGAGATCCTCAAAGCCGCGCGCCTCAGCCTCGTCGTTGACAAGGTCGAGGTACTGCAAAAAGCCCTCCCTGCCGCGGCGGTCCACTGCCATGCGCACCAGCCAGGCCAGCCTGGTGATGGCCACGGTCGGCTCGCACTTGCCCAGGCGGTACTGGCCGCCGGACTGCATGCCAAGCCCCAGGATGAGCAGGCAGCTGTTCCTGGAGGTCACGAGCTGCTCGATGATGTCCTGCTTCCAGCCTTCTGCAGGCGTCCCTTCAATAAACTCATGGGCGCACCACACGGACAGCCAGTCTATCCACGCCAGGATGTTGGGCATCTGCGGCAGCTGGCTCGGTATGCGCCACCAGGCTGTCAGGCGGGAGAGGAGAGGGGTTGTGGGAGCCTTGTAGGTCGTCTTGACCATGGCGCGCAGGTTGTGGAGCCACTGCCAGTCCGTAAAGGGCCACAGGGACAGGGCCTGGCGCTCGCGCAGGGATGAGGCCGTCTCATAGACGGCCTGCTGCGCCCTGGCGTCGTATTTGGTGCCTGAGGGCGGCAGGCTGTGCTCTACGCCGTGCGTAGCCTTCCACTCGGCCAGCATGGGGCCGGCGCCCAGGAGCAGCCAGTCCAGATTGTAGCCCATGTCCAGGCAGAGCCAGCGGACAAGCCAGACAGGAAAGCAGTCCGTCCTCATGCTCTCCACCAGGGCGACAAGGCAGGCGCCCAGGGACTTCCTGCGCACCTCGGGCTCAAAGGGCGGCGGGGTCACTTCGCTGCGGCCGCGGGTGACGCGCTTTTTGCGGTTCTCAGGCGGGATGATGCTGTCAAACGATCCCTCAAGCCACCGCATCTCCTCTTCCTCCCTGGGGGAGCGCTGCCCCGCTGGGAACGTGTAGTCCCGGCGCATGCCGTAGTCGCCCAGGTCCTGGATGACGGTGTAGAGGCGGGTCTTGCAGCTCTTGTAGAGCTCAGGCAGCGGCGTCTCAAAAACTTCCTCGGGCTGGAGCGGCTCAATGCTCCCCAGGCGCAGATGGTCGTCCGGGCTGCACTTCTTCTCCAGGCAGAAGGAAAGCAGGCTTTCGAGATAGTTGTCCAGATGCGCCTTGTCCAGGAAATCGTTGTCCGGCTGGCCGTTGGCCAGATTTTCTTTGTCCATAGGATCGTTTTCCATATATCTTCCCTATGCTCCCCCTTGTGGGAGGGCGGTTGTGGTTTTGCTTTGGCGGACGCCGGTTCAGCGTCGTTCTGTCTTCTTTACTAACAGTTTTTTGTTATGTCAATATACAGCCTAAGACAAGCAGCAAATTGTCAGGCTTAAGGCGGCATGTCCCCGGATGCAGAAAGAGAGGCGG
>CAZWGJ010000220.1:0-2537 GCA_964633375.1 uncultured Desulfovibrio sp.
ATGCAAAGCTCCTTGAGGAAAATGCAGACCAGAAAGCGGAGCTTGACCGGCTGCGTACAGAGCTTAAAAAACTCCGTGAAACCTCCGATACACCGAAAACTGCCGATAAGGCTGCCGCAGGCACAGAAGAATCCAAAGATAAGCAGGCAGAGGTCTACGAGAATGTTATCGCAGAGCTCAAAAAGGCCATCAAAAACTCATCCAAGCCGACTCCCGATAAGAGCGATACCGGAAAACATATGCTCTTCCAGGATACGATAGCAAGACTTGAGCGGGTACAGAACAATGCCCTGCGCCAGGCTAAAGATATAGAGCTCGACGATATCGAGCGAAAGAGGATCACAGACGTTATCCAGAAGCTTAACTCTCTGCTCTGAATAACCTAGTTATTTAGACACTGAAAGATATTAATTCGTCGAATATCGTCTAACACTTCCTCCGTCTGTAAGGGTAGATGTCAGTGAAGTTTGACCGGATGTGTGATAGCATAAATCTAGGGAGCGCTTCTATGAAAGGGGCTTTCTCATCCGGGAGCTTTATGTATATAACATCAAAAGAATAAAAGAGATTAAAGATATAAAAGATATGGCGCGGCAGTGCTTGGAAAGTGGCTTAAAACATGGCCTTCCAGGAAATGCCGCGCTGATTTTTTGCTTTCCCGAGCAGATAAAATTACAGCTTTGAAGGTTAAATTCCGGATGCGCCGGTAATATTCCCCAAACCGACATTTATTTCCGTATATGCAGAATTTTTTCCACAGTAAAGGCTGAAAAAAGGGCTGTATTATAAAGCCTGAAGAGCGGAGGCTATGATGATCAGGTATCTGATGGTGTATAGGTGGCATTATGAAGTGTAATTTAGAGGGATAAAGAAAAGAAGAACACGGAAAAAGCCCCATACGAGATGTATGAGGGTTGATCATCCGGCCTGGATCTGCTGGTATGAAGATGTCATATCTTCGAGGATCCGCCGCATCAGACCGCCAAGCCCGGTCTTTTTGTCTTTCTTGAAGTGTGATCTTACGAGGTAGTTTACGTAGTAGTATCCGATCGTCTTTTCTACCAGGTCGATCTCGTACTCAACCGCGAGCCTGCAGAGGTCTTCCTTTTCAGAGCTGTTGATGTCTAAAAGCGGAAGAGGAGTGCTCTGGTCGAACGGACTTATATAATCAAACAGTTCAAAGCCCATCTGTGAGAGCGGCCTGAAGCCTTTTATACTGGTCAAGTGGATGCACCGGTCAGTCTTAATGTCTGCGTTTGCAGCGTAGATGCTCTCAGAGAGGTTGGCGATGACCGCAGAGATCTTTTGCTTTGCCTCGGCATATTTGGCTTGCTTTATACCTGAGGAATCGCAGTCGTCGCTGAGCTTGATCAGGATGCGGCTCTTATGGCGGCCGTCCTGGATCTCGAAGAACCCGGATACTGCCGGATCATCGCAGGCACGCCTGATGTCGCTGACGCGGCTTGAAACCGGGAAAAACTGTTTTAATATGTCATATTCCAGGGTAAACTTCATGGATGAAGCTGCCGAATTTAAGTGGTTAAGTTCACCGCAGATGAGCGCGGCAAAGATGACCCTCAGCAGGTTTATGTTCCTGATCCGAAGGAGCTTATCTAATATCGCCTTATCAAGAGTTCTGTAACCTTTGCCGCCTTCGCCCCGTTTCGTATATGTTCCGAGGTTTATGACCTCAAAGATCTTCTCATCAGGGCAGGAAGTCGGTGTAACCTTGATAAGCCCGGCATTTTGCAGCCGCGAGCATGCATTTAATATAGTCTTTCTGTTTACCGCCAGCAGATCAGCGGACTCTTTTACAGATACCGGGTCGGTCATTCCGTCACTGGAGTTGGAAGAGAACAAAAGCAGGAGGTAGAGCCGGATATCCGAAGACAGGAAATGGAACTTGTTATCCGCGTCTTTCACGGGTACAAGCTTCCGTCCTTGCAGATCAATACCGAGCAGAGTGCACGCTGCGGCATTGGACAGGTTTGCAAAGCTTTTGTACAATGGACTCGACCTCCTTTCTCTGATATTCTTAGATGAAACAAGACACAAGATTTCGTGACAGACTGCTGATAAGATACCCAATATCTATATTTGATATGGATTTTAACACCGTTTTTTTTCAGGTGTCAAATCCTCACAAACCGCGTAAATAAGGCATTTTTGACCCCAAAAGTTCGATAAAAAAGAGAGAAAAATCCCGAAAGATTCGATTAGTTCGAAATAAAAGAGAGAAAATCCCTCCGGGACGGATTTTGTGGATTCAAAAATTCGGCACTTTGTTCAGAGGAAAAAATCAGGGGGTTCGATAAAAAAGAGAGAAAAGCCGAAAAGTTCGATAAAAAAGAGAGAAAACCGGCTTCGAACTGCTGATTTGGAGAGAGAAACAGAGAGAAATGGTAGGTAGCAGCGCCTTTTTTAAGAACCAAAAAGTTCGATAAAAAAGAGAGAAAATTAAAGGCCGGTGGGAGGCGGAGAAATTTTCTCCCCTCAAAAGGACAAAAAGTTCGATAAAAAAGAGAGAATTTTTGAAA
>CAZWGJ010000221.1:0-2537 GCA_964633375.1 uncultured Desulfovibrio sp.
TTGGCGGGCATGGCAGGCTGAAGGCTGTACTTCTCTTTTTGTGCATGGCTGCCATAGGTGCCGGAGGCTTTGCCCTCTACAAAAGCGACGGCTTTCCGGAAAGAGTCAGTGTATCACAGGCTGAACTGGCAGCCCTGGCTGAGTACGATGCCTTCTGCCAGGAAGCAAGGATGCGCTGTGAAGCAGTCTTTCCTGAGTGGGCCCGCCAGGGCAGAAAATGCAAGATGCAGAAGCCGCTGGGTGAAAATACGGTCGCAATCATTGGCGACAGCCATTCTGATCATTTGTTCGCAGGTCTGGCAACGGCGGATTCCAGGTATTCATTTGAAGTCTTCCCTGGAAGCGGCGGCATCCCCTTCATCGATGTTTCCTCGGAGAACCGCATACCAGGCATCAAGGAAGACGTTTACCTGCGCCATCGTGAAGCCTACAAGCACATTGCAGAGGACAAAAATGTTCGTGTCGTGCTGCTTGCCCACAGACCCGACTGCTCGTATCAGGATGCGATTGACCGGAGAAACCCTGGGGAGAAGGACTTCAGGAAGATCCTGCACGACGGGCTGGTGCGGACGCTCGACCTGCTGCAGAAGGCGGACAAGCAGGTCATCATCGTCCTTGACAACCCCTATCTGCCTTTTGAGCCCAGCCGCTGCGCCAGGCGTCCTGTGCTGTCGGATATTGGGGGACAGTGCCGCTTCCCCAGGAAGCTGTGGACCGACAGGGCGTCCCGCCGCTTCTATGAAGGTCTTATCCGTGAGGTCGCACCAAAGTACAGCAACGTCCATATAGTGGACCTCGCTGACCAGCTCTGCGACAAGAATATGTGCACGGCTGTTAAAGGGAACAAGGTGCTGTACAGGGACTTTGACCACCTGAACATGGACGGCTCCAAGCTGGTGGCTCCTGTCCTTTTGAAGGCGATAGACGAGGTCTTCCCCAAATAATCCGCTCTTGCTGCGCAAGCCTGGGACAGGCTGCTAAAGACAGGGGGCTCTTCCTTTGCGCTTCTTCTTGACGGCATGGCGTCTGCTGCCGAAAGAGGGGGGGGGCAGGGGAAGGTCCCTTTTTGTTCAGAGCCAGGGGGCTGTGAAAAAGGTGTGGAGGGAAGAGGGGGAAATTTACCCTCATTCGTCTTTTAGTCCGCGGAACTATTGCATTTTCCTTTCAGTATGATAGCAGATTGCCCTGCGTCTTTGTGACGACGCATTTCTTCATTCCAGCCGTAAACAAAGAGCCGCTGCCCAATGGAACCTGCCACGAAAACTGCTGCCAGCACCAGGCACTCTGCAAAACCTCAGAACTACAGGCCGGACGTAGACGGGCTCAGGGCAATAGCCGTCCTTTCCGTCGTCCTCTACCACGCCTTTCCCAAAGTATTTTGCGGGGGCTTCATCGGCGTTGACATCTTCTTTGTCATCTCAGGCTTCCTCATCTCCGGCATCCTCTGCCGCAATCTTTTGAGTGAGGAGACTCCGGGCTCTGTCAGGCTCCTGAACTTCTATGAGCGCCGGATACGCCGCATCTTCCCTGTGCTCATCGTCGTTCTTTTGTCTGCAATGACCGCAGGCTTTCTCCTGCTGACTCCCGCTGAACTGAAAGCTCTGGGCAAGCACATTGCAGGCGGCGCAGGATATATCTCGAATTTCGTCTTGTGGCGTGAAGCAGGCTACTTTGACCGGGCAGCGACGCTGAAGCCTCTGCTGCACTTGTGGTCGCTTGGCGTTGAAGAGCAGTTCTACATCGTGTGGCCGCTTCTGCTCTGGCTTTTCTATAAGGCACGCCTCAATTTTCTCTGGGCAGCAGGCATTTTTGCTGCCGCTTCCTTCGCTCTGTGCATGTACGTAGTTTTGCAAAATCCCACAGCAGCTTTCTATGCACCGTGGACGAGGGTCTGGGAGCTGTCTGCAGGAGGCATCCTGGCCTGGATCGTCATGAGCTGCCGCCTTAGGGAGGCATGGGTGGCAAAAGTAAATGCGGTCCTCTCCCGGGTTCTTTTCCGCGGCAGTGAAATTGATCCCCGGGTCTGGCGTGATGTGCTCTCCTTCCTTGGCGTGCTCTGCCTCATTATTGGTCTTTGCACCATCAGGCAGTCCTCGCTCTTTCCAAGCTGGAATGCCCTGCTGCCGGTGCTGGGGGCTGTCTGCATCATCGGTGCAGGCGCTGATGCCTGGTTCAACCGTGTCGTGCTTTCAAACCGGCTTGCGGTCTTCATCGGGCTTATAAGCTATCCCCTCTATCTCTGGCACTGGCCCCTGCTGTCCTTTGAACACATCCTTTGGCTGGGCGCTCCGCCGCCTATGGCAAGAGGCCTGGCAGTCGCTGCAGCTGTCCTTTTTGCCTGGCTGACGTACAGGTTTGTTGAACCGCCCCTGCGCTATGGCAGCCATGGCAGGCTGAAGGCCGTACTTCTCTTCCTGTGCATGGCAGCAGTCGGCGCCGGAGGCTTTGCCCTGTACAAAAGCAGCGGCTTTCCCGAAAGAATCGGCGGAACACAGGCTGTCCAGGCAGAGCAGGCTGAGTATGAAGCCTTTTGGCAG
>CAZWGJ010000222.1:0-2520 GCA_964633375.1 uncultured Desulfovibrio sp.
GAATGTCTGCCGCTAGGGGTTTCACCGTATGGATTTGGGACGTCTCAAGGCGGATTGCCCCATGGGCAAAGATCTCGTCTTTTGGCGTGCAGCTGCGCTGCGTCCTGGCCCTGCCTGCCAGAAAGGGTCCGATCTGGGAGGCGGGGTTTTCCATGATGCCGGGAATGGTGCCCTGGGCTATGACCTCGCCGCCTTTTGCGCCGGCTCCTGGACCCATCTCAATGAGCCAGTCTGCCTGGCTTAAAATCTGCGTGTCGTGATCGACCAAAATGACGGAATTGCCGTCGACTGCCAGATCGTGCATGACGTCGGTCAAGCCTTTGATGTTTGCCGGGTGCAGGCCGATGGAGGGCTCGTCCAGCACGTACAAAACGCCTGTGGTGCGGTTGCGGACGGCGCGGGCAAGCTGCATGCGCTGCAGCTCCCCGGTGGAGAGAGTCGCCCCTGAGCGGTCAAGGGAAAGGTAGCCAAGACCCAGGTCCAGCAGCCTCTTTGCCGTGTGCTCAAAGGCCTGGCAGATGCTTTCAGCCATGGGACGCATGGGGGCGGGAAGGGTGGCAGGGACGTCCTGCACCCAGGAAAGCAGGTCGGAAAGCGTCATCCGGCAGGCGGCATCTAAAGATATCCCCTGAATCCTTGGAGCGCGGGCTTTTGCCGAGAGGCGGGTTCCTGCACACTCAGGGCAGACCTCCTCCTTGAGGAACTTTTCCACCCGCTTCATGCCCTTTTCGTCCTTGACCTTGGCAAGGGCGTTTTCCACTGTGTAGACGGCGTTGTAGTAGGTGAAGTCCAGCTCTCCTGCCTGGTTGGAGCTTTTGGCCTTGTAGAGGATGTGCTTCTTTTCGGCAGGACCGTGGTAGACAATCTCCTTTTCCTCTGCAGTGAGCTCTTTGAAGGGGACGTTTGTGCGCACGCCCATGGCACGGCAGACATCGGTCATAAGCGACCACATCAGGCTGTTCC
The DNA here is from genome assembly GCA_964633375.1 of uncultured Desulfovibrio sp. Classification (GTDB taxonomy): domain Bacteria; phylum Desulfobacterota; class Desulfovibrionia; order Desulfovibrionales; family Desulfovibrionaceae; genus Desulfovibrio. Next base: position 964 of record CAZWGJ010000222.1, read on the forward strand.
ACGGGGCGACAGCCCCCTCGTCAATGCTGAGGGAGTCGTCCGGCACAAGGCTTGCCATATCGATGGTGCGGATTGCTCCTGTGCCGCTGCATTTGGGGCAGGCGCCCTGGGAATTGAATGCCAGCTCTTCTGCAGAGGGGGCATAGAAGGCTGCGCCGCACTCAGGGCAGACCAGCTCCTTTTCGGCTGCCACGGCCAGGGAAGGGGCAAGATAGTGTCCGTTGGGGCAGCGGTGCGATGCCAGGCGGGAGTACATGAGGCGCAGGCTGTTCAAGAGCTCCGTCCCCGTTCCAAAGGTGCTGCGGATGCCGGGAACTGCCGGCCTCTGGTGCAGGGCCAGGGCTGCGGGGACATAGAGGACTTCGTCTACATCGGCTCCTGCTGCCTGCGTCATGCGGCGGCGGGTGTAGGTGGAGAGGGATTCCAGATAGCGGCGCGAGCCCTCTGCATACAGGACGCCCAGCGCCAGGGAGGACTTGCCTGATCCTGAGACGCCGGCAATGCCGACGATTTTGCCCAGGGGGATGTCTATGTCGATGTTTTTGAGGTTGTGGACCCTTGCGCCGCGGATGCGCATTTTGTCGATGATCATGGCTGTTCCAGGTGGTTGCCGCAAGAAGGGCTGAGGAAGGCTGAGGGCAGGTGCGCCAGGGGAGCATCTGGCTGCAGGGGGAAATTCTATCACAGCGGTGACAGTTTTTCAGGGCAGAAAAGGGTGCGCCATGAGGCAGGCATGGAGTGCCCTTGATGGCAGTCTCCACGCATAGACGCAAAGCGATGCTCCCTGAAAACAAGAAAACCGGACCTTTGGCTGACGAGCCGAAGGTCCGGATTATCTGCATGATGGTGGAGGCGGGGAGAGTCGAACTCCCGTCCGAGAAAGTTCCACACAAAGCTTCTACAGGTTTAGACTGATATTAAATCTCGCCTCCATGGTTGCCACCAGTCAGGCGCCACAGAGACCAGCCAGCCGTAGAATCCTCGCGAAAGCACCGGTCGGCGCCTGCTTCCGCCAGCCCAATAAGATGAGGTCGTCATAAGTTATTGGGCGTCACCCATAACGACCAGACCGTTAAAGAACAGTCATATAGCCAGACACTGACTAGGCAGCGTAGGCGTAGGCGTAATCGTTTTCGTTGGCAATTACTTTTGTTGCCGCTTTTTACGAGGCCAGCGGCGCCTCGACCTGCTACTCTGGCTTCCACGTCCCCGTCGAAACCAGTGCGCCCCCAGATTGGACAAGCTATAAATAGTCAGTGTTCCGCAAAAAGGCAAGGGGGATACGGGGGAATAAAAAAGACGTGCCGGCATGCGTCACCTGATGTCCACCCCTGCATTCCAGTGCGTCAAGAAGTGTGCACCCTTTGCAGGACGGCTGTCGCCGCAGGCAAAATGAAGGGGGCCCCCTGCAGTCCTGCGAAAGGGGCGGACTGCTGAGGGGGCTCCCGTATTGAGGACTGCCGTCCCTGAGCAGGTCAGAGAGCGGGCAGCATGAGGTCAAAGGCTAGAACTCATACTTGATCAGGCAGTTGCCGGAGATGCCGCGCTTCTGGCCCA